>JBGTOF010000380.1:0-27634 GCA_041742695.1 Elainellales cyanobacterium | reverse complement strand
GTTGGCTAAACTCGGACATCTCACCGCACTCTCTAATTTTTAGCGTCAACCTAGCCTATAGCGACTGCGCTGACCTCTTCCCGGCGAAGTATCTACGGTACTCTAATCTGCTCATACAAAACCCCTACAGGATTAGCTTTCTAAGGGGGCTAGGGGGGATCAACCCAGGCGAACCCTCAGTCGGAAGACTTATGTGTACTTAGTAGCCTTCGTTACCTTAGCGGTTTGCCGACGGAGACAAAAGGTTCAGAGTCCCTCTCAGAAGTCGGCCTTGTGCGCCTGCATGGCGGTGATGGCTTGCCAGATGGCATCATCTGCATTAGCAAGAGCATGGTCGTCCTCCAGCTCCACGAGCGTCACCCAGGGGCGGCTGGCGGCATAGTCGCGGCTAGCCTGAATCGGGATCACGTCGTCATCGAGCCCGTGCAGAATCACAGTGGGAATAGGACGATTAAGCTGGGCTGCATCATAGTGTTGAGCATCGCTAACAAAGGCATAATGCAGGGGAATCTCGTGGCCCTCACGATAGTGATAGACCGGGAGGTAGCCGTCTTGCTGCCACTGCTGCAGGGTTGTTTCGCCTAGCTTAGGAAGCCAATGGTCGAGAAAGCCGAAGGCCGGAGCCAGCAGCACCAGTGCTTGAATAGTGGCATGGCGATCGCCCAGCCAAGCTGCCGTCAGCCCCCCCAGGCTAGAGCCAATCAGCAACACAGGCGACTTCTCCAATAAATCTAAGGCCGATGGCAGCAGCGCTTCGACCTGCTGCACCTGGCGCGAGAGTGTGAGGTGTGCAAAATCATTCTGGTTTAGATCGGGGATCAGCAGCGGCAGCCCTGCCTGAACAAAGCGCTGCTGCACGGCGCGTGCCTTCTTCGAGTGGGGGCTTGAGGCAAACCCATGCAGATAAATGGATAACATTGCGCGTGAGTTAATTCCCCTATAGTGGAATGTTTAGCCAGATCGTGCTGGAGGGCTGTGCATTCGTCGGTTAGATTCAGCCCATAGATTATTAATTAACTGTATTAATTGACTGTACAGGACTCAACCTATGACAAATTCGCAAACCAACCGAGTGGTGCTCATTACCGGAGCCTCTGCAGGGATCGGCGCGGCACTTGCCACTTGCTTGGCCCAGCAGCATCCGGGGGTGCGGCTAGTGCTCGCTGCGCGGCGGCTGGATGCGTTGGAGGCGATCGCCCTCACCTGCCGTCAAGCCGGAGCCGACGTGCTGGTGGTGCCCACAGACATGGCCCAGACGGATCACGTGCACACCCTAGCGAACAAGGCGCTGCACTACTTTGGTCATGTGGATGTGCTGGTCAACAATGCGGGCTATGGTCAGATGGGGCCCATTGAGCTGGTGCCTGATGAGGCCGTGGCGCAGCAGTTTGCGGTGAATGTGCTGGGGGCGATCGCCCTCACTCGGGCGCTGATCCCGGCGATGCGGCAGCACGGCGGCGGCCATGTGATTAACATTAGCTCGATTGCTGGGCGCATTGCCTTCCCCATTGCAGGCATCTATAGCGCCTCAAAATTTGCCCTAGAAGGCTTTAGCGATGCCCTGCGCCGCGAGCTTGAGCCATTTAAGATTCGCGTTAGCGTGATTGAGCCGGGCCCTGTGAAAACTGAGTTTGTAGATGTGGCCAAGCGCGCCATCGAAACGCATATTCCCAATGCCGCCGAAAGCCTTTATCGCCCAGCCTTTGAGAAATTTGTGGCACTCGAAGACACCATGACCCGCCAACTGTGGAGTGCTGACCGCGTCGCGCAGGTGATCGTCACCGCAATCACGGCTCGCCGCCCCCGTGCTCGCTACACGGCCGCTACCGGTGGCGATCTGCTGTTGTTTCTGATGACGAAGGTGCTGCCTACGCCGTGGGTTGATCGATTTTGGCAAACGTTCTATGGCATTGATCGGCTAGGGGGTGGGGAGTAATGGATCTGCTCGAATACCAGGCCAAAGATCTGTTTCAGCAAATCGGCATTCCGGTGTTGCCATCGCAGCGAATTACCAGCACACAAGACCTCAAAGGGCTAAAGATTCCCTATCCGGTGGTACTGAAGTCGCAAGTGTATGCCAGCGGGCGGGCCAAGGCGGGGGGAATTCGCTTTGTGGAGAACACGATTGACGCAGTAGCGGCAGCGCAGACGATTTTTCATCTGGCGATCGCCGGGCAGGAGCCAGACCTGTTGCTCGCAGAAGCCCGCTACCAGTCAGAAGAAGAACTCTATTTGGCGATCGCCCTCGATCGGTCGGTGGCGTGTCCTGTGCTGCTGGGGTCGCGGGCCGGCGGGGTCGATGTGGAACAGGCGCTGAACCAGGTGCAACAAGTGATCGTCGATCAAGATTTCTCACCGTTTTATGGCCGACGACTGGCGCTGGGCATGGGGTTAGAGGGACGACTGCTGCAGTCTGTCACAGGCATCATCGAGAAGATGTTTCGCCTGTTTGTGCAGCGCGATTTAGATTTGATCGAAATTAATCCGCTAGCCGTCAATTCTGCCGGTGAGGTGATGGCGCTGGATGGCAAGGTGAGTGTCAACGACAACGCCCTAGCTCGCCATCCTGATCTTGTGTCGCTCAGTCCGGCGGTGCTGCCTGCGCGTCGCCGCATTCGCGAGGTGCTGCCCCCTGGCATGAGCTTAGTGGAACTGGAGGGGCGCATCGGCATTTTGTGTAATGGAGCCGGGCTAGCCATGACCACTATGGATCTCGTCGTGCAGGCCGGTGGTAAGCCCGCCAATTTCCTCAATGTGGGTGGAGAGGGCGTGCCAGAAGCGCCTCCAGATGCGCTGGCGGCGCGGGTCGAGTTGGGACTGGCGCTGCTGGGGGCCGATCGCACTATTAAGGCGGTGCTGATCAACGTGCTGGGGGGCGTCACAGGCTGTGGCGAACTGGCAGCGGCGATCGCCCAAGGGTTGCGATCCCTGAGCCCAGCACAGCGGTCGGCCTGTGTGGTGCGGCTGCTGGGGCGACAGTTTGAGGCCGCACAGACGCAGTTTGAGGAGATGGCCGTGCCGCTGTATGAAAACTTGGATGAGGCGATCGCCCAGGTTGTGGCCCAGTCCCAAGGTAAAACGGGGTAAATCATCATGGTGTTTTCTGCCGACAGCAAAGTTTTGGTGCAGGGCATCACTAACTCCCTGGGGCGGGTGTATGCGCCGCTCATGCTCACCTACGGCACCTCGATTCTGGCGGGGGTAGACCCGGGCGCGGGAGGTGACATGGTGGCTGGGGTGCCTGTGTTTGACCTCGTTAGCCAAGCGCTAGACGCGGTGGGAGAGGTGGATGTCAGCATTATCGTCACGGCACCTTATGCCGCACTGGATGCAGCGCTAGAGGCGATCGCCGCTGGCATTCGGCAGATTGTGATGATTACCGATAGCGTGCCGCCTCTCGATATGGTGCGGCTGCTGCGCAAAGCCAACGCCACAGACACACTGGTGATTGGCCCCAACAGTCCGGGGGTGATTGTGCCAGGGCAGGTGCTGCTAGGCACACACCCCGCTGAATTCTATGCGCCGGGTAACGTGGGGCTGATTAGCCGCAGCGGATCTCTAACCTACGAGGTGGCGTTGCAGCTCACAAAAGCCGGGATGGGGCAATCGATTGCGGTGGGCATTGGGGGCGATCGCATTGTCGGGTCATCCTTTCAGCAATGGCTGCAAATTCTAGACGAAGACGATCGCACTGACGCCATTGTGCTCGTAGGCGAAATTGGGGGCGATAGCGAAGAGGTCGCCGCCCGCTATATTGCCGAAGCCATCGATAAGCCGGTGATTGCCTACCTAGCGGGGCGCACTGCGCCCAAAGGCCAGCAGATGGGCCATGCCGGAGCCATTATTGCCTCGCAGTTTGGCGATGGCGGCAAAGAGCTGGGTACGGTGGAAAGTAAGCTGGCTGCCTTTGAGGCAGCGGGTGTGCCAGTGGGCGATCGCCCCTCTGCCATTCCCTCTCTGATCTCTCAGGTGCTCCAGTTACAAAACTGTCAAAAGAGATCCACGAATTGAGGAGGTTTACAGTAGACTGCATTGATAGAGCTGCTTCAATGATTCATGCTGGGTGAGCAGTCGGCGCATCTTGTAGATTCCGTCGCTTAGCAGATTCCAAGCAAAGGAACTGGAACGGTAGAATGAAATATTCCATCGCCAGTTTGGAACGGCACAAGCCTATCCACAGTCTCTACAGACGGAGAGAGAGGAATAGGACACTTATATTGCTCTGGTTTCGCTTCCTATGTCTGCCGCGACCGCGTGAGGATTGTCCGTCCTTTTATAGAAGGGCAAATATAGAAGGGCAGAAGTGCTGCCTTTCGTGAAACCATTTCCCCCCAGGCCTTCGTCATGCCTAGCGCTAGCCCGATTCGTTAAGATCATCTCGTGCGATGCCATCTTTGTGGCGCAAAGGTGGCATCCCACAGGTTTAGCGTTACGGTGATGGGCGATCGCCGACGCCAGCAGGCAACGGTTGCCATCCCTTGAACTTGAGAGAGGTATCACATCGTGGACGAGTTGAGAACGGCGCTGGAACTGGCCTCTGATGAGGAATTGGAGCTATTGACCGATATCTTGTTTCGCCGTCAGCTCAACCCGATCGACTACATGTGCACCCCCAATCCACTGGATGTGCAAAGCCAAGATCGTGACGATTGGATCGATATGCTAGAAGACCGATTTCGGTTTTTGGCGGCGGATGGCATAACGGTGCTGCGAGGGCGATCGGCGGAGGTGAGCTATCGCCATGTGCTGATTCAAGTGTGCCGCCATCTCAAGGTGCCGTATTCGCAATCGCTATCTACGGCCGATTTGGAAGCAGAAATATTTCTGTATATGCTGCATCGCGCTTGGACAAAGCTGCCCCCTCACGAGCAGCGTGTGTTTCGCGGAGAGCTCCAGCAGGTTGTGTCTCAGTCGGATTTAGCGCACCAGTTGCCTGCGACGTTTCGGGATGATCCGGCGGCGTTGTTGCTGAAGGGCGGCAGCGTAGTCGCCATTAATTCGTTGGTGCGCCCTTGGCTGTTGCAGCAGGTGGCGAAGCAGTTCATGGTGCACGCAGCGACGTATCAGGTCGCGCGACAGGCCGCGGCTCAGGGAGGGGCGATCGCCACGCAGTTGGCGCTGCATACGGCAAAGCGCAGCATGGCAGTGAGTGCTGCGCGCTATGGTGCCGCCCGGGCAATGTTTTCGGTCATCAGTCCGGCGCTCTGGATGTGGCTATTTGCTGATCTAGGCTGGCGTGCGATCGCCACTAATTATGGCCGAGTGATCCCTGTCGTCTTTACCCTGGCACAAATTCGCCTTACCCGCGAAGGCCTATATCAGCCTGCGTAGGGGTGGATGGGCATTGAAGGCTCAGCGCTACGTCAGCGATTGTGCTGCAGCCTGTAGCGGCTCTAGCAAATCTAGCGGTAGGCGGAAACTGTTGAGACGGGGTAGGGTGCGATCGCCCGACGCCATTGAAGGGCCATGATAATCGCTGCCGCCCGTCATGATCAGGCCGTAGTGGTCGCACCAGGCTTTGAGCTTTGCCATTTGATGAGGGCTGTGTCCGGGGTGATATACCTCGAGCCCCATGAGTCCCGCCTCCACTAGCGTTTCTAGCACCGCCCCTATCTCACCGCCGCGAAACAGGTAGGGATGCGCCCATACCGGCACTGCCCCGCTTTGGAGCAACAGCCGAATGCCGTCGAGGGCAGAGAATTTATCATATTGCACGTACGCAGGTTTGCCCTCGCCCAAGAATCGCTCAAAGGCTTCTTGAGACGTAGAGACGTAGCCTGCTGCCACCATTGCGCTGGCAAGATGCGGACGGCCTGGCGCCATGCCCTCGCCTCGTTCTGCAAGGTGAATCGGGTAGCCCAAGGCTGCGAGCGCGTCGATCATCCCCTGAGCACGCCGTTTACGCCCTTCTAGTCGTTCGGATAACGGCGGCAGCAGGCGCATTTGATCGGGGTAAAAGCCCAGGATATGGAGCGATCGCTCATTCCACACAGTACTTAACTCTACCCCCGGCACCACGTCGATGCCCAGCGCTTCTCCGGCCACGGTCGCTTCTGCCCAGCCCGATAGCGTATCGTGATCCGTGATGGCGATCGCCTTAACGCCTGCCTCTGCGGCGGCCCACAGTAACTGCGTCGGCGTCAACGTTCCATCCGAAAACGTGGTGTGGCAGTGGAGTTCGAGCATCAGGAGTAAGACGATAAAAGGACAGACACGAGTAATGGGAGACGCAACTCCCTCCTGTGTCGTGATGTCAAACCCCTAATCTCCTAAGTTGACGCTGGGGTCAATTCGCGATGGCTCTATCTCCTTTGGAGGAGTGGTTCGAAGCCGCACAGAGTCTGCGTGAGAGGGTAGCCCCTCAGCCGTGGCTAGAATGTCGATCTCGCTGGCAACTTTTCTCAAGGCTTGGGGTGAATATTGAATGAGGCTGGAATGCTTCATGAAGGTTTCTACTCCCAGCGCCGAGGCATAGCGAGCGGACCCTGACGTCGGTAAAGTGTGATTGGGCCCGGCTAGGTAATCACCGACAGCTTCGGGGGTGGAGTTACCCAGGAAAATGGCTCCTGCATGGCGGATGTGCTCCAATAGGCTCCAGGGATCTTCGACCTCAAGTTCCAGATGTTCTGGGGCAAAATGGTTGGAGAGTTCGGCAGCGCTTTCAAGGGACTCCACCACTACTACTAGCCCATAATGGGCGATCGCCTTTTCAGTGAGCAAACGGCGGGGATGGTTGCGCAGCATACGCTCCACTTCGCCTACGACGCTTGAAGCCAGTTTTGAATCCGTTGTGAGCAGAATGGCAGCGGCCAGCGGGTCATGCTCGGCTTGAGCCAACAAGTCTGCGGCCACATGGGTCGGATTAGCCCCTGCATCGGCAATCACTAAGACTTCAGACGGCCCGGCAAGGGAATCAATACCGACAGCCCCATACACAAGCTTTTTAGCCAGTGTGACGTAGATGTTGCCGGGGCCAGTAATCACATCCACTGTAGGAATCGTCTCTGTGCCATAGGCCAGCGCGGCGATCGCCTGCGCACCACCCACGCGATAAATTTCCTGCACCCCGGCTTCTTGCGCAGCGACCAGCACCGCAGGGTTTACGGCCTTGTCAGGCCCAGGCGGAGTCGTAATCACCACCCGAGGCACTTGGGCAACCCGAGCCGGGATCGCATTCATCAGCACCGTGCTGGGGTAGGAGGCACGGCCACCGGGCACATACAGACCTGCTATATCGACTGGGGTATAGCGCTTGCCCAGCACCACGTCATCCTCCCCGAACTTTACCCAGCTCTTGGGCATCCGTTGTCGGTGAAAGGATTCAATATTACGGCACGCTAGGCGAATAGCTGCCAAAAGCTCTTTTGATACCTGCTGATACGCCGCATCAAGCTCAGAGCCACTGACTTTAAGCTCATCAGGCGAAAGCGTGAGTTGATCAAACTCTTCGGTGTAGTGTAAAAGTGCATGATCCCCCTGACGCTTCACGGCCTGAAGCACTTGGTGAACCGTGGCCTCTTTATGAGTAACCTGATCATCGTGGGTGCGATCGCAAATGCGCCGCAGCTCAGTCAATGCCTCAGATCGCTGATGAATGATTCGCAGCATCGCAAGTCTTTAAGGAACCAGCCAAAGGGTAATAGACAGACTCTTCCCGTCACTCTCAGAGCGAGTTCTAGGGAGGAATAGGGTAATCCTAAACTTTTAGCTGGACTTCTAAGCTAGATTCCCAGCATGTTGCATTTTAGTGTTAGCTCTTAAGCGAGCCAAGACGCCTCAATGGTTGACCCTTACTCTAGGTTAGCTCGGATTCTTTCTGGTTACAGCAGGAGGGCCGGAATGAAAGGAATGTTTCTTACGCAAGAACAGTTGCCATTCTAGACAGTAGTTTGTTAAGCTTATACATTGCAGAATTCATGTAGAGATGAGCGGTAGCAGTGGCAAATATTAAGTCTGCAATTAAGCGGGTAGAAGTCGCTGAGCGCAATCGGTTGCGCAATAAGGCGTATAAAACATCCATTAAAAATCTAATGAAGAAGTGTCTCGCGGCGGCAGCTGATTACCAAGCTAGCCCGTCTGTAGAGCAAGATGAGGCTGTTCAGCAGCAGCTTGCAGCTGCTTACAGCAAAATTGACAAGGCAGTGAAAAAGGGTGTGCTGCATGCCAACACGGGAGCTCGCAAAAAGGCTCGTTTGGCCAAAGCGTTGAAGGGTGAGCCGGTGTCTGTTGCTTCTTGACCTGTATAAGTTCAGATTTCTCTAGATTGTATAGAGAATCAAACTTATGGCAGAGGTCTAAGAAGTCAAACGATCCAGCACTGGGTTGAACCCTCAAACATGCTGTGTGAGTCATGATGGATAAAGCGCTGGGCTAAGCAGGCTTCGTTTCATCGCGCTGGTGGTCCTCAAATCTATAGAGATCTATCCAGACTTGGGGGAATGAGGTCTTGGTAAACCGCTTTTACTCCATCTAGGCTTCTGGGCTCTTCTGCACTACACCTGCGATCGTTATGCAACTGGTTGATACCCACGTCCATCTCAATTTTCCAGATTTTCAGCCAGATTTGGCTGAAACCATTGCCAATTGGCGTGCGGCTGGAGTTGTGGGGCTGGTGCATTCATGTGTAGAACCGTCAGAATTTGATGGTATTCGTGCGATCGCCGATTTGGTGCCAGAGCTTCGGTTTGCCATAGGCCTACATCCTCTAGACGCAGGTCAGTGGGTGCCTGAGATGGCGGAGCAAATTGCAGCACTGGCATTGTCGGATCCACGGGTGGTCGCCATCGGAGAAACCGGCCTAGATTTATTCAAGGCTGATAATGTAGCGCAACAGCAGGATGCGTTTCGGGCTCAGTTGGCGATCGCCCGTCAGCAGCATCTTCCTGTGATTATTCATTGTCGCGATGCGGCAGTGGAGATGGCGTCACTGTTGCGAGATGAATGGGCACAGCATGGCCCTGTGTCTGGTGTGATGCACTGCTGGAGCGGCACCCCCGAGGAAACCCAGTGGTTCTTGGATTTGGGATTTTATATCAGCTTTAGTGGCATTGTGACGTTTAAGAATGCTCATCAGGTACACGAGTCGGCTCAGCTGGTGCCGAGCGATCGCCTGCTGATAGAAACGGACTGCCCATTTCTCTCCCCCGTTCCCAAGCGGGGTGAGCGGCGCAACCAGCCTGCCTATGTTTGGTATGTGGCGCAGCAAGTCGCAGACCTGCGGCAGCAATCGATTGGGGCGATCGCCCATCAAACCAGCCAAAACGCGGCTACGCTGTTTGGCCTATCGTTGCCCATCCCTGATCTGGTCGAGCCAATTGGCGTGTAGCTCAGAGGTGCTAATTCTATAACCGTTGTGTGTTTACCCAAATTGGTGCCCAAATGTCAACTAGATGCGGCATAATTTTGTAGACTAAAAGAGGTGAGTCTTGTCAACCGTAGCTCAGCAATTATTTAATCCGGTCGGTCTTAACTCCCGCGCTCATTTAACCCGAACCTAGTGAGTTTCTGAACCTTAGCCCTACGCCTCTGTTCTGGTATCCCCCAACCCAGCTTTATCTTTCCATCGTTGACTTATCGATTCCCCATTAGATCCAAACTGTTTGATTCTCATCGAATCTGCTTCGGCTCTTTGCCATAAGGGCTGAAGCTTTTGTCGTCCACTTTTTTCGGTTTCGCCAGCATCCCCGTGCGCACGTTGTTCTGAGGAGACGCATGACTAACGCAATCCAATCCGCCACCACCTTCAACCTGCCAGATTTAGTTGAAATTCAGCGCTCCAGCTTTCGTTGGTTTCTCGAAGAGGGGCTGATCGAAGAGCTCGATAGCTTCTCTCCCATCACAGACTACACCGGCAAGCTTGAGCTGCACTTCATCGGCAAAGACTATAAACTCAAGCGCCCCAAGTACGATGTGGATGAGGCAAAGCGGCGTGATGCAACCTATGCAGTGCAGATGTATGTGCCTACCCGCCTGATCAATAAAGAAACCGGGGAGATTAAGGAGCAGGAAGTGTTCATTGGGGATCTGCCCCTGATGACCGACCGTGGCACCTTTATCATCAACGGAGCCGAGCGCGTTATCGTCAATCAGATCGTGCGCAGTCCGGGGGTCTACTACAAGGCCGAAACCGACAAGAACGGACGACGCACCTACAACGCCAGTTTGATTCCCAACCGAGGGGCTTGGCTTAAATTTGAAACCGACAAAAACGATCTCGTCTGGGTTCGCATCGACAAGACCCGTAAACTGTCAGCCCAAGTGTTGCTCAAGGCGATGGGGCTAAGCGATGGCGAGATTTTTGACTCGCTGCGTCACCCGGAATACTTCCAAAAAACCATCGAAAAAGAAGGGCAGTTCTCAGAAGAAGAAGCCCTGATGGAGCTGTACCGCAAGTTGCGTCCGGGTGAGCCGCCTACAGTCTCTGGGGGGCAGCAGTTGCTTGACTCTCGCTTCTTTGACCCCAAGCGCTATGACCTGGGTCGAGTTGGGCGTTATAAGCTCAATCGCAAGCTGCGGATCAATACCCCCGATGCCATTCGTGTGCTCACGCCTCAAGATATTTTGGTTGCGATCGACTACTTGATCAACCTGGAATTTGACCTAGGCAACGTAGACGATATTGACCACTTGGGCAACCGTCGAGTGCGCTCAGTCGGAGAGCTGCTCCAAAATCAGGTTCGAGTTGGCTTAAACCGTCTTGAGCGAATCATTCGGGAACGGATGACGGTTTCTGATGCAGATTCTCTGACGCCGGCTTCTTTAGTGAACCCCAAGCCACTCGTGGCGGCTATTAAGGAGTTCTTTGGCTCCTCTCAGCTGTCTCAGTTTATGGATCAAACCAATCCCTTGGCAGAGCTGACCCACAAACGCCGGATCAGCGCGCTAGGGCCAGGCGGTTTGACCCGTGAGCGGGCGGGCTATGCGGTTCGTGACATTCACCCTTCTCACTATGGGCGCATTTGCCCGATTGAAACACCAGAGGGGCCAAACGCGGGTCTGATTGGCTCTCTTGCGACCCACGCTCGAGTCAACTCCTATGGCTTTGTAGAGACTCCGTACAATAAGGTCGAGAACGGGCGGGTGCGGCGCGATTTGTCGCCCATTTACATGACCGCAGACGAAGAAGATGATTTGCGCGTAGCTCCGGGAGATATTCCGGTTGATCAGGAGGGCTACATTCTCGGAGATCAGGTGCCGGTGCGGTATCGCCAAGACTTCACCACTACTTCGCCGCAGGAAGTGGACTATGTGGCGATCTCTCCGGTGCAGATTATTTCAGTGGCTACCTCGCTGATTCCGTTTTTAGAGCATGATGACGCGAACCGAGCGCTGATGGGCTCGAACATGCAGCGGCAGGCGGTGCCTTTGCTGCGGCCTGAGCGTCCGTTGGTGGGCACGGGCCTAGAAGGGCAAGCGGCTCGTGACTCAGGGATGGTGATCGTGAATCGGGCAGATGGGTCTGTGTCCTATGTTGATGCAAATCGTATTCGGGTGCGCAGCGACGACGGCAGAGAAATTGAATACCAACTGCAAAAATATCAGCGCTCAAATCAGGACACTTGCCTGAACCAGCGCCCGATTGTGGCAATGGGCGACCGCGTCCTAGCAGGGCAAATTCTGGCGGATGGCTCGGCTACAGAAAGCGGTGAAATCGCACTTGGGCAGAACGTTCTCTTAGCCTATATGCCCTGGGAAGGCTACAACTATGAGGATGCAATTCTGATTAGTGAGCGCTTTGTGTATGACGATGTGTACACCTCAATTCACATTGAGAAATTTGAGATTGAAGCGCGGCAAACTAAGCTAGGCCCTGAGGAAGTCACCCGAGAAATTCCGAATGTAGGCGAGGATGCTCTGCGCCAATTGGATGAAGGGGGAGTCATCCGCGTTGGAGCTTGGGTGGAATCGGGCGAAATTCTGGTAGGCAAGGTGACGCCCAAAGGGGAGTCGGATCAGCCGCCAGAAGAGAAGTTGCTGCGGGCTATTTTTGGTGAAAAAGCGCGAGATGTGCGTGACAATTCGCTCCGAGTGCCTAACGGAGAAAAAGGACGTGTGGTTGACGTGCGGGTGTTTACCCGCGAGCAGGGGGATGAATTACCTCCTGGCGCCAACATGGTGGTTCGGGTCTATGTGGCTCTAAAGCGGAAAATTCAAGTTGGGGATAAGATGGCGGGTCGCCACGGCAATAAAGGGATCATCTCCCGCATTTTGCCGATTGAAGATATGCCTTATTTGCCTGACGGCACGCCCATTGATATTGCTCTCAATCCTCTGGGGGTACCCTCTCGGATGAATGTGGGTCAAGTCTTTGAGTGTTTGCTGGGTTGGGCAGCAGAGAATCTAGATTCTCGCTTTAAGGTGACGCCGTTTGACGAG
Organism: Elainellales cyanobacterium; assembly: GCA_041742695.1. Lineage (GTDB taxonomy): Bacteria > Cyanobacteriota > Cyanobacteriia > Elainellales > Elainellaceae > Kaiparowitsia. Next base: position 15,259 of record JBGTOF010000380.1, on the reverse strand, counting down.
ATGTATGGCAGTGAGGCGTCGCGCCTGACCACCTACGCCAAATTGCAGGAGGCGCGCGATCGCACCCAAAATGACTGGGTCTTCAACCCCGACAACCCCGGCAAAATTCAGGTGTATGACGGACGCACAGGCGAGCCCTTTGATCAGCCTGTGACTGTGGGCAAGGCATATATGCTGAAGCTGGTTCACCTAGTGGATGACAAAATTCACGCACGCTCCACAGGCCCTTACTCATTGGTGACGCAACAGCCTCTGGGTGGTAAAGCTCAGCAAGGCGGGCAGCGATTTGGCGAGATGGAAGTGTGGGCTCTAGAAGCCTTCGGGGCGGCCTACATCCTGCAAGAGTTGCTGACTGTCAAGTCTGACGATATGCAGGGGCGTAACGAAGCGCTCAACGCCATCGTTAAAGGGAAGCCCATCCCTCGTCCGGGTACGCCAGAGTCCTTTAAGGTGCTGATGCGTGAGTTGCAGTCTCTCTGCTTAGACATTGCGGCCCACAAGCTGCAGACCCAGGAAGATGGAACCAGTCGCGACCTTGAAGTGGATCTGATGGCAGATGTGAGCGCCCGCCGTACCCCCTCGCGTCCTACCTATGAGTCCATGTCGCGGGACGAACTGGAAGAAGTAGAAGAGTAACGGCCGATGTTAGGGAGTGAGGAGCGATCGCCCTTCAACTCCCTTCATGCCGACCATAGGCGGATGCCGGTTTTGGTATGCGCCACCGCCCCATCACAATGAATTTTAAGGAAGGATACCCGATGCCAAAGCTGGAGCAGCGATTTGACTACGTCAAGATTGGTTTGGCATCCCCAGAGCGGATTCGCCAGTGGGGAGAACGAACCCTGCCCAACGGAATGGTGGTAGGCGAAGTAACCAAGCCAGAAACCATCAACTACCGAACCCTCAAGCCCGAAATGGATGGGCTGTTTTGCGAGCGCATTTTTGGCCCAGCCAAAGACTGGGAATGCCATTGCGGCAAATATAAGCGGGTGCGGCACCGGGGTATCGTCTGTGAGCGCTGCGGGGTGGAAGTCACCGAGTCGCGGGTGCGACGCCACCGCATGGGCTATATCAAGCTGGCTGCCCCTGTGACCCATGTGTGGTATCTCAAGGGTATCCCCAGCTACATGGCGATTCTGCTCGATATGCCATTGCGAGACGTTGAGCAAATCGTGTACTTCAACGCCTATGTGGTGCTTAACCCCGGCAACGCTGAGAATCTGTCGTATAAGCAATTGCTGACGGAAGACCAGTGGATTGAAATTGAAGACCAACTCTACAGCGAAGACTCCCAGCTGGCTGGCATTGAAGTGGGCATTGGAGCAGAAGCCTTGCAGAGCCTGCTGGCTGACCTCCAGTTAGAACCTGAAGCTGAGCAACTGCGTGAAGAAATTGCTGCCTCTAAAGGACAGAAACGCGCCAAGCTAATCAAACGTCTGCGAGTCATCGATAACTTTGTCGCAACGGGCTCTCGTCCTGATTGGATGGTGCTGTCGGTGATTCCGGTCATCCCTCCCGATTTGCGCCCGATGGTGCAACTGGATGGCGGACGCTTTGCCACCTCTGATCTGAATGACCTCTATCGTCGGGTGATCAATCGCAACAACCGACTAGCTCGTCTGCAAGAGATTTTGGCACCCGAAATCATCGTGCGCAACGAAAAGCGGATGTTGCAAGAAGCGGTGGATGCGCTGATTGACAATGGACGACGGGGGCGCACGGTCGTCGGAGCCAATAATCGACCGCTGAAGTCTCTCTCGGACATCATTGAAGGAAAGCAGGGCCGGTTTCGTCAAAACCTGCTGGGTAAGCGCGTTGACTACTCCGGTCGTTCGGTGATTGTGGTGGGGCCTAGCCTCAAAATCCACCAGTGCGGTCTGCCCAAAGAAATGGCCATTGAGCTGTTCCAGCCCTTTGTGATTCACCGCTTGATTCGGCAAGGCTTAGTTAACAACATCAAAGCTGCCAAAAAGATGATTCAGCGCAATGATCCCCAAATTTGGGATGTGCTGGAAGAGGTGATTGACGGGCACCCGGTCATGTTGAACCGGGCTCCGACGCTACACCGTTTGGGGATTCAGGCCTTTGAGCCGATTCTAGTAGACGGGCGGGCAATTCAGCTGCATCCTCTAGTATGTCCGGCCTTTAATGCTGACTTTGATGGCGACCAGATGGCCGTGCATGTGCCCCTGTCGCTAGAGGCGCAGGCAGAGGCTCGATTGCTCATGCTAGCGTCGAACAACGTGATGTCTCCTGCTACCGGACGGCCCATCATTACCCCAAGTCAGGATATGGTGCTGGGCTGCTATTACCTAACGGCAGAAAACCCAGCAGCTAGCAAAGGCGAAGGCCGCTACTTTGCCAACATGGACGACACAATCAGAGCGTATGAGCAAGGGCTAGTCGACTTACATTCTTACATCTGGGTGCGCTTTGACGGCCAGGTAGAAGATCCGAAGTCGGATGACAAAAAACCTGTACAGGTGGATCGGTCTGAGGATGGCACCGTAACCACCACTTACAAGTTCCGGCGGGTGCGGGAAGATGCGGATGGAACGCTGATCTCTCAATACGTTCGCACTACGCCAGGCCGGGTGATCTATAACAAAACCGTCCTCGACAGTCTGTTGGGTTAAGGCTGCGGCAACGGGCATCGCTCCAGTTCGACACGCGGGGCGATCGCTCGTCTCATGAAGGGGTATCTCTTCGTTCTGGCGACCATTTCATTGAAGGGCAGAGAAAGATAATGGCTGAGCAATACTCCAACCAAGCATCACGACCGACCGCAATTTTTCGCAACCGGGTGGTAGACAAAAAGGGACTGAAAAACCTGATCTCTTGGTCATTTACCTACTACGGCACCGCACGCACCGCCCAAATGGCAGATGAGCTCAAAGAAATGGGCTTTCGCTATGCCACTCGGGCTGGGGTATCGATCAGCATTGACGACCTCCAGGTGCCGGAGAGCAAGCGGAGTCTGTTGCAGACCGCAGAAGAAGAGATCCGCAGGACGGAAGAGCGCTACAGCCGAGGCGATATTACAGAAGTTGAGCGTTTCCAGAAGGTAATTGACACGTGGAACGGCACCAACGAAGACTTGACCAGTGCAGTGGTTCGCAACTTTGAGGAGAGCAATCCCCTCAACTCGGTCTATATGATGGCGTTTTCGGGTGCCCGGGGAAATATCTCCCAAGTCCGTCAGCTCGTAGGAATGCGGGGTTTGATGGCTAATCCCCAGGGTGAAATTATTGACCTTCCCATTAAAACCAACTTCCGCGAAGGCTTAACTGTCACAGAATATATTATTTCGTCCTATGGTGCCCGCAAAGGTCTAGTTGACACCGCGCTGCGAACGGCAGACTCAGGCTACCTCACCCGTCGATTGGTCGATGTGTCTCAAGATGTCATTATTCGTGAGATCGACTGTGGCACGGAACGCGGAGTCCGGGTACGGAGCATGACCGATGGCGATCGCGTCTTGATTCCCATTCAAGATCGTCTGCTAGGCCGAGTGGTTGCAGAAAATGTAGTGCACCCCAAAACGGGCGAAATCATCGTGGAGCGCAATCAGCCGATCTCTGATGAGATTGCGGTCGCAATTGGCGAAGCTAAGGTTGAAGAAGTGCTAGCACGGGCCCCGCTCACCTGTGAAGCGACCCGCTCAGTGTGCCAGATGTGCTATGGCTGGAGTCTAGCCCATGCCTCTATGGTGGACTTAGGGGAAGCCGTGGGGATTATTGCGGCTCAGTCTATTGGTGAACCGGGCACTCAGCTGACCATGCGAACCTTCCATACTGGGGGAACGTTTACGGGAGAACAGGTGCCGCAAATTCGCGCACCCTACAATGGTATTGTGCGCTTTAAGTCTAAGCAAGTGCGGGCTCGCGCGTTCCGTACCCGACATGGTGAAGATGCATTGGTGATGGAAGCCAGCCTTGATTTGGTGATTGAGAAAGATAGCCGCAAGCAATCTTTCTCTGTTCCCCAAGGTTCAATCCTGTTTGCGAAGGATGGAGACTCCGTCATTCTGGGGCAGACCATTGCAGAATTGCCCGTCACAGGCCGAGTTCGCAAAGTCACTGAAAAAGCAACTAAAGACGTAGCCTCTGACTTGGCGGGCGAGGTGGTGTTTGCTGATGTGATGCCAGAAGAGAAAAAAGACCGCCAGGGCAACTCTACCCGTAGCGCTCAGCGCGGTGGTCTGCTGTGGGTGCTGTCAGGAGAGGTGTACAACCTGTTGCCCGGAGCAGAGCCCGTCGTCAAGAATGGCGATCGCGTCGAAGCAAACAGCATTTTGGCAGAAACTCGCTTGGTCACCGAAAACGGCGGCACGGTGCGCATCCCAGAAGATAATGAGGGCAAAACCAGCCGTGAAGTAGAAATCATCACGGCCTCGGTTCAGCTAGATCAAGCTCGGGTGCTGGTCGAGTCGACTCAGAGCCGTGAGCACTACGTCATCGAAACCCAAAACAATCAACGCTTCTCCCTGATTGCAACCCCCGGCACGAAAGTGATGAACGGACAAGTTGTGGCGGAGATGATCGATGATCACTATCGCACCCAAACGGGTGGTATTATTCGCTTCTCTGGAATTGAGGCAGCCAAGAAGGGGAAGGCCAAGCAAGGGTATGAAGTGATTCAGGGCGGCACCATCCTGTGGATTCCTGAAGAATCTCATGAGGTCAATAAAGACATTTCGCTGCTCCTAGTAGAAGACGGTCAGTATGTAGATGCTGGAACCGAGGTCGTTAAAGACATCTTCTGTCAAAGCAACGGTGTGGTTGAAGTCACCCAAAAGAATGACATTTTGCGGGAGATTGTCATCAAGCCCGGTGATTTGCATATGCTGGACAATCCCGATGATTTCTCTGGCGAAAGTGGCACGATTGTGGCTGCAGGCCAAGAGGTTGTGCCTGGTTTGATGGCTCCTGATCTACGTTACGTAGAAAGTATTGAGACTCCAGAAGGACCCGCGTTATTGCTGCGTCCCGTAACAGAGTATCAAGTGCCGGATGAGCCGTCTGTGCCCAGCCAAGCGTCTGTCAGCGAAGATTCGGGGCGTTCAATTCAGCTTCGTGCGGTTCAGCGTATTCTGCACAAAGATGGCGATCGCGTGAAATCTGTCGAAGGGCTAGAACTCTTGCGCACTCAGCTCGTGTTAGAAATTGACTCTGATACTCATCAACTGGCTGCAGATATCGAGCTGGCTGAGGATGAATCCGATCCAGACACACTACGCCTGCAGCTCGTAATTCTAGAGTCGCTGGTGGTTCGTCGAGATATTGCAGCTGACCAAACGCAGGGCAGCACTCACACTCGCATTTTGGTGAAAGATGGCGATCAAATTGCCGCTGGGGATGTTGTAGCTCGCACTGAAATTCAGTGTAAAGAAGCGGGGATTGTGCGAGGCATTGGGTTTGGCGAGGCTATTCGCCGGTTGCTTGTGGTTAGAGAAGCTGACCAGACCATCATAGATACTCAGGGCAACGCGCCGATTGTTACTGTTAATGACCTGCTAATTGCTGGTGCAGAAGTTGCGCCTGGAATTGTAACGCCTGATTCGGGCCAAGTGGCTGCGGTTAGTGCTGGTCAAGTGGTATTACGCAATGCCCGTCCCTATCGTGTGTCGCCAGGTGCGGTATTGCACATCGATGAAGGTGACCTAGTGCAGCGAGGAGATAACTTAGTGCTGCTGGTGTTTGAGCGCGCCAAAACCGGAGATATTATCCAAGGTTTACCCCGAATTGAAGAGCTTTTGGAAGCGCGGAAGCCTAAAGAAGCCTGCGTCATTTCTGCCCGTCCAGGTACGGCTCAGGTGGTTTACAGCGATGATGAAATGACTGAGGTTAAGGTGGTGGAATCCGACGGTGTAGTTACTGACTACGCCATCGGTGTAGGGCAAAACATGTTGATCATCGATGGTCAGGAGGTAGATACCGGAGAGCCGCTGACCGATGGCCCTGCCAATCCCCACGAAATCTTAGAAGTGTTTTATCAGGTGTATCGAGAGGAGATGGGCTCCTATGAGGCAGCCCTCAAGAGCTTAGAGAAGGTGCAGACCTTCTTGGTGAATGAAGTTCAGTCAGTGTATCAATCTCAAGGAGTTGACATCTCTGACAAGCATATTGAAGTGATTGTGCGCCAGATGACTTCAAAGGTGCGGGTAGACGACGGTGGCGATACTACGATGCTGCCGGGTGAATTGGTAGAGTTGCGCCAGATTCAACAGGTCAACGAAGCCATGTCTATTACGGGCGGTGCACCTGCAGAATATACTCCAGTCTTATTGGGGATTACTAAGGCATCTCTTAATACTGACAGCTTTATTTCTGCTGCCAGCTTCCAAGAAACGACTCGAGTGCTGACCGAAGCTGCGATTGAAGGTAAGTCTGACTGGCTGCGTGGCTTGAAAGAAAACGTGATCATTGGTCGTCTTATCCCTGCGGGGACGGGCTTTAATGCCTATGAGGAGACCAATACCGTTGAAATGGATTTGAGCTACGAAGGCGGCGTGCTGGAAGACGATATGACGTTGGGAGATGTGGTGCTAGATGATCGCACTGCTCGTACCTATGAATTGGAAGGTGGCTTTGACGTTTTTCCTGCGGAGGGCGCCCGCACTGGGGGTGAATTCTCTCGAGGGAACTACGGCTTTGGCAGTGCCCCTGCTGCTGATACCGATGATGACGATTTGGGGGATGAGCTGGTCGGCGGCGGCAAAGCTGACATCAACCCAGCGGATGAGGATGAGCTTGATGATGGATTTGAGGATTAATCCTGCGTTGAGTCGATCTTAATAGCCTGCGATTTTGTAGCGTCTGCCCTCGGGGTGGGCGCTACAAAACTATGCGATACACTAAATGCATCAGGACTAATGCGACTGCATTATTGACTAGGGCAACTGCTTCTGGGAAGGACTCTCGTAGTAAAGCTTTCCAAACTATACGGCTCAATTAAGCTTTGGAACCATACAGCTTGGAGTAGACCTCTATCCCAGCCCCTAGGCAGTAAGGATGGGTTCTTAGCGATGTATGCGTTATCCCTCAGGTGTGCTGTAACTGAAGCGCTTATGAGTATTCGCAGGGTTGTAAGCTCTTTGCTTCATGAAGAGCCTACAACCTTGTTTGTTCTCGCTCGCTCAGCAGTTGCAATACAAGCCTTTGCTGACGCCAATTCCATAGGTTGGTGTGGCGTGTAGGGCTAGTCCATCCTGTGAAACCACTTGAGGTAAACATGGTGCAACTCGCGAGTCAGGACAATGCTGCCCAGGATATTGGCGCATTAATGCAGCAACAGCGGCAGTTTTTCGATGCCGGTTATACGCGTTCTGTCGCAGAGCGAGTTGAGCACCTGAAGCGGCTAAAGCAGGCTGTGCTGGAAGCGCAGGCAGATATTGTGCAGGCGCTGGCAGCGGATTTAGGTCGCCCAGAGTTCGAAGCAACTACATTTGAAATAGGTGTGGTGCAGGAGATTAATGAAGCGATTAAACATTTGAAGCGGTGGGCTAAGCCTAAGTGGGTGATGCCTTCGCTGATGCAGTTTCCTTCTTTGGCTCAGATCTATGCAGAGCCTTTGGGGGTTGTGCTGATTATTGGGCCGTGGAATTATCCCGTACAGTTGATGCTGTCGCCGCTGGTTGGGGCGATCGCCGCTGGAAATTGTGCGGTATTGAAACCATCGGAACTAGCGCCCCACACGTCTCGGGCGATCGCTCACCTCATCCGCAAGACCTTTGACCCTGGCTTTGTCACCGTAGTCGAGGGAGGCGTAGAAACCAGTCAACAATTGCTAGAACAGCGGTGGGATCATATTTTCTTTACCGGCGGTACCGCTGTTGGCAAAATTGTGATGCAGGCGGCAGCTCAGCATTTAACCCCCGTAACGCTAGAACTCGGTGGCAAAAGTCCCTGCTTTGTAGATGCAGACATTGATTTGACGAAAGCGGCTCAGCGCATCGCCTGGGGCAAATTCATCAATGCAGGGCAAACCTGCGTTGCTCCTGATTATGTGCTGGTTGATCGACGCGTAAAGCCAGCGCTGGTAGATGCGCTTAGGGCCACACTGCAGTCATTTTATGGTGCCGAACCTGCCACTAGCCCTGACTATGGGCGCATTGTGAGCGATCGCCATTTTGAGCGCCTAGGGGGACTCTTGAGCCAGGGGTCAGTGATAGTCGGGGGAGATACTAACGCCGAACAGCGCTATATCGCTCCCACCTTGCTAGATGACGTCTCTTTGAGCGCTCCCATTATGCAAGAAGAGATCTTTGGCCCGATTCTGCCGATTATTGCCTATGACACCCTAGATGAGGCGATCGCCTTAGTGCAGGCGAAGTCAAAACCCTTGGCACTCTATATCTTTTCGCGCGATCGCGATTATCAAACGCGCATTTTGCACCGCACCTCATCAGGTGGCGTTTGCATCAACGACACCATCCTGCAAATTGCAGAATCGCAACTGCCCTTTGGCGGTGTAGGAGATAGCGGCATCGGCAGCTACCACGGCAAAGCAGGTTTTGATACCTTCTCGCACCATAAGAGCGTGTTGCGCAAGTTCTTTCGCTTCGATCTCGATTGGCGCTATGCCCCCTATAAAGACAAACTCGGATTGCTCAAGACGTTGATTAAATAGACGGAAGTTCGGCATAGGCTTAAAACGGTGCTGCCCGCGTTGCGGGCAGCACCATTTTGGCATTGTTTCAGTCCTGCGCTGCGGGGCTGAAACAACGCTGTCGAACTCAGGGTGTGAAAGAGTTGCAGAAAACAAAAATCAGGTCAGCGCTTGATGTGCGGATTTCACTACATCCAGGAGCCCCAGCCAAACCTGAGTTTAAGATACGCTAGAACCCTTGATGTGCCAGGCGCGCTGTGCCCGGCACATCAAGGGCTTTAGACACTGCGCGTCGCGCAACGTCTAAAGCCCTTGACCCGAATTAACGTTAACCCACGCAGCAGTTGCACTATCTCAATCTAGATCAGCAATAACGATGAAGCTTTCCCAATGGAACCTGAGCCGCTCTTAGCTAGTCTTCTCATATTTCTCAGGATGCTCTCATTTTTGCTCTAAACAATCTAGATACTCCGCCAAGACAAAGGTGTGAATCTATCCTTTGTGAGAGACGCACAAAGTTTAGGAGCGCTATCTTTAAGAGGCTTTAAGAACTTACCAAAAAGCAGCACAGGTAAAATTTAACCGCTATAATCGTCAACATCAAATCTGAAATTCTGTTTCAAAAGTTTACAAACACATACCCATCGTTACAGGGAGAGAGGTTATGACAGGAGGTTCATCAACACAGGTTAGGCTGATTCAGTTCCTACGGGACGAGCTAGCTATCCCTGCTGCGTCCATCCAGATGGCGCTCAAACAAAACGAGCCAGAATCCAACATGTTGCCCATGGTGCTCTGGCAGTATGGGTTGATCACCCTCGATCAGCTCAACCGCATTTTTGATTGGATGGAAACCGCTGCTTAACGGTGGACTTTTCTTAGAGGCGCTTTTCTTGTCGTGCACGCCCATCAGGCATGATGTTTAGGTCTTGATGGTGTTACATAACCTCTTCCCCTGCAAGGAGCGATCGCTCCTTGCTTTTTTGTGCCTAAACTTGCCTGAGAATTATGCAGCGTAGCCATGACCGCCCAAAAATTCTCTGCAATTTATTGGCAGATCCTGCACTACATCAGACTTACAGAATCTGCCCTCAACACTCATAATGGTTGGGGGAGAGTAGCAAGAGTGACATCCGCCCCTATCCCGTTTGTGGAAATCATTAACGCCAGCTCGGGTAAAGAGGGATTTAGGGCGTCGCGCATCGTACGGCGCATCAAGGGTTTTTGCAAATCCCAACTCCTGAGAGATCGATGACGCAGGTGAGGCTGAAACCCTTAGCAATCAGAGTCCTTTAACTTCTTTGTACTCTCCTGCACCCAACATTAGAGATGTGGGTTGATTGAGGAATTGCAGCTGGGGTGTGGGTTAGGACGATTGATTTGTAGAACCTTGGTTGTGCCCGACCTCTACAAAAATAGGAACCCCGAGCAGCGCTTCAACCGCGATGTCATATGAAGTAGTTAGGGGTTTGATGTATGGCTCAACCCGTAGTGAGTACGGTGAGTTGGCAGGTTGCCGATGCAGCTCTGGTCATGGGTACTCTGGCAGAAAATGCTAGCAACCTCCCAGAATTTGTCACTATTCTGATTATTCTGCTGTTGGTCGCAACGGGCGTTGCGCTACTATCACGGCGGTTTCGGGTGCCTTATGTCACCGGATTGGTGATTGCAGGGTTGGCGATCGCCGAACTGTTGCCTCAGCGGGTGAATCTAGAATCCTCGCTGATTCTGAACCTGTTTCTGCCAATTCTGCTGTTTGAGGCGGCCATCAACACAGATGTCAGCCGCTTGCGAAGCACCGTCAGGCCTATCGGCCTACTCGCAGGGCCAGGGGTAGTGCTGAGCTCTGGGATTACGGCGGCAATGCTCAAACTAGGGCTAGATCTGGATTGGGTGCAGGCGTTGCTGCTGGGCACCATTTTAGCAATCACGGATACGGTGTCGGTGATTGCGGTATTCAAAGAAGTCTCAGCGCCAGCACGGCTCTCAACCATCGTGGAAGGAGAAAGCCTGTTTAATGACGGCGTAGCACTGGTGCTGTTTAGCCTGCTCCTGCAAATCCATCAGCAGGGGTCGGTAACCATCGCAGATGGATTGGTGCAGCTCGCAGTAGTGCTGGTGGGTGGAGTTTTGGTGGGAGTTGCGCTGGGGTATCTCAGTGCTGAACTGTTCCGCCAGACGGATGACCCCCTGACCAGCATGCTAGCGACAGCAGCGATCGCGCTGGGAGCCTATCAACTGGGGGAACTGTTGCAAGTCTCGGGCGTGGTGGCTGTGGTAGTCGCGGGCTTGATCATCGGCAATGCCGGGTTTTCGCGGCGGTTTTCACCCTCTAGCCGGGTGACGCTCTACAGCTTTTGGGAATATGCCGGGTTTGGCGTTAACACGTTTATCTTTTTGCTGATTGGCATGGAGGTAGATTTGGCGACGCTGTGGCGCAATCTGCCCGCCGTGCTGTTGGCGATCGCCGCTTACCAATTAGGGCGCATGCTGTCGGTCTATCCTCTAATGGTTCCCCTGGGGTGGCTTGACCGCACCATTCCGCTAAAGTGGCAGCATGTGCTTTTTCTAGGCAATATTAAAGGTTCGCTCTCGATGGCGCTGGCGATTAGCCTGCCGGTGACGCTGCCGGGACGAAGCACCCTAATCGCGCTGGTCTATGGGGCGGTGCTGCTATCGCTGTTGGTGCAAGGCCTCAGTCTGCCATGGCTGGTGAAGCAGCTAAAAGTGGCCCCGCTGTCTAGATCTCGCCATCGGGTAGAGGAATTGCAGGCGCAGCTGATCACTGCAAAGGCCGCTCAGGATGAACTGGAAGAATTACTCAAAACAGGGGTGCTGCCTAAGGCGGTATATGAAGAAATGCGATCGCGCTATCAGGTGCAAGTGGTTCATGCCGAACGTGCCCTACGCGATATCTATAATCAACGAATAGATCCGCAAGCAGTGCGGGTGAGCGAACTTCCCCGACTTAATGCTATTCGTCGTCAGCTGCTGCTGGCAGAAAAAGATGCCCTCAACGAGGCTCGACGCAAGCGCATCATTTCTGAGGCAATTGTCCGCAGCCGCCTTCAGCTCATTGATGCTCAATTGCTGCAGCTAGATGATGAAGATTAACGCCATGGCCATGGGACTTGGTTTGGGATTCGCTCAGCCTATTCGCGCCCCAAATGGGCGTTCTTGTTGAATATGCCCTATTTGGGTGTAAACGGAGTGTTCACGTTGGATACCAGTGTACCTGCCTCCCTCCACGACTCCCGCAATCCGGGGCGAATTGTGTTTGAAGAAATGGAGCAGTTCTCGTTCTATCGAGACTTGGCGGGCAACGACGTCATTGCCGAAGGGTGTCAGTAGCCCACCAAGGTTCTGCCCCTGACCCCTTCTACTATCCTGAATTTCAGAGCTCGATCTGGGACTTGTTTGAGCGGGTGTCTGACGACCCGGCCTGCATTGGGTTTAAACATGTGGCGTTGCGATCGCCCCACGCTGACTCCATTCACATGCATGTCCGCTACGGGGGAGAGACCTCCAGCTCTGAATCATTACTTGCTCAAAGCTTAGACGAACCCGACGCCGCAGAGCTTAACCCTTAGTGGAGTCTCTACTGCGCTGAAGGTGTGACCGCTTGCGACTAAACTCTATGCGCTATCGGTATCTTCGAATCGCTAGCTTGGCGGCCCTGATTGCCCTGCTGTTAACGTTAAGTGTGGGTGCCCATGAGGTGGGTATTCGAACTACAGTGCAGGTACGGGCTGCCAATGGCAATTCGGTCACCCATTCAGAGTCACACTGCCCGCGAATGCCGGGGTAACCTTAGTAAGAGTCACCGTAGGCTATAGCACTGGGGAGCCGATGGCCCGAGGCCGCATTGAAATCTATGCGCCCGCCCCGCCCCAGCGGCAAACAAGCGGGCCGCCTAGGCCCTGGCGTACAGCAACTCTCGATGCAAGGAGAGAGTATACGTTTCGACCCGACTTATCGAGGCGGGGGCGCTGGACCATTCGAGTGGAGCAAGACAACCACGTAAACTTTGTCACCCTAATCGTTTAGCAGCCGTAGAGAACCGCAGAAACGCATACGCTGCTTGTCTCAAACGAGTGATGTTGAGTGCTGAAGTCCTTGCACTGCACAAGCTGAGTAGAGATCAGACTACGACACATAGTCAAAGAAGGATTGACCTAGGCCCAGCCCGCCGACGCCGCGCACGACTGCGATCAACTCGTCTGGGCGATCACCCGCCTTCTTTATAAAAATGCCAACATCATTAGCCGCAAAGCCCAAATTGCCCACGCCACGGGTCACATACCTATTGCGGCGACCCTGCAGCTGAATCGTATCCACTCGCCGCTGAAAGTCAGAGATAAAGGCATAGTCTTCTAGACCCGGAGAGTTGCCGCGACGACTGTCATAGTAGGCGCGGGTGGCATCGCCCAGCACAAAGGTATCTGGCCCTGCTCCACCAATCAAAATATCAATTTCCCCCTGCCCGGGCTGAGCCGACTGCACCTGCACCCCAATCAACGTATCAGCTGCACCGCCCCCGTTAAGGGTGTCGCTGCCCACACCCCCCACTAGCAGATCACGCCCTCCGCCCCCCAGCAAGCTATCGTTGCCCGCATCGCCAAACAGGGTGTCATTCCCGTTGCCGCCGTCTAGCACATCGTTGCCATCGCCGCCATAGATCACATCATTGCCGTCCTGCCCAAACAGGAAGTCATTCCCGCTGCCCCCATAGAGGGAGTCGCGCCCAGTGCCCCCAAACAGCTGATCGTTGCCATCGTCGCCATGGAGCAGATCATCCCCCTCACCCCCACTCAGCGTGTCGTCACCCTTGCCCCCATAGAGCGTATCGTTGCCATCGCCGCCTAGCAGCTCGTCATTTCCATCGTCACCATAGAGCAAGTCATCGCCCGCTTCCCCGGCTAATCGATCGTCTCCTGATCCGCCATAGAGGGTGTCGTTCCCTGTTCCGCCCAACAGCAAATCATTGCCGCGATCGCCATAGAGCAAATCATCGCCTTCTTCGCCATAGATGCGGTCGTTGCCATCACCGCCTTCGATCAGGTCGTCGCCGCGCCCTCCATAGAGCCGATCATTGCCAGAGCCACCGCTGATATAGTCGTTGCCGCTGCCGCCATAGATGGTGTCGTTGCCGTTGCCGCCAAACAGATCATCGTCACCGCTGTCGCCATAGAGTTCATCATTGCCGTCGCGACCTTCGATCAGGTCGTTGCCCGCCAAGCCAAAGATAATATCGTCGCCTCGGGTGCCAATCAGGCGGTCGTTGAAAAAAGTGCCAGTAATAATTGCCATGCCAGCCTGAAGGTATGAGGACGAAGAAAGCTTAGGAGAGTGTAATTTACAGTCTGATTTGCGGTCGTAACCGGCCTGAGGATAAAGGCGGGCGATCGCCCTATCCCATACTTACAGCGCGTTAGCTCCGAAGCTTCTCATAAAGACTACCCAGATTGCAGAAAGTTCCAGACCAGCGCTAGATCAATGGAACCCCGTTTGCGCCCAGTGTCTCTCAATCGGCGGCAACTTTTTGCGGCGAATCTCTGTCTTAGCATAGAGATGAGGGCATGCGCATGGGCATGACGGGCGATCGCCCCATGTGCCCCTTTATCGCGACTGCGACCCAGTCAGCAGACGAAACCCCACCATCGTGCCTAACCATGGCGCAGGGAGACCCTATGACTCCACAACGCTCCGTCCATTCCCCCCAACCGTCGGCGCTAAACGGGCTTAGACGCCAGCTCGCTGTGTTGGCTGCCCTTGCAGTGACACTGCCCGCAGGCATGGTGTCGGCTCAGCGGGTAGCCCAGGCCAATTTTGAATCAACCTCGCTGTCGGCAGGGTTTTCGGCAGCTGCGGGCACGCTGCGAGGGCGCACGGGGGGCCAGGTGTCGCTGCCGGGAGTCGTGGCAAACCGTGATCGCGCGGGCAACCTCTGCTTGGGCTTTGGCAGCACCATGCCCGACCATATCGTGACGCTAGAAGAAGGCTTTGCCCAGCTCACGCTGCGGGTCAATAGCAACGGCAATGATACGTCTCTGATTGTTCGGGGGCCAAGCGGCGTCCACTGTGGCAGCAATGTCTCGCGCACCCATCTAGACCAGCAGGTGATTGGCACAGACTGGGAAGTCGGTACCTATGAGGTGTGGGTGGGCAGTAGCCGACCCGGGCAGCAGTTTGGCTACACCATTACCATTCAGGAGTAACCTTTCAAGAATCTTAACCCCTCATGACACTTGCTCCGTGGCGATCGCCCCTAGCTCGGGCACTGCATCTTAACCGCGCGCTCGTCTATGCCCGCTATGCTCAACTCGCCACTATCCGGCAGGATGGGCGTCCGGCCAATCGCACGGTGGTGTTTCGCGGGTTTTGGGATGAGACCAACCAAATCAAACTAATTGGCGATCGCCGCAGCGACAAAATTCCCCAACTCGCTGCCCAACCCTGGAGCGAACTGTGCTGGTATTTTCCCAAGTCGCGGGAGCAATTTCGGCTATTGGGAACGCTGACCGTCATTACCGCAGACACTCCCGATTCCTCCCTCGCCACTGCGCGACAGGCCCAGTGGCAAGCGCTCTCTGATAACGCCCGCATGCAGTTTGCCTGGCCACATCCCCAAGCTCCCCGCGCCGATATC
>JBGTOF010000149.1:0-16614 GCA_041742695.1 Elainellales cyanobacterium | reverse complement strand
GGAGATTCGGGCGGCAGAAGACCCTGAGTTTGAGACGTTCTACACCAAGAACATCTTGCTGAATGAGGGCATCCGAGCCTGGATGGCGCCCCAAGACCAGCCGCATGAAAACTTTATCTTCCCCGAAGAGGTACTGCCACGTGGTAACGCTCTCTAATAACGTTGTTGCAGGAAACCGCGACCAAGAGTCGTCGGGTTTTGCCTGGTGGTCAGGCAATGCTCGTCTTATCAACCTGTCTGGAAAGCTGCTGGGTGCTCATGTCGCTCATGCTGGCCTGATCGTATTCTGGGCGGGCGCCATGACTCTGTTTGAGGTCGCTCACTTTGTTCCTGAAAAGCCTATGTATGAGCAGGGCTTAATTCTTTTGCCTCACCTAGCTACTCTCGGACTTGGAGTTGGTCCTGGTGGTGAGGTGGTGGACACATTCCCGTACTTTGTAGTGGGGGTGGTTCACCTGATTTCCTCCGCTGTTTTAGGTCTAGGCGGCATCTACCATGCTGTGCGTGGCCCTGACACGTTGGAAGAATATTCTTCTTTCTTTGGCTATGACTGGAAAGATAAGAACCAGATGACCAATATTATTGGTTACCACCTAATCCTATTAGGCTTGGGTGCGTTTCTATTGGTCTTCAAAGCTATGTTCTTTGGCGGTGTGTATGATACCTGGGCACCCGGTGGTGGTGATGTTCGCGTCATCACGAACCCAACTCTCAACCCGATGGTGATTTTTGGCTACTTGCTGAAGTCTCCTTTTGGTGGCGAGGGCTGGATTGTCAGCGTGAACAGCATGGAAGATATCATCGGCGGCCACATCTGGGTGGGCTTTATCTGTGTGGCTGGTGGTATATGGCATATCCTCACTAAGCCGTTTGGCTGGGTTCGGCGGGCCTTTGTTTGGTCTGGTGAGGCCTACTTGTCTTATAGTTTGGGTGCGCTGGCCCTCATGGGCTTCATTGCCTCCTGTATGGTGTGGTACAACAACACCGCTTATCCCAGTGAGTTCTACGGGCCTACAGGTCCTGAGGCATCTCAGGCTCAGGCGCTGACCTTCTTGATTCGTGACCAGCGTTTGGGTGCAAACGTAGGTTCGGCTCAAGGCCCAACAGGCTTGGGTAAGTACCTGATGCGCTCTCCGACTGGGGAAATCATCTTTGGAGGGGAGACCATGCGCTTCTGGGATTTCCAGGGTCCTTGGTTAGAGCCTCTACGGGGACCTAACGGTCTTGATCTGGACAAAGTGAAGAACGATATTCAGCCTTGGCAAGCTCGTCGCGCAGCTGAGTACATGACTCATGCACCGTTGGGTTCTTTGAACTCGGTGGGTGGTGTGGCTACTGAAATCAACTCGGTAAACTTTGTGTCTCCCCGAGCTTGGTTGGCTACGTCTCACTTTGTGCTTGGCTTCTTCTTCTTGATTGGCCACCTGTGGCATGCAGGTCGTGCTCGTGCAGCAGCAGCAGGATTTGAGAAGGGCATTGATCGCTCTACCGAGCCTGTGTTAGCTATGCCCGATCTTGACTAGTAGCTGACGTCGTCTGCTTGATTGAAGCAGATCAGTATTAAAAGAGGGTGCCACGCTACAGGTGGCACCCTCTTTTTCTTTGACGATATTGATGAACTAGTTTTGTCTAATATGGGTTTGAGTGGTTTCAAGCCTTCTTGACCTAAGCTGAAGTTATTTTCTGATCCTACTGAAATGGCAGGATTTAGATTTGCTGCAAATGCTTGTAGTTTGGTTTGCAGATGAGAAAATTTGCTGACATGACTATGAGTTCGATAGCGTTGCTTCAGCCCCATAGCGCGGGGCCGAAGCAACGCTGAACTGTTTTGCCTCGCGGGCAGCATGGTTTTAGGAAATTGCTGAACTAACGTGATATTAAGGGAGAAACACTCCAAGTCATGTAGGCGATCGCATCGATTAATTAACTGACCCATGCGTAATGGGAAGCCGAAGCGCTGTTGATTAAGGTATGGGAGTGACGAAGCTGTAGAACCCAAGTGATGGATTGAGAGATTTGCTCTGGGTTGATTTATTAAATATTAAATAAAATGAGTGGTTTTTGATTGTGCTTAAGCGTAACTAGTTTTGATATCTCTGCCGGATACCCCCCTGTTCTATTACCTGAGAGGAGTCACGCTATGAAATTGAGTTGGGCGATCGCCCTTGTTCTTGCAGTTGCCCTTCCTGCAAAGGCCCAAGCCCAAGCTTACCGTCCCCCCAGTTTTCCCCCCAATGGTGCTGCGACCTCTGGGCGAGGCGCAGCGGGCGCTAGTCGGGGTGAGTGCCCCCCAGTTGAGCAGGCAATGACTGCCCTTGTGCCCACGGGAGTTCATGCTGTAAGAGAGCCCTTCACGGATAATGTCGGCCAGATGGTATGGGCGACCACTACTCGCGAAACGCCTACACTCTGGTTCTACACTCCCTATGAGTTATCGGAGGAGGTTTCTGCTGAATTTAGTGTGCTAGATAGTGAAGGTAATCTTATCTATCGGATCCCGATAACCCAGGGCGATCGCCCTGGCATCGTGTCAGTACGTCTCAACCAATCGCTGCAACTTGGGGAAGATTACAAATGGGTTTTTTCGGTCTACTGCACGGCAGATGATCCACTGTATGTATTTGGCTGGATTCATCGGACAGCGCTGCCGCTAGAGTTAGAACCTATGATGGTAAATGCCTCGCCGCTCCAACAAGCGACGATTTATGCGGAGCATGGCTTCTGGCACGATGCACTGACTATTTTGGCAACTGCACGGCGCGATCGCCCCAGTGATAGGGCGATCGCTCAGCAATGGCATACTCTTCTCGAGTCTGTAGAGTTAGAGCATCTTAGCGATGTTCCAGTCTTGCCATAAATAGGGGTGTTGTTTCAACCCTATGCTTCAGGGTGAAACAGTGCCAGCCCTTGCTGCCTGCGCCATGGGCAGCACAAGATTTTAGACATTTGCCGAACTAACGTCTCATAGCGCTCAAAGCGCTGGTTTAATTCTTTGTTTTCGTGAAGCGAAGATAGCTAAGAAATTTTTATCTGCGATACATGGTTATGGCTCGGTGGCGGGGATAATGTGGGCTGTGGAGAGTTCTAGTTGTGACCTAGAACAAATGTGAGGATTATGCAACCGCAGATTATTGCCCATCGGGGCGCATCCGCCTACGAAAAGGAAAATACATTAGCTGCGTTTGAGAAGGCGATCGCCCTCGGTGCTGACATGATTGAATTTGATGTACGCCGTACCAAAGACAAGCGCCTGATTATTCATCACGATCCAACCCTGAAGGATCGCCCGATTCGCAAACTTACTCTCGAGGATGTGCGTACCGTCGATGCTGATATTCCCACGCTCGAAGAAGCACTTGAGCTATGTATTGGCCGCATTCGGCTAGATGTGGAGCTTAAAGGCATGGGCTTTGAAAAAGAGATTGTGCGGTTGTTGCTTGCTTCCTGTAGCCCCCAGCAATTTGTAGTCACCTCCTTCTACCCCGCCGCCATCCAACGCATCAAGAAAAAGTGCCCCGACATCATGACGGGGTTTTTATTTGGAGATGTCACCGTAGATGTATGTAAGTCGCTGCGGTGCAGTGCCAACTCAGTGCGAAAGCGCGTCCGCAAAATGAAAGCCGACTTTATTGCCCCAGATTGGCAACTGCTAGATTCAAAGCTGCTTTCAAAAGTGGTGGGAGAACTGCCCATCTGGCTGTGGACGGTGAACGATGCGGACGTGATGCATCAGGCAATGGGAGATCCCAGAATTGAAGGGATTATTACCGATAAACCTGACTTGGGGATGAAAATTCGCCAGCAGTGGGGCTAGGGGCTGTCATTAATTAGTCGCTAATGGCCCAGAGATCAACGGTCATAGCCCCTAGCTGTTTTTTGGGTCGGGCGTGGCAACGCCAATAGCACAGGGCGTTTAGTCAGAATTAATGACACGCCCTAGGCCGGGTTAAAGAGTTCCGCTTGGGGCATCTCAACCAGGGTGAGGCAGGGGAGAGTTACAGTGAATGTGGTGCATTGTCGCTGGCTGGAGACAGAAATACATCCGCTGAGGCGCTCAACTCGCCGTTTGACCAGCGCCAGTCCCAATCCGGTGCCGCCGTGCTTCCAGGGATCGCCGTTGGGGATACGGTAAAACTTATCGAAGATGCGATCGTATTCCTCAGGTGGAATTTCTACTCCGCTGTTGCTAATAGCTATCTGAAACACCCGATCGTCCGGATTGCTTTCGGGCTCTGTCGCAGACGGCTGTGCCCACCTCGCAGCGTGCGATCGCTCATCTACCCAAATCTGCACCTCAATGACCTCGTGAGGCGGAGTATATTTGCAAGCGTTGTGGATGAGTTCTGTCAGCACCATTTCTAGATAGGTGAAATCTGTGGTGAGGGGCGGCAAATCATCAGGAATTTGGAACCGGATCCGCTGCTGCGTTTTCTCTACAAACGGCTCGGCGACATGGAGTGTCCATGCCTTGAGCGGCAGGGTAGAAAGATACAACGGCTCAATTTCTGCCTCTAACCGCGATAAATCTAGTAAATCGTTAATTAATCCAGTTTCTCGATCGCACTCTTCTCGCAAAATTCTGAAGTATTGCAGGGCTCGCTGATCCTCCGAGGGGAGGGCGTTGGTTTGTCTCAATATGATCTCCAACATTTCGCTCGCCATCTTAATGTTGGACATGGGCGATCGCAACTCATGCGACACCGTACAGAGGAAATCATCCTTAAGCAGATTGAGCTTTTCTAAGGCCTCGACCTGTTCTAGCGAGGCCTGATATAGCCGAGACTGTCGTAGGGCGATCGCACATTGGGTGGCTACCTGCTCCACTAAACGCACCTCAGTCGATTCGAACCCCTGGTACTTCGGTCGAAACAGCCACAAATCTCCTAAAATGCCCTGGTCATCAATAATGGGTACGACTAGTAGCGCATAATCATGCTTGTTAGTGCGGGTGTGAGAGTAATCTAGCCAGCAAAACTGTGTGCTGGCATTGGCAGATACCTGCTGATAAATCTCCTGATAATCCCGCATTGGGATGACCGTTCCCTTCGCCGATGCCAGGGTTACGGTGTGTTCATAGGCAATGGTAGACAGCTGATTTTCTAAGTCATAAATGCCAGAATCACAACAGCTTAGACTCAGTTCATTGACCAGCAGCTCTACCACCGTTTGCATGATTTGCGATTCATCTAGGCTGAGGCGAACCTGGTCCGTGATGTGGCGCAGCAGTGCCTCAAAGTTAAGGCTGCGGCGCAATTCTGCCGTGCGTTGATCCACGATGGACTCTAGCTGGGTGTTGAGATGGCGCACCTTGTCATACAGCTGAGCCTGTTGGATGGCGATCGCCAGCTGATCGGCGATCGCTCCTACCATTTCCACATCTTGAGCTTGCCAAGGCTGCCGCCCTTGGGGCGCAACGCAGCTAAGCGAGCCCCACGTGCGCCCGCCGACCCCAATGGGCACCAGCAGCCACTGCCCGGTTGCCTCGGTATAGATAGACTGATTCAGTCCATCTTGAAGTACTGATTCATCTTGGACTTGTACCACCTCCCCCTGTAGCAACCGCTGCGAGATTGGGTTGATATCGGCGGGGATGCTGCGGTGCAACCAACTGGGAATGTCGGGCGATCGCAGCGATTCAGTTTGAACCCACCAATCTTTGTGCTGGGGACGATATTCCACCACGCGCACACTATTCGTATTGAGGAATTGCCGCGTTTGCTCGGCGGCAGTGTGAAAGATCGTTGGTAGATCCAAGGAATTGCGAATGGCACGAATTACCTGACTCAGCGCTTGCTGTCGCTGGGTCTGCTGTTGCAAGTTTTGCTCTAGGTGTTTGCGGGCTGTAATGTCTAGATCAATGGCTGTGACGCGCCAAGCGCTCGCGTCCTGATCCCACTGAGAAATGTGGCTGCTCGCAATCCAGCGGAGTGTGCCGTCTGGGTGGTGATAGCGATATTCCACCGTAATAGGTTGTTCGTTGCGAATGGCTTTGATGGTGTCCCAAAGGGTATGGCGATCGCCCGGTGCTAACCGAGAGAGCCATAAATTGCTGTCTGCCTTGAGCTGATCTACCGTAAACCCAAACACCTTGTCGCACCCTGGCGACATAAAGTCGTAGGCCCAGGTGTCGTTGGGATAGTAACGATACCCATAGAGATAAGCAAATACCGTATCGAGAATATGCTGAATTTTGCCCTGAGAGTGCGTGAGCTCTAGTTCCAAAAGCTTCTGAGCAGTAATATCGGTTTCCACGGCCGTGACTATCCAGCCGCCCGCACTCGCATCCCACCGGGAGGAGGTGCGATTGGCGATCCATCGCAGGGAACCATCTTTGTGCCGAAAACGGTAATCAAACCGCCTACTCCTACTGGTAGGAATAATGCTGTCTTGCCAGCGGAGCATGTCATCTTGGTCATCTAGGGCAACGCGCGATAGCCAGAGATATTTATTTGACTCAAACTCGGCGACAGAAAATCCAAAGAGCTGCTCTACCCCAAATGAGTGATAGATATACTCCCAGGAACCATCAGGATGGCAACAGTAACAGGTGATGGCTGCTAACAAGCCATCGAGAATTTCGTTGAAATCAATGTGAGCAGAGTGAGCAGACGAGGGTTGCCGCACGGGTTCACTGTGCCCTGGGGGGGACGGTGCTGGATAGGGGCGATCGCTCTTGCCCTGCTCCAGAGGAAATGTGGGTAACATCACTTCCATCGGTTGCGTTAGCGGCTCAACCACTAGCAAATAGCCCGCTGTCCCAGACTCTGCGAATCGCTGAGCCCGCACTGTTACAGCGCGCAGCGTCATTTTAGTCAGAGACGTGGCGTAGCACAGACGACTTTGCCAGTCGGCATAGCCATCGCGCCGAGCGCGGCCCAACCCTTGCAAAAAAGTGTCCTGATCCATCGGCTCTACAAATTTTTGCACCAGTGACCCTTGCCAGGCCTCTGCGGTGATACCCAGGCACCGTTCTGCAAAGCTATTTACGCCAGAAATATAGCCATCGCTATCTATCGCCAAGCATGCAGATGGAAGGTGTTGCCACAACCATGTCGCGTCTGCTAGCACTAGATCTGCTGGAGAATCACTCTCTGTAGGAACAGAGGCATCGAGGTCTGCCGAATCACAGTCTTGATGGTGTAACGATGCCTCATCCTGACAAGACGGGGAGCCTAAATGGGACACAGACTGTAGGTTATGGCTGGTCACACGTTACTCCGTCCTGGAATACCACCTAAAACCGCTCTTTAACAGGAGGTCTTCTTGTTTCTATAGTTTCTTTTCTATAGTTGGCTGAAGACGGGAGGAACGCTGTAACTTGATGAACTCTTTAACAAGCCTGTCGATCGTTCAGTGTTACTGAAGCAATACTGAATCAGACTGCGTCAGTGGTGCAACGCGCCGGAGGTTGATTCTGATTCGCTCTCAATATTAGCTTCCAATATTAGTAAGTTCTAACGTTAATTCCAATGGTTCTATGGGGGTTTTTAGCCGTTCCCTATCTTTCCCCTGCGTGCTATGCATAGGCAGCCTTGCCCCTGGCCTATAGTGGTTTCGCCGCCTAGCTTAACTGACACTCTGCCCCCAGTGCCCGGCAGGGTCATTTGATCCCACTGGGATGCGATCTAAGAAAAGAAGCATCTCTACCGGCTAGATGCTCTCGTCTGGCTCTCCGGCATGGTAGGAACTGCGAACTAGTGGCCCCGATCGCACATGGGCAAACCCCAACTCGCGGGCGATCGCCCCCAACTGGTCAAACTCCTCTGGGGGCCAGTACTGCTGCACGGGCAGGTGATCGAGGGATGGGCGCATGTATTGCCCTAGCGTCAGGCGATCGCACGCTACGGCCCGCAAGTCTCGCAGCGTTTGGATGATTTCAGCCTTGGTCTCACCGTGCCCCAGCATCAATCCTGACTTTGTGGCGATCGCAGGGTTCATCTGCTTCACCCAGGCAAGCACTTGGAGCGATCGCCCATAGGTTGCCCCACGTCGCACCACTCCCTGCAGCCGTTCTACGGTTTCTACATTGTGGTTATAGCAGACGGGCGATGCGGCAACCACAGCAGCCACACGGCTACGTTGCGCGCACTCTCTTCCCGGCCCGCTCCAAAAATCTGGGGTTAGCACTTCTATCTGCGCCTCTGGAGTGCTCTGGCGGATGGCCTCAATCGTCTGAACAAACCAGCCTGCGCCGCCATCAGGCAAGTCATCTCGCGCGACAGAGGTCAAGACGACATAGCGCAGCCCCAAGAGCTTTACGGATTCTGCCACCTTGGCGGGTTCTTGAGGGTCGAGGGGCTGCGGCGCGTGCCCCTTATCCACTTGGCAGAAGGCGCAGGCGCGGGTGCAGGTCGGCCCCATCAGCAAAAAGGTGGCCGTGTGGTTGGCATAGCATTCGCTACGGTTGGGGCAGCGCCCTTCCTCACAGATGGTATGAATGCCCCGTTGCTTGATAATGCGCTGCACCGTCGATAGGTCGCTGGCATTGCCAATCGGGCGGCGCAGCCACGGCGGCAGCGTGGCTAGGGGTGATGCATGAATAGATGAATGGGGCGATCGCCCTGATGAGTCTGCCATAGCCTCACACGCTCAATACGAACTAGATATTTCGGTCGGGAATATTGCGACCCAGGCTTCAGCACTACGCAGTCAAGCACGGCAGCAGCAACGCCATGCCCATCAACCCTCAGCCCACGGAGCCACGAAAGTCAACCGCTCCCGCTCATATCCTAATTTTCTTATAACGCACCTGAGATAAACCCAGCGGAAATTGGGCAGTCTAGTAGATGAAGCGGGCACACTTAGAGCGTCTGCCTCTGCCAGTTGCAAAAATCTAGATAGTTCAGCCAGCCTGACCTAGATTTAGCCAGCATGGTCGATGAACCGCTACGCTCTAGCTTTATGATTATCATGAACTAGATAAGGCGTTAAGCTGAGGTATCTCAAAAATCCTCCCGTTTAGTCGCCTTGCTTTTGCTCAGTTTCTACCTACTTTCGTACTTACTTGAAGGAGTTCGCCGTGGCAACTCACAAAATCTTAGTGATTGACGACAGCCGAGTCATTCGCAATATGGTGAGAGATATGTTGCCCAAGGGCAATTTTGAGGTCTTAGAAGCAAAAGATGGCGTAGAAGGGGTGAATACTATTCATCAGCAGCGCCCTAACCTGATCATGCTTGACTTCTTGTTGCCCCGCATGAGCGGCTGGGAAGTGTTTCAGGAGATTCAGGCTAAGCCAGAACTGCGTGCGCCTTTGGTGCTGATGTCTGGCCGTAAGGAAGAAGTAACGGAAAAAATTCCTGAACCCTTCGAGTATTTTGAATTTATTGAAAAGCCTTTCGAGCAGAAGGAGCTGGTAGAAGCCATTAAGTCCGCCATGCAGAAGTTTCGGAAGTGGCCGCAACCGACACCTGCGGCTGCGGCTGCCCCTGCTGCCACTGGCTCGGCCGATGTAGTCGCGCTGACTCAAAAAGTAGAGAAAATGCAGGCGGAGCTCGATTTGATGAAGAAGCAGATGGCGCAGCTACTCAACTTCATCAAACAAAAGCTACGTTAACGTTGGTTCCGTTTAAGACGATTTTGGGGCACTGCGCGTTGTGCAGTGCCCCAAAATCCTTGATGTGTGTGCAGATTGCACACGGCACATCAAAGGTTTGAGCTTATCTAGAACTCAGGTCACGTTAGGGGCTCTCGGTTTACCGCTTTAGGCCCGTCTCACATCCCTGATGGGGTGCCTATTGTCAGACCAACATTCTCCCGCGTCTAGTTTGTCTAGACGGCACGAGTTATCGCCATTTCAGCTCCGATATGGGGGCTGAAATGGCGCTATCAACTTCATGGTATGCAGGATATCTGCGCGCCTTCTTTCTAGTAAGGGCGATCGCCCTACAGTTCAGAAGCCGCATCCCATAGGCAAACCTGAGTGATGGAAATGTTGCCGCCAAAGCATACCGCTACATCTGCTCCAGGGTCACGATCTCGATCAGGATAAACGCCTGCGTACCGCACTCCATTCTCTTCCGCAACGAATTTGAGCGGCAGCGGTTGCGTACACAAGGGGCACAGCACCAGCTCGGGTTCGGGTGCTCCGGGCAGCAGGTGGGGCAAATTCACATTCCAGAACTGTCCCGGTTGCACGGGCTGCGCCATGAGCTTATCGAGCACAAGTGACGTCCACTGTGCAGCTTGCTGCCAGTCGATCGCCAACCCTCGACGCATTAGGTGAGACACGGCAATTCCGGAGACCCGATGCAGCACAGCTTCTCGCACCGCCGCCACGGTTCCCGAGATGTAAGTGTCCGTACCCAGGTTGCCACCGGCATTGATCCCTGATAAGACCCATTGCGTTTGGGGATAAAGCTGATGCAATGCAATGCGGGTGCAATCCGCTGGAGTTCCTGCTATTGCCCATCTATCGGGCGATCGCTGCTCTATCTGAATTGCAGCCTGTGTTGTAACTTGATGGCTACAGCCTGACTGGTGCGCCGCTGGCGCTACTACTACACCTCGATCGCCCAGAGCTTGCTTTAGCGCCGCTAGTCCGGGCGCGTCAATTCCGTCATCATTAGTCAGCACAATAGTCATCGGCCGCCTAACATTTGCAGCGCTTCATCTGCAATACCCGACTGGTCGATACAAATGGCATAAAGCTGTAGCATGTCTAACTCTGGAAACTCTGCCCTAGCTGATTCCGCCGATAGGCCGGGAGCGGTGCAAAATTGAGCGACCACCTGTTCATATTGCTCTGATGTACCCAGCAAGGTCTCAAACCGTTGCGGATCTTGTACATTGGGCGATAGCCGAGCAACCACCGCATCAGCCAGCACATCAGCCGAAGCCGATGCTTCTGGCGATTGCAGCCCGCTCCGCACGATCGCAGTTTGCACCGCCGTGCGCAACAGTTGGCTACCCTGCTCTGTCGCTGCAAAAAACGACAGCACCTCTGGCGTCACACGGGGATCATTCCGCATTACGGTTTGTAAGCCCACAAGGCTGCTTGCGGTCAGCAAATCTGAAACCGTGTCTAAGTAATCACTGTAAAAAATCGCTGGTTGAGATGACCCGTCTCCACACACTACAGCTCCTGCTGCATCCGCGCCTATCGCTAAGTCAACCCGGCCTTCATCCCAACAGGCATTCAGCGTGTTCTGTATATCGTCAGAAAACATCTGACGCAGTCGGTCGAATCCTTCCTGAGCGGAGGATGGCCTAAACTCCTCCGGGCGAGGGACGGACGGCGCTGGCACAGCGCCCATCAGCGCTAGGCCTAGACCGCTCCACCCTAGTGCAACAGCGGCGATCGCCCATTGATTTAGTGCATTCATGCTACGTTTCCCACTCATGCCATGCTTCCAACGCAATTCTTGGTTTAAGTGTGCCCAAGCTCGCCAAATATCATTCGCGCTAATGGGGCGTTAGACCAATCCTGAGGCAGGAAAACAGGGCCAAATTAATACTAAAGTAGCGTGCATCCCTGGATAGTCAAGGCACTGCGCGTTTATAACGGTCGTCGCACTACGTCTGCCATGCTAAAGCTTCATCCAGCAAGCGATTCGGAATCATAGGACTGCAAAACTGTTTTGCTGTTGGACACAGGTGTCTTAACAGCCGCACTCCAAAAGCCCCAAACTATCGTGAGCAAAGAACTCGCCGCATTTGCCGCATGTTGTTGGGCAAATCCATCCGCATGGCCTGCTCTAGCACCATTGAGGGAACAGGCAGCAAGGGTGTAGCCCGGACTGCATAGGTTAGCAGCGTGCCGCCCTGCCAGTCTCGCAGATATAGGTCTGCTGAGAAATCACTGAAGTTACCGCGCTCCATGCGAAATTGAATCTGCTGCTGCTGGGCCTCACTCACTTCTAGAACCCGAAGGTAGACTTCAACTCGAGCGCTAAATAGAAAAAAGTTCTTGCAGGCCGCTTGATAGATCTGCTTCCAGTGTTGGGCTGGGGACGAAGTGATGACATCGCTGCGGGTGATGTCCGGGAAAAATTCCACCCAGCGGGGATAGTTGGTTAATTGCTGCCAGCAGCGATCGCGCTGAAGCGGCAAAAACAGGTGAGAGGTGATAGCGGCTCCCCAGTCGGTGTGGGGTTGCATCTGCAGGACAACGTCACCATTGAGCAATGGGGTGCGATCGCTTCCGCTCATCATTGCGCTGTTGTTGGTCTCAGGTCGATATAGCCGACTGGGAGATGATGACAGCCGCAAGGGCATGGTTGTAGTGGATACGGTTGAAGCGTCGATGAACATCACAGCAAAACCCAGGGGATGAAGGGGCAATGTAACAGCCCGCCAACCGCTATCGCGACGATGCGTTGAGGGCTAAGAGCATGGGGCAAAACACAGAGTCAAACTGCAAATTCATGGATTAGCGTTTGACTAGCTTGATGACACAGTATAGACAACCCTGAATTTTTAAAGCCCATAGATGCAATAAACAAATGCCTTATCGGTATTTTCGGATGCTTTCGGTAGCCAATTGCCTTATCTGTCGATAGTTTGATGCATTGACTGTAATGGAACGTAGAGCGCACCCATAAAGTTTCAGAAAAGATCAAGGCTAGTCCGATGGCTACAGATGCATCTCTCACCAATCACTTCAGAGATAGGAACCAAAAGCGAGCAACAAGTCAGCCCATTTTGCTTGTCTCCAAAGCATAAATTGAAGATAAAACTCAGCTTTTAAGAAACCTTTAGATTGATTTAAGATTGAGCATGCCATGCCCTTCGTAGACACCCTAGCTCAGCTATGGTGGACTATGTCGTCCGCATTTACTCTGAATCTGGAGTGAGCACCATCTCACCATCTACAGTGCTGAGGCATAAACATTTAAATCTGGCGTATTCGCAGCGTTGCGGTGTCAAGGATCTTCTAAAATGACATCGGCAGGCTAGGAACTAGGGATAGATTGGGTCGTTCTGGTTAATCAAAGTACGGATCTCTGCCTTAATTGAGACGCTTTGTCCTATAGATTCCACTGCTGCTATAAACCCGTCGTACGCTGGAGCAAGTCCTGTGGGTCGAACCCCCAATTTAGCTATTACTATTTTTCTCTTCATCATGGGCTTTATGCTCGTCATTATGGCTGCTCTGCTGCTGCTGCAAGCGTTTACTGAGATTGCGGTTCCCCGAGAGGCAATCTGGGCACTGGTGCTTCTAGCTATTGGAGCAGGAATTTTGGCTGGTATTCGTCGCCAAGCCTAGATGCTGTAAGCGTTTGGAATTGTGTGCGCATTGGGTATATGGAGTTTGCAACAGAAGCGATGCGATTCACGACGTCTATTTTTTTGGCATTGGCTGGGGTTACGGCTGCGGTATGGGTTCTGCGAGGCATAGGGGTGCTGACCTTTGTGCCAGGTGGAATCATTTGGTTCTTAATTATGGCTACCGTGGCTGCAGGTATTTTTGATGTAGTGCAGCGCACGCGGCGCTGGTAAGTGGGTTTATTTAAACCAACAGGATGAGTGTTTGTCGGAATAGTATCGACAACTGTGATGCAAGACAATCCAATACTCTAAGTTCAAAAAATTAGAATCCAGCAGGAGGTTTGGATGCAACAGAAGGGCTGGGAAGGGGGCTGGCGTAGAATCCGATACAGAGGGATGCACCTTGTAATGAGTGTGGCCCTTCTAATGCTGGTGCTGGGCGGGTGGGGTGATAACTGTCCTGCTCTGGCTGCAGAAGTCCTTCCAGAGACTGCCTCAGAGGCTAGAGATCAGGCGACAGATACCCAATTTCCCGTGCCTTCTCTCAACCTTCAAGTGAATGATATTTCTTCTGAAAAGGTGAGCCAGTTTGTCGATGCGTATGTGCAAGTCTTGGCGTTGGTAGAGCAGCGGGAAGGTGAGTTGCAGGCTGCAGAGACCCAGTTAGAGTCGGTGCGAGTGCAGCAAGAGATTGAGGCTGCGGCCTTTTCTGTAATTGAATCGACTGGGCTAACGCGACAAGAGTATATTCAGCTGCTAGGCTTGGCGAATTCTGACGCTGAATTTGGGGAGCGCATTATTACCCAGCTGCAGGATGGTAGCCTTTGATAACTGTTGATAGCTGACTGTGCTTTAGCGTTGTCAATACCAGACAATAGCTGGAGCAAGCGCAGGCTCGCTGAATAGACGTATGTTGCCTTAGAACTGGAGGAATGGTTGGTGACAAGCCCCCGTGTGTTGTGTTTGGGTGAAGTGTTATTTGATTACCTAGCCGATCAGCCAGGACGCCCCTACAAGGCGGTCACATCTTGGACTGCCTATCCAGGTGGAGCCCCGGCTAATGTGGCCTGTGCATTGACCAAATTAGGCACTCAGGCAGGGTTTGTCGGCTGCGTTGGGCAAGATGAGGCGGGGGACACGTTGGTTGATCTGCTGCACGCTATCACGGTGGATGTGACGGGAGTACAGCGGCATTCTACGGCGCCTACTCGCAGCATTTATGTGGTTCGCTCAGAGGGGGGCGATCGCCAGTTTGCCGGGTTTGGCGATCGCACCAGTGCAGAGTTTGCTGATACTCGCTTGCAGGCCGATCACCTGCCTGAGCAGTTGTTTATGGAAGCCGATTATCTTGTGCTGGGCACCCTAGAGGTGCCCTATGCCGACACTCGCGCAGCCCTTCATCGCGCCCTAGAACTGGCTGATCAGTATTACCTCAAGCTAGTGCTAGATGTGAACTGGCGACCTATGTTCTGGGATGATCCCGAGGCGGCTTGGGGCTCTATTCATGAGCTAATTAAACAGGTCGATTTCTTAAAACTGTCGGCAGAAGAAGCCGACTGGTTATTTAAAACGCGCGACCCGAGGGCGATCGCCGAACGGATTGAGTCAATTGAAGGGGTGCTAGTGACCGATGGTGACCAGGGTTGCAGCTACGATGTCTCTGGGCATCAAGGCCATGTGCCGTCCTTTAAGGTTGAGGTTGAAGACACTACTGGGGCTGGTGATGCTTTTGTCGCTGGTTTTTTACATCAGCTCTGCCAGCAGGGCATCGCAGCCCTGAATGATGCGGCGGCGGTGCATGGCATGATGGTGTATGCCAGTGCTGTAGGAGCCTTGACTACGATTCGTCCGGGGGCGATCGCTGCGCAACCTAGCGCGGCGGAGGTTGATGCGTTTCTTTACATTAACCAGCGATCCTCTGAGTCCTAACCTTGGAGCCATGCATGGGCATTGAAATCGAGCGAAAATTTCTAGTGCAGGGCGATGATTGGCGCGGACAGAGCCCTGGCACTGTTTATCGTCAAGGGTATGTCTTATCTTCGCAGGGGCGCACTGTGCGAGTGCGAGTTGCAGGAACGACTGGGTTTCTCACTCTCAAGGGTGGAGCACAAGGCTTGACCCGGAAAGAGTTTGAGTACGAAATTCCTCTGGCAGAGGCGGAAGAGCTATTACTGCTCATGTGCGATCGCCCCCTAATCGAAAAAACTCGGTATCACATTCCCTATGAAGGATTGATCTGGGAAGTTGATGAATTTGCCGGAGAAAATGCTGGGTTGATTCTAGCCGAAGTAGAGCTCACCAGCGAAACCCAAACCGTCCCGCTCCCCACTTGGATTGGCGCTGAGGTTTCGAGTGATCCCCGCTATTACAATGCCTTTCTCTCGCGGCATCCGTTTCGTTTGTGGGGCAGTCTAGATTCTTGAGCGCTTGTGTATATTGAGGCAACCTACCTGTTTAACTATTGAGTTAGAGAGGAACCTCAATAAATTTAAGATACGTGAGTTCGTTAGTGTTTTTAGCCCGGCAGCACAAGGCTGAAACAACACTAACGCCGTGCGACCCGCGACACGTGCTGCACGACGTTAAGCATGTGCCGAACTAACGTTGAAATGAGTTAAAAATTAGGTAGTGCTAAACAGGTAAGGACGCATTGTAGTGGTGAACAAAGTACCAAATTGCCCCGATATGGTTCTCCAACTTCTTAGAGAACGATAACGTTTTCCTGACTAAACGCGACACTCGTTGACGCAGTGTGCAGTTAAACCGCTCAATATAACTGGTTTTGCCGCTGTCTTTACCCACACGTTGATGTCGCTTGCTCGCAAAGATCTCATCGTAAGCTGACCAAAAATCGGTGTAAGCAACCGCGCACTGTCGATACACTGCTGGCAAAGCATCCCACAATCCTTGTGCCCCATCGTGACTGCGATCGCCGACATACACCCCGACAATTTCTCGCGTTTCGACATCTAACGCCAGCCAAATCCACTGCTTGTTGCTTTTGCTGACCACAAACGACCACATCTCATCACACTGAATGGTTAAACGCCCCTTTTTTTAGCCCGTACGTTCACTTGCCGGGGCACATTCTGATATTTTTTATTGACGTAACTCTGGAGCCAAGGTTCTGAAACCCCTGCAACTCTGGCAATCCCAGCTAAGGGAATCTTCTCCAACAGCAGCTTGTCAATTAAAGTCTTGGTCGCTTGGTCAATGATTTTGTTCTGGGGGGCTTGCACAAACTGTCTACTGCACTCACGGCATCTAAAGTTCTGTTTACCGTTATGGATTTTGCCGTTCTTGACAACATGACTTGACTGACAAACGGGGCAAGTTGGTTGGGAATCAGACATAAGGCTTCTAGTGGAACTGGATCTCTCCTATCCTTACATCTTTAGGACTACC
>JBGTOF010000127.1:0-2701 GCA_041742695.1 Elainellales cyanobacterium | reverse complement strand
TCAGGCTATTTATTGCAGACTCGTTATACCGAACCATCATGCTATTCACCGAGACCAAGCTGAAGGGCGCGTTTATCGTTGATGTAGAGGTTAAAGCCGACCATCGAGGTGGCTTTGCCCGAGCATTTTGCGCAAATGAATTTGAGACGCATGGGCTAAAACCGCTGGTGGCTCAATGCAATTTATCGTTTAACCACAAAGCGGGTACCTTAAGGGGCATGCACTATCAGGTGCCGCCTGCATCTGAGACTAAGTTTATCCGCTGCATCAAGGGTGCAATCTACGACGTAATTGTAGATATGCGCCCCAACTCACCTACGTATCTGCAGCATGTAGCGGTAGAGCTTTCGGCTGAGAATCGGCGATCGCTCTATATCCCCGAGCTGTTTGCTCATGGCTATCAGGCTTTGACGGATGGCGCAGAGGTGATTTATCAAGTGGGTGAATTTTACACGCCTGGCTGTGAGCGGGGCTTCCGCTATGACGACCCGGCGTTTGGTATTGAGTGGGCCTTGCCCGTGACCGAGATTTCTGACAAAGACCAAGCTTGGGCCCCGTTTGAACTAACCGTAGGAGTATAGCGATGTTAATTGTAGATACTGCATTGCAGGCGCGTGCCGAGGCGGGCAATCCCGTGCGATTTGGCATGTTTGGGGCCGGGTTTATGGGCAAAGGGTTGGCAAACCAGGTCGTGAACTACATGCCAGGGATGCGCCTAGTAGCCATCTGCAACCGCACCATCGAAGCCGCGATTGAAACCTATACCGTTTGTGGCGTGTCGCGGGATGACATTGTGACCGTCGCTTCGGTGGGTGAACTAGAAGATGCGATCGCCCAGAACAAGTATGCGGTCACAGATGACCCCTTAGTGCTATGCCAGAGCGAGAGCATTGAAGCGCTCGTAGAAGCCACTGGGCATGTAGAATACGGTGCAAAAGTCACCCTAATGGCGATCGAAAACAAAAAGCACATGGTGCTGATGAACGCCGAACTAGACGGCACGGTTGGCCCCATCCTCAAAGAATATGCTGACCGTGCCGGCGTCATCATTACAGGCTGCGATGGCGACCAGCCTGGAGTAGAAATCAACCTCTATCGCTTTGTCAAGAGCATTGGTCTAAAGCCGCTGCTCTGTGGCAACATTAAGGGCTTGCAAGATCGCTACCGCAATCCCACCACCCAAGCCAGCTTTGCCAAGCAGTGGGGGCAGACGCCTCACATGGTGACCAGCTTTGCCGATGGCACCAAAATTTCGTTTGAGCAGGCGATTGTAGCCAATGCCACTGGGATGAAAGTGGCCCAGCGCGGCATGATCGGGCTGGAATATCGCGGTCATGTGGACGACATGGTGGGCATGTATGACATTGACCAGATGCGATCGCTCGGTGGCATTGTGGAATATGTAGTAGGTGGGCAGCCCAGCCCTGGCGTCTACGTATTTGCCGAAGCCCAAGACGACCTGCAAAAGCACTATCTCAAATACGGCAAACTAGGCGATGGCCCTATTTACAGCTTCTACGTTCCCTATCACCTCACCATCTATGAAGTGCCCCTCTCTGTTGCACGGGCGGTACTGTTCAACGATGTCGTAATTGCGCCCCTTGGGGCCCCGGTTGTAGATGTGGCGACCACCGCCAAAATTGACCTGAAGGCAGGTGAAACCTTAGACGGCTTGGGTTGGTATATGACCTACGGCCAGTGCGAAAACTACGACACTGTGCGCACCGAGAATCTGTTGCCCATGGGGTTGGCCGAAGGTTGCCGCCTGAAGCGCGATGTACCCAAAGATCAAGTGCTCACCTATGACGATGTTGAGCTACCCACCGACACACTCTCCCACAAGCTGCGGGCTGAGCAAGATGCTCGCTTCCCAGTGCGGATGCCGGTCGGTGTGTAGTTACTCAAACCGCCAGAAAGGCGCTCAGTGAGAGCCTTTCTGGCAGCAACCAAGATTTTTCACGATTGGTATTCTACGAACTCTAGCTAAATCCAAAACCCACTATGAAAACAGCACAAGATGTTATCGAAGCAGATTTGCAATATATCTGCGGCAACCTCAAATCCGAATTTAGCCAAATGGCAGGCAAAAACCTGCTGATTGTTGGCGGAGCCGGATTTTTAGGATACTACCTGGTTCAGGCGGTGCTTTATTGGAACAAAACCGCAGGGACTCAGCCCATTCACCTGACCGTCTACGACAACTACATCCGGGGCGTGCCCGAGTGGTTGACCGACCTCAAGGGCGACCCCAATTTGGTGCTGCAAAGGCATGACATCACCCATCCCCTGCCTGAGGACATTGCAGACTTTCAGTACATCATCCATGCGGCATCTATCGCCTCACCCATCTTCTACCGCAAGTACCCCATCGAGACGATGGATGCGAATGTGAACGGGCTGCGATCGCTCCTCGAGTACTGCAAACAGCAGAAAGACGCGGGCAAGCCTGTCGAAGGCTTCCTGTTCTACTCCACCAGCGAAATCTACGGTGACCCCACGCCGGAGAGCATTCCCACCCCCGAGACCTATCGCGGTAACGTCTCCTGCACGGGCCCCCGGGCTTGCTACGACGAGTCGAAGCGCTATGGCGAAACCCTCTGCGTCAACTTTGCTGAGCAGTATGAGTTGCCCATCAAAATTGCACGGCCCTTCAACAACTTCGGCCCAGGGCTGAAGGTCACCGATCGCCGCGTGCTGCCCG
>JBGTOF010000119.1:0-14477 GCA_041742695.1 Elainellales cyanobacterium | reverse complement strand
TATCTGTAATGAGAATACCGCTTTGTTGAGCGGGTGCTGCTTGTGTCTGTGTCATGGGTTCGCTGCTCCTTAACCTGTACTCAGTCTAAACGCTCTGTCCCTTTAGTTGTGTCAAGGGTGCCAGTTTTCTCAACTCAATTGTTTCAACGCCAACGTAAAACCGCTTCAGCTTATCGAATAGTGTCCTGCTTCAATTCAACCCAAATTCAGAGCGCGCCTGGTTAACGGGGTGAAGTTGAGGCCTTTCCTTAGCGGTATCCCAAGGTATTTGGACAAGACTGGATTCCTTGCATCGTTTGCCGTTGAGGCTGCGCTAGAACACGCAAGTGTTGGAAGTTTAGGAAGTTTAGTCGGACGCTTTTATTGAAGACTTTTAAGAAGTTTAGTAAAGGGGCGATCGCCCTTCGATCTTCATACCGTGCCGTTGCTGCAACAATTCTCATTGTGAATGATCACCATTGAGAAAAGCCCACCATAATAGATTGGACGCTCAACGTTCAGTTGCGGGGTTCTAAACCAGCGTCCCTAACAGGGGGTTCTAGACTGTAGATCTAAACTGCAGATTTGGAATCGCGACTCTGGCTCCCATGTCCTGACAGGCTTGCTCACGATTCTTTTGTTTTGCTTATGTCTAGCCTTACTCCCTCCACGCGCCGTCGCCTTCAGCAACTGCCCCAATTGCCTAACGTATGGGAGGGCGATCGCCGAATGCTGGCCGATCGCTCGCTTGTGGTATCAATCCCGGCAGACGCTGCGGCCCATCATGAAGACTGTATTTTGTGGATTGATGGCGTCGATGAAACCATCCGAGCGATGGATGTGGTGCCGAGTGATGTCGGTCAAGAAGCGGTTGTTCGGACGCTGCTGCGGGCAATGGAATCCCCCAGTGCGCCCCAAACGATTCCAGCTCGTCCTCAAAAAATTGTGGTGCGCGATCGCGAACTGCAATTCTTCTTGCGCGGGGTATTGCAAGATCTAGATATTACGATTTCCTATGCAGCAGAACTGCCCCTGCTCGACGAGGTTTATCACAGCCTGCAGGAATTTGTGGGACGACAGCTCCCCAGCCTGCCTGCCGATCAAGCCGAAGCGCTCCGGGCGATCGCCTTTGACCTATGGCACGATGCCCCGTGGGACGTGTTAGACGAAGAAAAAATTATCCAGATTGATTTGGCCCGTACTGATGATGCTGACAATCTCAGCAGCGAAACCTTCTATGTCTCAGTCATGGGCATGCTGGGCATGGAGTTTGGCTTTTTGCTGTATCGGTCGATGGAGTCGCTGAAGGCATTTCGGCTGGAGCTGTTGGCCGCAGAGCAGTCGCCAGAACAGATTGAGCAAACGTTCTTGCAGCAAGATTGTTTCTTCCTCACCTTTGATCAAGAGCTAGTGCAGTCGAACGGTGAGGCTAGCCCCGAGCACGACCCGCTGGGCGTCACCCTAGGCTCTTTGAACCCACTGGAGGGAATGCGCGCCAACCTGGATGAAGCGGAAGCCGCCACCGTCGCCGCGGCGCTGATGGCGCTGCATCAGTTTTTTGAACAGCACCTCGAGTCGTTAAACGGCTACCAGTTTCCCACCCTGCGCGATCGCTACACCATTCCTCATCTCACCCATTCTGAGGAGGGGCTCTCAGTAGTGGTAGCGACTCGCCCCGATCTCGCAGCCGAACTGGCGACCATCATCGACGAGGTTCCCGACGATCTGCTGGAGGCTCTAGAGCCCAACATCATTCCGATTTTGCGGGATGATTTAATTCCCAAAAAATCCTTTTATAGCTTGGGCGCCATTCCGATCGATTTGCTAGATGCTCTGCGGGCCCAAGTGGCAGTACACCAGCCCCCCGATCAAGCCTTACCCAAAAAGCTGGAATGGTTTCCCGTTGTGATGATTCAAACCTCACGCCCTAAGGCCAACGCGCTGATCGACAGCCTGCGCGCCGCCGGAGGGGTAGACGCCATTCTGTTTAACCCAGGAGAAGATACCCTCAAGGGCATGTGCTACGACCTCGGCATTTTTAGAACTGGGGATGGTGACTTGCACCTATTTGGCGAGTTCATTGAAGATGACCCTGTGCATGTTGAAGCGCGCAAAAAGTGGGATCAGCGCTGCAAAAAGACGAAGGGCATTTGCGGATTGGTGATTGCCAAGGGCGTCACGGGCAAAGCGCAGGGCAACCCTAAGCTGGATGACATTTTGGCACTGTATGAGGTGCGATCGCTCTCTGCCAATGAGATCGGGCTAGGCGCGCTAGAGCTGGTCAAGTTCAACGACACCTAAACCGCAGGCCAGTCCTATGGGCGCGTCAATGGTCGAGCCATAGCATAAAACCGAACTCCTGAAGAACTGTAACAGTTCCTGAACATTCCGCTATATCAGCATTTCAGAGTGATACGATTCCAAAAAATGTTCAGGAAAATATCCATGACAGAGACGCTTACTGGACAAACTCCTAAATTCGGCGGCAGCACTGGCGGGCTGCTCACCAAAGCCGAAACCGAAGAAAAATATGCCATCACCTGGACCAGCTCTAAAGAGCAGGTCTTTGAAATGCCAACAGGTGGAGCTGCCGTGATGAACGAGGGTGAAAACCTTCTGTATCTAGCGCGCAAAGAGCAATGTCTTGCCCTTGGAGCACAGCTTCGCAACAAATTTAAGCCCAGAATTGAAGACTACAAGATCTACCGCATTCTACCCAGCGGCGAGACGACCTATCTGCATCCTGCAGATGGGGTCTTCCCTGAGAAGGTAAACCAGGGGCGCGAAATGGTGGGAGCTGTGCCACGCAATATTGGCAGCAATCCCAACCCAATCGACGTCAAGTTCAGCAGCAAGCGCACCTACGATCCTTAGGTCGCAATTGTGTTGCCGTGGGCGCATGTCGGCTACGCCTTCACGCCTGCGGCGACTGTCATGACCCTGTTATGACAGTCGCCGTACATGACTATGACGCCTGCTATGTGCAAATGGTCATTTCTCCTTGCTGTATGGTTTACAACCGGGGTAGGCTAACGCCTGCCCCTTTTTGTTGGGTCAGCGTTAAACCACGTGAAACCAAAGACCCGCCTATAGTCTGTTGGGGTACGCTACCGCTAACCCAACCTGCCAGAGAATCGGGGTTTCAGAAATGTTGTCAGTCAACTAAGAGCGCACGTCAACACCCCATCTGTAGCCAGGATGTTGAGACGTGGTACGACAGCTCAGCCGTTGGAGCTGTAGGTCAGATTCGCCGCGCCTCCATGCGGATTCTATTTCACCCAATTGTCGTAAGCTAGATGGCAAGCGCTATAACTGGTCTATGGCATTTCCAGAATTTGAGCAATTTTGTCAGTTGGCAACCCAGGGCAACTTTGTCCCGGTGTATCAAGAGTGGGTAGCTGACTTAGATACGCCTGTTTCGGCGTGGTACAAGGTGTGTGCCGGGCAACCCTATAGCTTTTTGTTGGAGTCGGTAGAAGGGGGCGATCGCCTAGGCCGGTATAGCTTTGTGGGCTGCGACCCGGTGTGGGTGCTAGAGGCGCGGGGCGATCGCACCACTCAAACCCACCGCGATGGCTCGCATCAGGTGTTTAAGGGCGATCCGTTTGTCACCCTCAGCGACTGCCTTAGCCCCTACCGCCCGGTGACACTGCCGCAGTTGCCCCCGGGAATTGGCGGCCTGTTTGGGTTCTGGGGCTATGAACTCATCCATTGGATTGAGCCACGGGTGCCTGTGTTTGCGGCGGGCGAGGCTGACACCCCCGACGGGCTGTGGATGCAGATCGATCACATGCTGGTGTTTGACCAGGTGCAGCGCAAAATCTGGGCGATCGCCTATGCTGATTTGCGCGACCCAGAGGTGGCGCTGCAAGCGGCCTATGACCAAGCGTGCGATCGCGTGCGGCAGATGGTCGCCAAGCTGCGGCTGCCGCTATCGGGGCGCGACACCATTTTGAAATGGGTATCGCCCGGGGCGCAGGGAGTCGCAGCAGAACCCCTGCCCTATACCAGCAGCGTCACGCCCGAGCAGTTTTGCGCCAACGTAGTGAAAGCAAAAGATTATATCCGCGCAGGCGATATCTTTCAGGTGGTAATCTCGCAACGGCTCTCTACGCCCTATGGGGGCGATCCGTTCTCGCTCTATCGCTCACTGCGGCTGATCAACCCCTCTCCCTATATGGCCTATTTCCACTTTGGCGATTGGCAGATCATTGGGTCTAGCCCTGAAGTGATGGTAAAAGCCGATAACGATCCTAGCCACGACCCCAGCCAAGCTCCCCCTACCGACGCTGCGCCCAAACCCAAAATTGCCACGCTACGCCCCATCGCGGGCACTCGCCCCCGGGGCAAAACGGTGACTGACGACAATGCCCTCGCGGATGACCTGCTGCAAGACCCCAAAGAGGTGGCCGAGCATGTGATGCTGGTGGATCTGGGGCGCAACGATCTGGGCCGCGTCTGCCAGAGCGGCACCGTTTCAGTGGATGAGCTGATGGTGATTGAGCGTTACTCCCATGTGATGCACATTGTCAGCAATGTCGTGGGCAAGCTGGCTCCGGGCAAAACTGCCTGGGAACTGCTAAAGGCCACCTTTCCGGCGGGCACGGTCAGCGGCGCACCCAAAATCCGCGCGATGGAAATTATTCACGAGCTAGAGGGTCGCCGTCGGGGGGTATATTCGGGCGCCTATGGCTATTACGATTTTGAAGGCCAGCTCAATACGGCGATCGCCATTCGAACCATGGTCGTGCAGGCCAACTCCGGCGAAGGCTCTACCGTTAGCGTTCAGGCTGGCGCTGGCCTCGTGGCCGACTCCGTTCCCGAAACGGAATATCAGGAAACGCTCAACAAAGCCAAGGGCATGCTCGAAGCCATTCGCTGCCTCAAGGTCGATTCTCCGTTGTCCTAGCCCCTCACTCCTTCACTCCCCCCTGACGCTCCTTGGACCGCTACAAATTTCATCATGAATCAGTGCCTCTCTCCCACTATGGGCTGCTGGCAGCAGTGCTGCTGGCAGGGGTGGCCCTGCGCTTTTGGCAGATAGACCTAAAACCGCTGTGGCGAGACGAGGTTATCACCGCCATCTTTGGTCTGGGTCGCCGCTATGACGAGGTGGCTACGGCTCAGTTTATCGACGTGGCGGCGGTGCAGAGCTGGTTTACGCTGCAGCCGGGCGTGAGCTGTGCCGAGATTAGCCAACAGGTCGCGACTGATTCGGTGCATCCGCCGCTGTTTTTTTGTGTGCTCTACCGCTGGCTGAGCTGGCTGCCGATTTCTGCCGCTGGCTTAGCTGGGGCGTTGCGATCGCTCCCGGCTTGGTGTGGAGTAGGGGCAATCGCCGCACTGTATATCGTCAACCGACTGGCCTTTTCGGCACGGGCGGGGCTCATGGCCGCCGGACTCATGGCCCTGTCACCCTTTGCGGTCTATCTCTCGCAAGAGGCGCGCCACTACACCCTGCCCATGTTGCTCATTACTCTGGGGCTGGTAGCGCTGTTGTTAATGCAGCAGGATGTAATGCGGCAGCAGTTTCGGGCGTGGGTATGGTTTGGCTGGATTGGGGTCAATCTGCTGGGACTTTACGTCCACTATTTTGTCGCGATGGCGGTGGTGGCGCAGGTGGCGGCGCTGGTGGGCTGGATGCTGTGGCACCGCATGGGAACGCGGCTGGGCTGGGGAGCGATCGCCCTCTCTACCTTCGCCATTACCCTAGGCTATCTGCCGTGGCTTCCTACTCTGCTCAGCCATCAGAGCCGCTCCGAAACCGACTGGCTGGCGCTCGCTCCCGGCATTGGCGGTGTCGTCAACCCCCTGGCTCAGGGGCTGGTGAGCTGGGTGGTGATGATCATCATGCTCCCCGTGGAAGATCAGCCACTGGCGATCGCTATTCCGCTGGCAATGGTAATGCTGGGCGTGGCAGGATGGGTGTTTTGGCAAGCCTTGCGGGGACTGCGCTATCTGTGGCACCTCTCCCCCGAGCATCCGCCCCTGCTGCTGCTGCTGGGCTTCGTCGCTGTGGTGCTGCTGCAATACCTAATCGTGATTTATGGATTGGGGCAAGACATTACGCTGGCCCCCCGCTATACCTTTGTGTACTATCCCGGCTTGTGTGCCCTGTTAGGCGTGGCCCTGGTTCATGTGCCGCCGCGCAAACGCCGCCGCACTCGCTTTTCTACCAAGCTGCGCCTTGTGTCACCGTTGGATCTGACCGTGACCTTTGGGCAAGTGGTGCAAGCTGTGGTACTGCTGGTGAGCTTATTTAGTGCAGTGCTGGTGATTCACGGCTACGGCTTTCACAAAAGCTTTAATCCCCGGCTGCTGGCCCAAACAATGGCAGCCGGAACGGATCAGCCTGTGGCGGTTGCCGTGAGCACTCAGTCGTTTCAAGACACGGCGTTGGGGCTGAGCGTGGGCCTAGAGCTAGCCAAGCTAGAACCTGGGGTGCAGGGGGCGATCGCCTTTTTGCCTCGCACCGAGGGCTACGAGCAGCTGTGGCAAGACCTTCAGGCGGTGCCCCTGCCCTATGCCCTGCCCTTTGACCTATGGCTGATGGCCAATCCTGACCTGACCGAATCTGCCACGCCTCCTACCATCCAGGTGCAGGTTGCCAACTCAGCTACGCCCGTGACCTGCATTCAGTCCGCGACCGTGCAACTCCCCACCTTTAACGTCGCCCATCCCCGCTATAGCTGCGGTCGCTAGACGCCAATAGCGGCTTTGGCATGAACGGGGGGGAGTCAGATACGATGGCAATGCTGGTTCTAGGTGTCGTCCCCCGTGCTAAAGCGATTCGCCTCCCTTCGCTATTTATTTCGATATCCTATGCCGATGACGCGTCGGTCTTGGTTTCGGTTTGCGCTGCAAATGCAGGGCTCGGTGATTCCCGCGATTTGGCTGCGGACGGTGTTGTGTGGGGTGTTAGCAGAACTGATCGCCGTGCTGTTTGCGCTCGGGCTACCCGTCCACATGCCGGGGTTGGTGACAATTATTCCCAATGTTGTGCTGGGGCTGATTCTGGTGTTTCGCACCAACACCGCCTATGAGCGCTATTGGGAAGGGCGCAAACTGTGGGGCCATTTGGTGAACACGGCGCGCAGTTTAGCCCGGCAGATTTGGGTCACCGTGCAAGAACAGGAACCGGGCGATCGCCCCACTAAAATTGCGCTGCTGCACCTGATTGTGGCCTTTGCCATCACCACCAAAGCGGGGCTGCGGCAAGAGCCCCTCAACCCCGACGAGCTGACACCGCTGCTCTCGGCTGAGCAGGTTGACGAGTTAATTCACACCAACCACCCCGCCCTCAAAATTGCCGTTTGGCTTGGGGATGGAGTGCAGCGAGGGCTGCAACGCCACCAAGTTCATCCCTATCAAGCCCAGGCCATGCAAACCCTCGTCAATGACTTAACGGATGCCCTCGGTGGCTGCGAGCGCATTCTCAAAACCCCAATTCCAATGGCCTATGCGATTCACCTCAAGCAACTGCTGCTCATCTATTGCTTAACGCTGCCGTTTCAGGTTGTGCAAGACTTAGGGTTTTGGACTGGGCCGGTGGTGACGCTGGTGAGCTTTACGCTGTTTGGCATTGAAGAAATTGGCATTGAAATTGAAAACCCATTCGGGCGCGACCCCAATGATCTGCCCCTCGACGCCATTTGCCAAACTATGTTGGTCAATATCGAAGATTTGATCGCCATGACACCCACCTGCGATCGCACTCTATAACTAAACAAGTAACCGAGTTTGCGCTTATCCCCCACTCGGGTTGCGGTAGCGATAGCTCAATACCCTGCAAGTTTGCCCCGGCGTTTGGTGATGCCCTCGGCCACCCGAAACAGCAGCAGCCCCAGGGTTAGGTAAACTACTCCATTTGCTAGCGCTATGAGCAACGGCACCAGGCCCAGCGAAGCGCCCCGTGCCATCACCTCGCGCAATAATCCCGCACCGGGCGTCATCGGCAACAGCCCGGCCAGAATCCGAATGGGCGTGGGCAGAGTTTCTGTGGGAACGGACAGCAAAAACAGCAGGCCAAACTGCAAAATGCCCAACAATTGCTGCACTTGCTTGAGCACCAGCGACATGGCCGCGACGGCAAAAGCTAGCCCATAGGCCCCCAGCAGCACCGTGGCAAAGGGCAGCAGAAAGACGGGCTGAAACGACAGGCGAGTGCCCGTCAAATTTACAATAATGACCAGAATAGTGCCCAGCAGGGTGAGCTGAATGCTAAGGCTGGCGATCGCCCGCGTCAAAAACACCTGCGTCGAGGGATAGGGTGACAGAAACAGCTGCTCTAGCGTTCCGGTTTGCGCTTCTCGCTGATTGCCCCCAGCAATGTCGCTCATGATAAAAAGCGACAGCGTCCACAGCAAATAGCCAACGATGATAGTTTCAAGGCGATCGCCCTCGGGGTTGCCCGTGCCCGCAATGTAGTTGGCGCTCAAAAACAGACCGTAGAACACCACCGTCGTGATGAGAATGCCGGCGATCGCCTCAGACGCGTAGCGCAAAAGCTGAATCCAACTGCGGCGCAATTCGGCAAAAAATAATTCCATGCTGAGCCAGGGTGATGGTCGAAACAATGCAGGCGAAGCCAACTCCCTAAATCATCACACATCGCGAACTGACCCCACAGGAACTGCCCATTAGGCAGCTATCCATCGAGCCACAGGGATCACAGCACCAGGAACAACCACGCCTATACCGGGAACAGCCACACCCACACCGGCAGCATCGCCAGCAACACCACAGAGCCGATCGCCAGCGCTGTGACGGTGAGATCGCGATCTAGGTTATAGGCTTCACCAATCACCAGCGTGGCAAAGGCAGGCGGCATCGCCATTTGCAACACCAGCGCCAATCGAGGTGCCCCCGACAGACCCGCCGCCGTGAGCAACAGCCCCAGCACCAGCGGCACCAGCA
The DNA here is from genome assembly GCA_041742695.1 of Elainellales cyanobacterium. Taxonomy (GTDB): domain Bacteria; phylum Cyanobacteriota; class Cyanobacteriia; order Elainellales; family Elainellaceae; genus Kaiparowitsia. The sequence goes on along the minus strand of JBGTOF010000119.1, from coordinate 5,582 downwards.
CCATCTTAAAACTGAGGCTAATGCAGGCCAGTCGGGTGTGTTGCCATGAGCGCAGCTGACTAAGCCGCATCCCAATCAGCACCAACGACAGCGCCACACTGCCCCACGCCCCGGCTTGTAGCGCCGTTTCCACACCCGCCGAAAAGCTAACCGGACGCAGCAATAGACCCAGCCCAAAACTCCACAGGGCTGGGTTGATCACAATGGCCAACAGCGGCTGACGCAGCTGAGGTGACGCCTGCCCCAGCCGACTCGCCAGCAGCACCCCGACGACATAGGCGCCTATCATCGTGCCGCCCATGTCGTAGAACAGTGCCCAGCCAAAGTGCTGTACCCCCACTAGCGCTAGCGTTACGGGATACCCCAAATAGCCGGTATTCCCCACCATGGACGCCAACAAAAAGCTGCCCTGAGTGGCAGACTGGTGCAGGCGAGTGGCCGATGGCGAAGCGGCAGAACCCGCTGGGTTACGAGGGCGGCGCATCCCGGTGGTTTCCCAGCTAATCCACAGCCCGGCTAGCAGTGCTCCCACGGCGATCGCACCCCAGGCGATCGCCGGAGCAGCCCACACCGCGCCCGACAAATCCACACCGCGCAAAAACCCAACCACGCTGATGGGCACCCCAATCCAAAACAGAAACTTGCCGAGCCCGTTGCACCAGCGCTGAGGCAGCTGATGCCCTAGCACCAAGCCCAAGAGCACCCAACCCACGAGGGGAATGTAAAGCAGCACCAGTCGAGAGGCGAGTTGGCTCATTGCACTGCCTCTGGAGCGCTGGACTCGCTGGAACTTGAATGACTCGTGCTGGACTCAACAGCACTGGACTCAACCGCGCTGGATTCAACGGAACGGGCGTCCATTGGCAGGGGATTCACCGCATTCACCAAGGACAACAGCGGGCCATTCTGCTCTTGTCCTGTAATGGCCAGGTCGCTGTGGCACAGCACAATGCGTCGGGTTACAGAAGACGCCTGATCCGTCGCTACTGCCCCGGTTCCACTCGGCACATCCACCCGATAGAGCAAATCTCCCAACTGCCGCCCGAGGCGCTGTTGGTCAAACTGCATGGCGTCTGCCGCCGTCCAGCGCTGACCCAAGTGCGATCGCCAAAATAGTGGTGCCCCAAATAGGGTGCTGCCGCCAGTGAGCCACAGGGCCGATCCCGCATCCAGCCAAAATTGCCAGGGATGGACGCAGCGATTAGCGCGATATTGATAGAGCGTAGCCAGCGTCACGGCCGGACGAGGGCGGAGCGATCGCACGGGATAGGGATCAGCCGTAATGGTGCCGCTGCGCAAGAGCTGAATAAAATTGCCGACGCTCGTCGATTTTTCTGGGGCGGCACCGTCTGCCGATCTATCAGCCGGTTTATCGGTGTGAGAGCCAATAATGGCGTCGGCTTGGCGGAGGCGGCTGTCCACCTCCCAGTAGTGCTGGGAGGTTTCCATTAGCTCGCGCAGGGCCGTGAGCTGGTCGTAGGGCAAATGGCTACCGCCAGAGAAGAAGTGCTGAATGGCTCGATCCAGCAAATTAACCGGGCTGGGGATGAGGCGCTGCCGCTGCTGCTCCACTTGGGCATCAATCCACAGACGCAGGCGGTCATAGGCCTCGGCAGGCTGGTAACCTAGCCGATCCCACCGAGGAAAGGCGCTGGTTTCGAGCAGCTTGGGATGGGTGGGATCGGGCACAAAGCAGTGATCGACCAGCAGCCCTGCCCGGACCGGATCTAGCACGAGGTCGGGCGCAGCCTCGGGCGAGGCTCCGGCCTTGGGCACGGTGGGGGTCTGGCTGAGCACCACCAGCATCTCGGCGATCGCCTCGGGTGACAGCAATCGCCCCAACCCCGGATAGACTAGCGCCAGCAGGGTCAGCAGCGATCGCACCTTGGGATACCCGTTGAGCGGCTGCTGATCGTTTAGGGCATCAACGGCGATCCCCTTGCCCGTGAGGATAGCGCGCAGGGTGTAGCGGGCGATCGCATCCACTCCTGGCCCAATAATGGCGATCTCGTGCGGAGACACCTCGTGCCGCTCGACTGCCATCGCAATCACATCGGCGGTATGGCGCAGTAGATCGGCTCGAGACACGGTTTCAATCGCCTGCATTTCTGGCGGCAGCGCCGGCATCAGCATGGGCTCCCGCACCCACTCCACCAGCGGCTCTGCCCACGTGGCCCCGAGAGAGTCTGCGGGAGGATCGAGGTGACGGTGTTGACAGCGATCGCCCAACTGCTGCAACGCCTGGGGATCAGCCCCTAGGCCCCAGCGAATCGCTCCCTCAGGGTTATAGGTAAAGGCGCTGGGAAGCCCCCGATCTAACAGCAGCGAAAACACATCATGGGCGATCGCCGGATACTCATCCACATCGTCAGCAAATAGAGCTTGGTAGCGATCGCCCAACTGCTGTTGATAGGTGGGGTGCGGCAGCAGATAGCGCCAATACAGTTCTGTCACCAGCCCATAGGTGAGCAACCCTCGATCCAAACACCAGCGTCGCCAGCGCTGCAACGCATCCCCCATGTGCTGCCACAAATCCGGCACATCATCCGGGCTGCCAAACCCCTCGTGCAGCAGCGTGGGGATATCATCTATAGACGTGCCGCTGGCTCCGGCCAGCTGCATCATATCTAACATGCGCCGCACCAAAAAATAGTCTGATACACCCGTTAAAGCCAGCGTGCCGTCCTCAATCTCTGGCTGCCACAGGCGGGTCGCCAGTTCCTGCTCTGTTTCAGGCCGCAGCCGCAGCGGAAACTGGGCCTGCAACCCCAGCTCCTGCACGAGCAGTGGAAAAAACAGCACCACCTCATCTTGAAAAAAGCCCAGCGGTGTAGCCGACACCACGGGATAGCCGCCATAGTCCGAAGCGGCCAGCCGCTCCATTAGGGCAATGCGGTTGTCACCATTGGCGGCCATGAGCAAACTGGGCTGCATCGCGGCGGTGGGGCGCGCCATCTGCCCTAGCTGCTGCATCAGATGCGTCGTTTTGCCGCTGCGCGCAGCACCCACAATCCACCAAGCATCTGGTTGAGTGGGGGGTCTAGAACCTGCAGAAATAGAATCGGTTGAATGGCTGCGTACCAAAGGGTCTCCGGTTGAATTTGGTAGGATACAACGTACTCCTAAAATAACGGGTTGCGCTCATCTTGGCTGTGAGGCGAGATGCCCAGTCACCCGCCGCCTAATGAAATCCACCGGTTAGGGCCATTTCTCGAAAAGAACGTCCCCGCATTGGACGAACAGCCGTTCACCCCTACGCTATGACTGCTGGGTAACCTGGGATTTGCGTTGACAGCAATCCACGCCTCGGTTTAACGCCTTGTTTTAACACTCTGTTGGCGATCGCCCTTCTCAACCTATGACCAACCCCATTTTTTCGACCCTCAGGGGCGCATTTCGCAGCGCTAGCCAGTGGTTTCAAGGCACACCAGAACGCGCCCTCGACGACGCCTATGAAGCCGCCATGCGAATCAAGGTCATCGAAGATAACTACTTTGGTGGCGGACGCATCACGGCTGATTATGGCACCTATGGCAGCAGCACCCACGCTTACTTTCAGTCAGAGTTGCGGAAACACCTGAACACAGCCCGCACGCGACTGGCGGTGTTTCAAACCAGCAACACGGTGCTTCGGGCCACCCCCCGATCGGTCACAGAAGTAGCGCTAGAGTCCCCTACAGACGAAACTTACAACGTCAACATCATCGACAAGCCTGCGCTAATTTTTCGCAAGTTAACCGCCATCGACGAAGTGCTTGCCCGCTATGGCGCCTCGTCCCGATCGCCCTCCTCCGGTTTGGTGGTGGTGCCTGGGGCAACAACCCCAGACTCCAACACCAATCGCAAGACGGGCAATGCGCTCCGAGGCGGCAAAGCCGAACGCCCCAACACCCAGCAGTCCATCAGCAAATTCCGTCCAGATGACGCCATGGACGGCATAGAATCCTTTGCCGATCGCACGGGAGTGCTGCCGCGCTCCATTCTCCGCACCGCAGAACGCATCAAGCGGGATCTGGATCCCAGCTCTGAGCAAGAGGTGATGGATAACTACCGCATGTCGCGGGCGAGAACTTCCATTGCCTTGCGGTTAGTGCTGCTGTTGATCATCCTGCCGCTGCTCACCCAGCAGGTCGCCAAAAGTTTTGTGGTAGGCCCTGTGATCGATCGCATTCGCACCCAAGAGCGGGTCGGTGCGTTTTTGAATATGGATATGGAGCAGGAAGCGTTTCAAGATCTGCGGCGGTTTGAGGAAATCTCACGGTTTGAGCAACTGATTGGCAAAGCCCCCCGACTTTCAGAACCCGAGATGCAGGAGCAGTTCCAAGAAAAGGTGCTAGAAATTCGTGAGGTGTATCACCAGCGCAGCAACGACGCAGTGAAGAACGTCTTTGCTGATCTGATGGCAATGGGGATGTTTGGGATTGTGCTAGCCGCCAGCAAACGCGAAGTAGAGGTACTGAAATCCTTTATTGACGAGGTGGTCTATGGCCTGAGCGACAGCGCGAAAGCGTTTGTGATTATTCTATTCACCGACATTTTTGTGGGATTCCACTCGCCTCATGGGTGGGAGGTGCTGCTAGAGGGCATTTCTCAACATTTTGGACTCGCCGCAGACCGAGAATTTATCTTTCTGTTTATTGCGACCTTCCCGGTGATTCTGGATACGATTTTTAAGTATTGGATTTTCCGCTATCTCAATCGCATTTCACCGTCGGCAGTCGCCACCTATCGCAACATGAACGAGTGATTCCCACGGGTTACGCTGGCTCGAATACAGAGATGTTCTGTGCTAATCGCCGTTCAAATAGTCGCGGACGCGCCCTAGCAGCGAGCGCGCCTGATCAAAGGTGATGCGTTCTAACGCAGCATCGTAGGGCAGCCACGCGTGATCGCGAATTTCAGCCTCTTGGGGAATCACATCGGGCGATCGCACCTCTGCCACAAAATAGGTCACCGATTTCTCCACGCGTTTGCCGTTGTTCCGAAACCCATAGCGTTCTGTAAACGAGGGCGTCTCGGCAATGAGCTGATAATCGCGAATACCCGTTTCTTCTTCAAACTCGCGGCACGCGGTGGCGATCGCCGTTTCCCCTGGGTCGGCGTGGCCCTTGGGAAACCCCCAATGCCCCGCATGGTGCTGAATCAACAAAATGCGATCGCCCTCAGGATGCCGCCAAATCGGCACAATGCCAAACGCCTCATCTTTGACTACCTCTGCCATATCCATCGATCCTTCCACCTACGAACGCGGTGCCCAACGAGATGTAGGCACAATTCTAACCAACTAGACCCTGGCTCACACATCTAGAACTAATTCTGTCGAACGAGGGTTTGTGGGAGCAGCCTGCAAATCCTCAGCAATCTCTATACACTCACCTACAACGAATACAGCCGACCAACCGGGTGAGGGCTAGCCTGCAAGTGGAGTTGGCCGCGAAACGCGCCAGTGCATCCCCTTAGAAAACAGCCAAATCATATACGCTATTGATATAGAAGCTCTCAAATGTCTTGTCTTCCCGTTTACAATGACCACAGCCCAATCCAACCCACCGCCGCCGGGCTTTTATCCTGCTGCTACGCTA
>JBGTOF010000110.1:0-29421 GCA_041742695.1 Elainellales cyanobacterium | reverse complement strand
AGTCATTAAACGCATCATAGAGTCGGGAAGTTGGAGTCATTGGTTGTGCTGATTTGTGTGGTAACTTGCCAGCTTAAACCAAGCTCCTCTTCCCGCCTAGTCCCTGTTTCAGCCGCTACCACTTTTGTCAGTCAATCAGGGTAAATAGGTAAAGGTGACGATCTCTCGTGTCTGTTGGGGATTGGTGCCATGGTGATAGACCGCCGCCACATCTGCCACAATTATGGTGCCGGCTTCCCCAATGCAACACACCCAATGCCGAGGATGCACCAGCCGCTGCATAGTGCGATTGGTATAGCGATTCCGCTCGGGAAACAGCCGAAACCATCCCATCCAAGGAGTTTTAGGCTTGGGGATATACTCAAACCCGCCGCCCTCAGCATTCACATCGTGCAGGTATACCATGACCTTGAGCATGGTGGCGGCCTCTCGATCGCGATGCCAACGCCGCACACCCAACTGTTGGGGCGTAGCGTGGTCAATTCGATAGGTTACATCATGAAGAATCACGCCTTTGCCAAAATAATCGCGGGCGATCGCCATCAAGTGAGGATGCACCCCTATCTGATAGACCGTTGGACAGTAAAGCAACAGTTCTGCTCCTGAAACCTCTAAACCATGATGCGCAATATCCCAATCATGCGTGGGCATCGCTGGAACTGCCGACATGGAGCGAACTTGACAAACCTCATCTAGCGAAATTCCCAAGTCTGCCAAGGTTAATGTTGTTGCTCCTTGCTCTTTCAACTGCGTCGTAATCATGCCAATATTCGTAAGCCTCTGCAGAGAATGCGTTTGACTCATATGTAGTTCATCAATTAACAACTTGAACTAGATCCTGAAAGGGCAGCTTGCATTTACGTAGTCAGAAGTTGCCATCTTTAAGCTTGGGCTTGCAAAGTACGCAGTACGAATCAAGTATAAATAGTGAGTTGTGAGTGTTACGTACCCTTCTTAAAAAAAACACATCAAGCTTGAATTTGCAGTTCCAGAGTTCATGCAGCCTTCATTAACAGGTATAAAAAGTTCGATCGACGACCGAGAAATTACATAAATATTGCCCGCCTTCCACTCTGACGTCCCTGGGTTTTGAGGGAAGAGGGAGATACACCCTTATCCTTTTTGCAGCAAAAATGCTAAGCAATCTTCAAATATTAAGCGGCACCTCAAATTCTGAAGTCAGCCATGAGCCATTCCGATGGGGGTAGTAGTTGATGTAATGCGCTAAAGGCACAAGCTCTAGACGGACGCTTAGTGCAGCTTGCACGCTACATAGTTTGGAGAGGTAGCGAACGGCATTCCAAAATTTTTTATCCTAAAAACACACGTCCAATCTTGGGATGAGACACTTTACCCCATTTGCTCTGATGGCGTTAGCGGGCAGCCTGCCTGCTGCGCCAAGCCAACAGTAAGCCGAGCACGACCGAGGGCAATAGAACAATCGCCAGTGCAACAGACCCTGCAGGAGCGATCGCCGCTGTGGGAGCCCCATACTTAATGGCGATCGCCCCGATCGCAGACAAGGCCAATACTTTGAGCAAAAACAACAGCACGCTATCAGCAGACATATGACAATAAGATGAATAGAAAAGATTTAATAGGAACTGCTACTACTTTCTAGCTGCGTTAGTCTTTTGGTTCTGCTTCTGTTTTAAAGCAACTATCGGGTGATTCAGGGATTATTTTTCGCATTCCGCTCTGCAAGCGCCTCACAAAACAAAAACTCGAACCTGTGCTTTAAGCGCTATTGTTCTTCCAAGGTCATTCCAATGATTTAGCTGTGCACTAACCTAACCCTCATCTGAGCCAGTAAAGCTAAGTGCAGGCGATCGCCCTAAATACAACTGTTCTACAACCTTTAGAGACGCGATACTTCATTCCACATCAGTCTCGAATGCCGGAGGGCAGGAAGGTACAAAGAAACAAACGGTCAGACTACCAAGGGTTTCAGCCTTACCCACAAAATTTGTTTCTTAGGAGCGGCTGACCCAGTGCTGCGCACCGTGTCATACACGTCAGAAACTTCAAGCTCTCGTTGATAGAACAGACGAGCATCCTGACAGCCAAGACCAAGTCTAACACTGGTGCGATTTAGCCTGTTTAGGAGCGTGGTTCTGGGTTTTCATGGTCATAACATTGGTGAAGTGGCGCAGGCCGCTATCCCGATTGAGAGATTATTCCTTCGGCAAGCCCAGGTCAGGATGCCTTTATCCTTTCATTTAGGATGTTGTGATTCATGCCCTCTCCCTCTCCAGAGTCCCCATCGCCCACTGCCTCAGTGCTGGAGCAAATCAATCTGCATGCAGTTGGAATCGAGCCACTTCCCCTTTTCGTTTAGCGGCACGGTCGCTGAACCGGAGCCAGAGTGCTATCGGAGCCTACTACCGACGGATGCGCCATCGCTTAGGGGCACCGAAAGCGATTACTGCAACGGCTCACAAGATTGCCCGTATCTTCTACCATCTCTGAACCACCAAGGAACCCTATGTGGATTCGGGCGCTGCCTACTATGAGGGGAAATATCGCCAACGGACACTGGATAACCTCAAGCGCAAAGCCCAGCAGTTAGGATTTGATTTGACTCCTCAACCTGATCATCGAAGAAGTTTCTTGAGAGTTCTGCAAGATGGATCTAGCGTGGCGCTGAGTATCTTTGAATTAATCTGACTCTATTGCTTCACTATGGCTGTGGAGCAATAGAGTCAGGGATGACTTAATTTGGATGCGTAAAGTCAGAAGCCAGGCTCAAGAGGGCTTGGGCTAATTGCGCTCACGATTGAGGCGATCGCCCCCACGCCGCATTGGGCGACGCTCTTGAAACTGCTGCTGCTGGTCTGGGGTGAGCACTGCCAGACTTTGCTGGCGGGCAGTTTGCATCAGGTCGCGCATTTGCTGCCGCTGGGTGTCGCTCAGGTCGAGCTCACGCCACATCTCTTGACGACTTTCCTGGCGATCACGTCGAGCGGCACGCCACTCTTGAACTTGCTGTCGCTGTGCGTCTGTCAGGCTTTCTATGCCTTGCTCGCGCACTTGCTGCCACAGTTGGCGCTGTTCAGACGTGAGTTGCATCCCTTGCCGTTGACCGCGCATCTCCTGGAGCTGCTGCCGCTGAGCCTCTGTCAGCACTTCGCTCATTTGACTATGAGTAGTCTCGCGAATTTGGGCCAATTGGTTGCGCTGTTGCTCAGTTAGATCAAGTTGCTCAAGTGCAGCGGGGCCTCTACCCCAGCCATTGGGGCGAGACTGGGCCACAAGAGGGCTAGCGACTAGTATCAGTGCCGCCAACCCAGACAGAATTATGAATCGCCGGTTCATTGCCATATCATCGTCCTCTAAACGCTAATGGTTGGATCGTAATTGGCAGGTTAGGGCGATCGCCTGAAGCTGAAGTCATTTCTAAATCGTGACTTCGGTCATGCTCTATCCACAGTGGGTAGGCGATGCATCAGAATAGGGAGCAGTTCTTTGTGACAACGTCTCGGCCACCTTTGGTTTTTCTAAGACTGACGAAGTTGAGCGATTTTGGGGAGGCTAAGCCTCCCCAAAATCGCTTAAGATTCTCAGGCCGCCGCACGAAGTGCGTAAGTCCTGTTTTCTCTATGTTCCTTTAAGCTTGCTTGATGTGACTGATCTAAGGCGATTTACGAGTCTGCAGAACCATCCATTCCCCATCCTGCTGTATCTGGAGTGGGTGCTGGTTGTAGCGGCGCTGTTGTTTGAGCTGCTGCCGCTGCCATTTCCGCGGATGCGATCGACTGTTTCAGTCATACGGCTGCTGAGCATTGTAGGGTTTGGGCTGATGGGGCTGCGCCTGCCTTTGCCCACTCAGCGACGCGGGACTGCGGTTCTCTACACAGTGCTAGAGTTCTCGCTGGTGCTGTTGGCAACGCCTGCAGGCAACCGGCGTGTGCTCATGTTTCCCTTTCTATATGTGGTGTTGGTGGTTCGCAGTTGCCTCATTTTTAGGATGCCAGGGCGTCTGGTGGTGGCTGTGGTCTCGTTTTTTACGTTTTTAGGGTTGGTGAACGTTCGGCTAATTCAGATTGAGCTGCAGATGCCCGAAGGAGTGGGCGATCGCTTCAAGTCGCTGCTGTTTGGACTGGCCTTTAACTCCACATTGCTGTTTGGGCTGGCGCTGCTGTTTGTGCTGCTGCTGGTGAATGCCCTGATGGCCGAGCGTGAGAGCCGCGAAAAACTAACCACTGCTAACGAACAACTGCGCGATTATGCGCTACGCGTTGAGACTTTGGCGATGGAGCAAGAGCGCAGCCGCATTGCCCGTGATATTCACGACTCGTTGGGTCATGCCTTAACTGCGCTGAACCTTCAGATTGAGGGGGCGCTACGGCTGTGGCAAACTAACACATCCCAAGCGCTGGAGTTTTTGAAGCAGGCAAAACGGTTGGGATCAATGGCTCTGCAAGAGGTGCGAGAGTCGGTTTCGGCTATGCGGACGGATCCTTGGCAAAGCCGCACGCTCGATGAGGCGATCGCCCTTCTGTTAAGCGACTTTCAGCAGCTTACCCACATCCACCCTACTTGTAATATTCAGCTGCACCAAACGCTGTCTGGCGATGTGAACACCAGCCTGTATCGCATTGTGCAAGAGGCGCTGACGAATATCGCCAAACATGCCAATGCCACCCAGGTCACGGTGGGATTGTACGCTACCGAAACCACGCTATATCTGACCATTCAAGACAACGGCAGCGGGTTTGAGGTGACTCAAAACCAGAGCGGATTCGGCTTGCAAAGTATGCAAGAGCGGGCATTGGCATTAGGAGGACGGTTCGATATCCTCAGCCGACGCGGGGAGGGCTGCCGCCTTAGCATCACACTTCCCCTTTCGCCTCCAGAATCTTCCTAGGGCTGCAAATCCTGTGTTTTTTTGACTATGAGACGGAGTGACTTATCTTCTCAACCAGAGGCCGTAATAGCGGTGTTAGAAACCAGCGTGACTACAGTCCTGGAAAAAGCAGGATAAGCTAGGGCTGGGCTGAGCTGATTGGGCGATCGCCTGCTTGCAAATCAACAGGGGCTGTCGTACGGGCATGGGCTCTAGCCTTACACTTGCCCCGTTGCCGTGCCTTACTGCACCCTGCAACCCCTGAACGAATTGACCCAGCAGACTGACCTGCAACAGACCGAACAGACCGATTGGTCAACGATTCGATGCTCCTCACTTGATCAACATACACAGGCAACCTGTATTCCATGATCCGTGTGCTAATTGTGGACAACCAGCAGTTGATTCGGCAGGGATTGCGAACATTGCTGGAACTAGAACCCGACATTCAGATTGTTGGCGAAGCAGAACATGGTGAGGCGGCGATCGCCCAAATGGATACACTTCAGGCTGCGTCCCAAGAGCCCGATGTAGTTCTGATGGATATTCGGATGCCTATTATGGATGGGGTCGCCGCAACCCAGGCCATCTGCCAGCGGCATATTGCGGCTGAGGTGCGGCGGTTTCCTCATACAAAGGTGCTCGTGCTGACCACGTTTGACGACCAGAGCTATGTGGTGGCAGCCTTGCAACAGGGCGCTGCGGGCTACCTGCTCAAAGACACGCCGACTGAAGAACTAGCGGCAGCCATTCGCGCTGCTCATAAAGGTTATACCCAACTCAGCCCTGGCATTCTGCCCAAACTCACAGCTGGACTGACAGCTCCTGCATCTGTCACCCAACCCCCACCCGAACTGCTAGAACTCACCCGTCGAGAGAGCGAGGTGCTGGTGATGATTGCCCAGGGCGCAAATAACCGGGAGATTGCTCAAGCTCTCTACATCTCAGAAGGCACAGTAAAAAACCATGTGACTAATATTCTGAGCCGACTCAGTCTGCGCGATCGCACCCAAGCCGCCCTCTTTGCTAACACTCATCTCCATCATCTGTAACCGCACTCCGGCACTCAGTCTCTGATTCTCTCACCCGCTCTACTGCAACCGTTGGATGGGCTGATCCACGTTCAAACCTTCAACGCATATTGCGCCCGCGAGCAACCTATTCAGAGGAGCGGGGCATTGCGATCCCAACACCGTCCTCACTGAAGCTGAGGTTTAAATCAGCACTTCAAGCGCCGTACTCACTCGTCCTTAAGACAGAATTCCGCTTCATGTCTCACTGTTGACAGATGAGCCGGAGGTTGCCTACTCCTTAAGCTGTAGAGCATAACCGATCGCCGAATTCTTTGAGGGTTTCCATGGTATACACCGACAAGCCGTCCTCCTTTTGGATTGAATCTACTCCGAAAGGGCAATTTCCGCCATTTCTGCCCGAATCGCTTCCTGATCTGCGGGTAGACGTCGCGATTGTGGGAGGAGGTATTGCAGGCATCACCGCAGCAATGCGCTTGAAGCAGGCAGGCAAGACCGTGGCTGTAGTTGAGGCGGATCAGATTGGCACAGGCGTCACAGGTCACACGACTGCCAAAGTGACGTCGCAACATCATCTGATCTATGCATCGCTGGTGAAAGATCTCGGTGAGGAAAAGGCAAAACTGTATGCTGAATCAAACCAGGCGGCGATCGCTCAAGTTTTTCAATGGGTGCAGGCGCACGATATCGACTGCGACTTTAGCCGTCGCACGGCCTATGTGTTTGCAGAAAAGCCCGATCAACTGACCAACGTTAAGGACGAAGTTGAAGCAGCTCAAAAAGTGGGACTGCCCGCCTCTTTTGTGACCGATCTATCGCTTCCGTTTCCCGTGCTGGGTGCCGTAGCCTTTGAAGGACAGGCGCAATTCCATCCCCGTAAATACCTCTTGCATCTAGCAAAAATGATTGCGGATGAAGGCAGCTACGTCTTTGAGCAGACCCGTGTGACCAGCGTAGATGAAGGCACCCCTTGCAAAATTGTGACGGAGCGCGGCAACCTCTATGCTCAAGATGCGCTGATCACGACCAATCTACCTATCCTTGACCAAGGATTGTATTTTGCTAAAGCCTATCCTCGCCGCTCCTACATTGTGGCTGCTGAAATCAGCCCCGAGCAGGCCCCAGACGGCATGTATATCGGCACAGGCGACAGCTACCGCTCTTTGCGCACCACACCAGAGGGCGATCGCCTGCTGCTGCTGATTGGGGGCGAGGGACACAAAGTAGGAGCTGTCACGAACACAGCCGAGCGGTTTGCCAATCTCGAAGCCTATGGGCGTGAGCGCTTTGGCATTACTGACTATGCCTATCGCTGGTCGAGTCAGGATGTGAAATCGTTTGACAATGTGCCCTATATCGGCAAACTTACTCCCGCCAGTGCTCACACCTTTGTGGCGACAGGCTTTGGTCTGTGGGGCATGAGCAATGGCACCCTAGCGGGAATGCTGTTGTCGGATCTAGTGCAAGGTAAAGAAAACCCCTGGGCAGAGCTTTACGACTCGCTGCGGGCAACGCCGTTTCTAACCTCTACATCGCTTCAAGAAAATCTAGATGTGGGCATGCGCTGGGTGGGCGATCGCCTTAAAGGACTCACCGATAACTCCATCAATGACGTAGTCATAGGCGAAGGCAAGCTGCTCACCATCGAAGGTAAAAAAGTAGCTGCTTATCGAGACGACCAAGGCCAAGTTCATGCCGTATCAGCTACCTGCACCCACCTCGGCTGCATTGTCAATTGGAACAACGCCGAGAAGAGCTGGGATTGCCCCTGCCACGGTGCTCGTTTCGACTGCCAAGGTAAGATTCTGCATGGCCCTGCTGTCAAACCTCTAGAGCAAATTCAGACATCGTAATTTCTACAAGATCTCTACAAGACGTTAGGAGTTACTCAATTGATCTGAATCCGACTTCAGTCTAGAACAACGTTTAGATCAATTGAGTTGAATAAAAACAAGCGGACTTGGTGCAGTAATTGCGCTGAGTCCGTTACTCTATGGCACCGTTCTGCCCTCCAGCATGGGAGACTCAGAGTTATTCAGTATCAGAGTTATTCAGTAATAGCTGTGAAGGCTGTGTGCTAACCCATTTGACCCATGATGGGGCAGGTTGTGTGTAATCTCAATCATTGGTGTCGTAAGGCGATGTATGCATTAATAAGGGCGGCATTGATGGCACGATAATCGTCTAAATTTTGAGCAGGTAGCGTGATGCGACGTTGGCGGCAGCATTTTCTGATCGTGATTGTGGGCTTCTGCCTGACCTTGGCGCTCCATGCCTGCCGTAGCTCTGATCCGCCCTCTAGCCGCATTGAGCCGCTGCCGGCACCCTCGGTGCAGCAGCCTGCAGATGCTGTACTTCCTGCCGAAACTCAGGCCATTCTCGATAGTGCTGGCCCCGGCGGCGTTTACAATCCGCCCCGGGGCGATGTGCGATTTGTGGTGGTGAGCGATTTGAACGGGGTGTATGGCTCTGTGGACTACGATCCCGAAGTAGATCGGGCGATCGCCCTACTGCCCTTTTGGCAACCCGATATGGTGCTCTGCAGTGGCGACATGGTCGCGGGGCAGTCCCCCACACTGACTGAACCCCAGCTCCAAGCGATGTGGCAAGCTTTTGACGCCCACGTTGCAGCCCCTCTGCGGACGGCGAAGCTACCGTACGGGTTTACCATTGGCAACCACGACGCATCCAGCGCATTGGGAGTGACAGGTGGCTTTTTGTTTGAGCGAGAGCGCGAGGTCGCAACCCGCTATTGGGCCGACCCTGCCCATGATCCGGGAGTGAAGTTTGCCGATCGATTTGAGTTTCCCTTTTACTACACCTTTACCCATGATGATGTCTTCTTTTTGGCGTGGGATGGCTCGTCGCATCACATTCCCGATGACAAGCTAGCCTGGGTGGAGCAAGCGCTAGAAAGTCCGGCGGCTCAATCGGCCAAGCTGCGGGTGTTGTTGGGACACTTGCCGCTCTATGCCATCTCCGTTGGGCGCGACAGTCCGGGCGAAGTGATGGAAAACGCCGACAAACTCCAGGCCATGTTAGAACGCCACCGCGTCCACACCTACATCAGCGGACACCACCACACCTACTATCCCGCCCACAAAGGCGCGTTGCAACTGCTGCACATGGGCATTTTGGGGTCGGGGCCACGCCCCTTTATCGACAGTGCGATCGCCCCTCGCAAAACCCTAACCGTGCTAGACATTCGCTATGACACGCCAGATCTGACGACCTACACCACTTATGATATGCAAACCCTACAGCCGATCGAAACGGCAGACCTGCCTCGGTTTATGGCAGGTCACAACGGCTTGCTGCTGCGGCGCGATGTCATGATGGATGACCTGACCGCTACTGAAAAATCTGTCTGTGTCAATCGGCTAGGAACAGAGCGCTGCTGGGCCTAGCCGGCGACGTTGTCCTGAAACAACTCAGCATACCCAACACTAGGAGAAGGCAACTGTGCTGAATCAAGTTCTATTTCACAACGCGTCTAGGCGGAAATTTTTGGGAGGCGCGATCGCTCTTAGTTTGGGCATTAAAGCCTGCCAACCGCAGACCTCGTCGCCTCCGTCCTCAGAGGTATTGGCTGATGCGCCGGCAACCCCTATCACGCTGTATGGTGCAGGCGCAACCCTGCCCTTGTTTCTCTACCTGCGCTGGTTTCAGGAATATAATGCGCGGCACCCTCAGGTGCAAATCAGCTACCAACCTATCGGTAGTGCAGCGGGCATTCAGCAATTTTTGGTCGGCACAGTAGACTTTGGTGCTACAGAAATTCCGTTGACGGATGCAGAGGTGGCGCAGGTAGAGCCGGGCGCGTTGTTCATTCCCTCGGCTGCAGGCAGCATTGCCGTGGTTTACAACCTGTCCGGGGTGACGGGGGGGCTGCGGCTGTCACGAGCGGTGCTACCCGAGATTTTTTTAGGCGTGATTACCCAGTGGAACGATCCCAAGCTGGTGGCGCTCAACCCTGATCTGGATTTGCCAGACCAGCCGATCACCGTGATCCACCGGTCAGATGGCAGCGGCACCACTGCTGCGTTTACGGCCTATCTCAGTGCGGTCAGCTCAGCTTGGCAATCTACAGTGGGTAAAGGCTTAAGTGTGGCTTGGCCGACAGGCATTGGGATCAAAGATAATGCGGGCATCAGCGCCCAAATCATCCAGGCGGAGGGTGTGATTAGCTATGTGGAATATGCCTTTGCAAAGCAGTTAAATCTGGCGACGGCTGTGTTGGAAAATCAGGCGGGGCAGTTTGTGGCACTAACCGATGAGGCCACGGCTCGGGCGATCGCCACCATTGAGCTATCCGACGATTTACGTGGAGCGGTGGCTGATCCCGATGATCCCGAGGCTTACCCCATCGTGACCTATAGCTGGCTATTGGTTTATCAGCGTTATGACGATCCCCAAAAAGCTGCTGTCTTGCGTGACTTAATTCAGTGGGGCTTGCAAGAGGGGCAGGCGTTTGGCCCTGATCTAGGCTATGTGCCCCTGCCTGCCGAGGTGGTGCAGCGAGCTACCCGTGTTGCCCTGCAAATTGATTAGGGCGAGAAAATTTTTGAGGCTAGAACCCGCCTTATGGTGCAGCAGAACCCCTCTGCCGTATTCTGAATATAGCCACTGTCACGGCGATACGCGCGCTTAGCATGATGGAATTTCTGCCAGGTCAAGACTGCATCACGCCACAGGGCTGAGCCGGTGGCCGCACAACATAGATCGGGAGCCTACGTGCGGGATTGGGGGGAAAGTGAGCGATCGCCCTACCTATCCTGTATGTTGGGTTCCTTCGTTTACCCACGTACAGGATAAGGACAGGATGATGCTTTTGATGGATGTGACGGCAGCGGGTGGGTTTCCCTGGTTTACCGCAGTGTATGTCGTAGGTTTTGTGGCCGCCGTAACGGTTGGTTCGATCGCCTGGTATAACTCCAAGCGTCCTCCCGGGTGGGAAGGCCGCGAGCGGCCCGATATTGTGCCCGAGGTCGATGCCAATTCGTCTTCAGATGACTCTTGAATCGCTGAATCCTAAAACTCTTGACCCTTAGAGTCAGGTGATCGCTGCCCGCAGCCGCACCATAAAGAACCCATCCATATCATGCCGATGGGGCCAAACGCGGCACCAGCCTGGGGGTTCTGCAAACGCCGCCGCGGGATTATCAGCGGGCGGCGGCTCGATTTGCCAGGTGGGATGCTGCGCCAAAAACGTTTGAATCACCGCCTCATTTTCTGCCGGATGCAGGGTGCAGGTAGAGTAAACCATCAGCCCGCCGGGTTTTACCCAGGTGGCGGCTTGGCTGAGCAATTCTTGCTGAAGCTGTGCAAGCGGCGGAATGGTTTCGGGCGTTTGCCGCCAGCGCGCGTCGGCATGACGGTGTAGGGTGCCCAACCCAGAGCAGGGTACGTCTAACAGCACCCGATCGGCTTGGTGCGCAAACTGCGGCAGATCTCGACTGTCAGCAGCTTGAATTTGAATGCTATGCAGACGCAATCGCTGGGCGTTTTCTGCGACCTTTTTAAGTCGATTGGCACTGCGATCGCCCGCCCACACCACTCCCCGATCGCCCATCAGCTCTGCGATGTGGGTCGTTTTGCCACCGGGAGCCGCACAGGCATCAATCACCGTATCGTCTGGTTGGGGGTCGAGCAGGTGGCTTACCAGTTGGGCACTGGCGTCTTGCACGGCCCACCAGCCCTCGGTAAAGCCTGGTAGCGCTTGCACTGCGCCGATATGCAGTCGCAGTCGCAGCCCTTGCGGACTCTGCGGCAGGCGATCGCTCTCTACGCCATCTGCCTGCCATGCCTGCTGCACCTGGGTTACCGAAGTCTGCAATGGGTTCACCCGAATATCTAATCGAGGCGGCTGATTAAACCACTGGCATAACGCCTCTGCTGCTGCCAAGCCCACTTGATCGACCCACACCTGCACAATCCAGTCAGGATAACTGTGCAGCATTCCCAATCGCTGCACAGGGTCGCTAGGCAGTTCTAGCGGATCGGCACCTGCAGCGTGCGATCGCTCATAGGCGCGCAGCAGCCCGTTGACGAATCCCGCTAGACCGCCTAGTCCGTTATGCTTTGCCAGATCCACCGTCGTGTTTACCGCTGCAGAGGGCGGAATGTGGCTAAGATAACGCAGTTGATAAAGCCCCAATTGCAACATTGGCACTAGCTTAGGCGGGGGCGGCTTGCTGGCAAATTGCTGGATCAACGCATTGAGCGATCGCCGCCGCCGCACCGTGCCATACACCAATTCTGTGGTCAGACCCCGATCTAGGGCAGACAACTCTGCTCGCTCTAGCGCATCGTGCAACGCCACATCGGCAAAGGCCCCTCGCTGTACTGCCAGCAGCGCTAGCAGCGCCACCTGACGCGGGTTCGAGCCTAACGCAGCGCGCATCGTTTCTATCATTCGTTCCTTCAACACAACGGTCTAAAGAAAAACTCTACCCAGCTAATTGTGGGTAGCCCCATACAGGTCAGGATTTTGAGGGGTGTGGGGAAAGCCCACACCCCTCAAAATCCTTACTTTAAGACCATTGTCTATTCGTGAACCCAGGGCATGATGGTAGGCTGCCAATTTGACAGTTCAGATTCAGAAAACCACAGGGCGATTTCTGACTGAGCTGTTTCTGGCGCATCAGAGCCGTGGATGATGTTGCGCCCGATGTTTGCGCCTAGGTCACCGCGAATGGTGCCCGGTTCTGCATTCAGAGGATTGGTCGCGCCAATGAGCTTACGGGCTGAGGCAATGACGCCATCGCCCTCCCATACCATCGCCACCACGGAGCCAGAGGTGATGAATTCCACAAGCCCGGCAAAGAAGGGCTTGTCTTTGTGGACACCGTAGTGCGTCTCGGCCAGCTCTCGCGATACGGTCATCGCTTTTAGCCCCACCAGGGTGAAGCCCTTGCGCTCAAAGCGCCCGATGATTTCTCCCACTAGCCCGCGCTGAACGCCATCGGGCTTGATGGCAATAAAGGTTCGTTCCACGACTTGCTGCTCCTAACATGCAAAACCTTTTCTATGGTGGGAAAAAGCGGATCGTTTGTAAAGTGCCCACGCCAGAACTTTACAGCTTTGGACAGCCAATCGCTGATTTAACGGACAGGCCTGTAGGGCGATCGCCCCTTTCCCAGCACCGGGCCTGAGTCGTCACCCAGGATACCGAACAAATACGCTAGACTTTGACTCGGATTACAATCGGTCTGACTGCTTATTGCTGAGTCTTTGGCCTAGCCGCGTCTCACGTTACGCCGTTTCCCGATTGCTCTTGCCACCCACCGCTACCCTAACCTGCCGCAACCTATGGTGCATGTTCCCACCCAATCCACCGCCATCCAACACCGCTGGACTATCGAAGACAGTGAAGAGCTTTACCGCATCAATGGCTGGGGTGAACCGTACTTTTCGATTAATGCGGAAGGGCATGTGACGGTGTCGCCCCAGGGCGATCGGGGCGGCTCACTCGATTTGTTTGATCTGGTGAATGCGCTGAAGCAGCGGAACGTGGGGCTGCCGATGCTGATTCGCTTTTCCGACATCCTCGATGATCGTATTCAGCGGCTGAATGCAGCTTTTGCTAAGGCGATCGCCCGCTATAACTACAAAGGCAGCTATCGGGGCGTGTTCCCGGTTAAGTGCAACCAACAGCGGCATCTGGTGGAAGATCTAGTGCGTTTTGGCAAGCCTTATCAGTTTGGGTTGGAGGCGGGTTCTAAGCCGGAGTTAATGATTGCCCTAGCCACCCTAAACACCCCCGGCGCGCTGCTGATCTGCAATGGCTATAAGGATCGAGAATATATCGAAGCAGCGACCCTGGCGCGGCAGCTCGGTAAGACCGTGATTATCGTGTTAGAACAGCGAGAAGAAGTGGATTTAGTGATCGAAGCCAGCCGCAAGCTGGGTCTGAAGCCCATCGTGGGCGTGCGCGGTAAGCTCAGCACGCGGGGCATTGGGCGCTGGGGCGGCTCAGCGGGCGATCGCGCCAAATTTGGCCTCACCGTGCCCGAAATTTTGCGCACGGTGCAGCAGCTCGCCGCCGCGGATATGCTGGACTGCTTGCAGCTTTTGCACTACCACATTGGCTCGCAGATCTCTAACATCAGCGTTATCAAAGACGCCATCCGTGAAGCTAGCCAAATCTACGTTGAGTTGGCGGCACTAGGTGCCCAAATGAAATACCTGGATGTGGGCGGCGGCCTTGGGGTCGATTATGACGGCTCCAAAACCAACTTCTACGCCTCCAAAAACTACAACATGCAAAATTACGCCAACGACATCGTGGCGGAAGTCAAAGAAGCCTGTAATGAGCGGCAGATTCCGATGCCAACGCTCGTGAGTGAAAGTGGACGGGCGATCGCCTCTCACCAATCCGTGCTGATATTTGACGTGCTGGGCACCAGCGATGTCATTGCAGAAGCGCCCAACCCCCCGACTCCCGACGATCATCTGCTGCTCCGCAATCTCTACGAAACCTGCCAATCGATCACAGCAGAAAACTATCAAGAGGCCTATCACGACGCCGCTCAGTTCAAAGACGAAGCCGTGAGCATGTTTGGGTTTGGCTACCTTAGCCTTACCGACCGCGCCCGCGCTGAGCAAATCTATTGGGCCTGCTGCGCCAAAATTATACGGATCGCACGGCAGCAAGACTACGTGCCCGACGACCTAGAAGATCTAGAAAAGATCATGGCGTCCATTTACTACGTCAATCTCTCGGTTTTCCAATCGGCACCCGATGCTTGGGCGATTGACCAATTATTTCCCATCATGCCGATTCATCGGCTTAATGAAGAGCCAACGGCCCGCGCCACCCTTGCCGACCTGACCTGTGACAGCGACGGCAAAATCAACCAATTTATTGACTTGCGCGATGTAAAGTCAGTCTTAGAACTGCACCCGCTGCGATCGGTTGAGCCTAGTGCCAATGGCAGCAGCACGTCCACCGAGCGGGATCATGAACCCTATTATTTGGGGCTGTTTTTGGGAGGGGCCTATCAAGAGATTATGGGCAATTTACACAACTTATTTGGCGACACTAACGCCGTCCATATCACCCTCAACCCCAACGGCTATCAAATTGAGCATGTGGTCAGAGGCGACACGATGAAAGAGGTGCTGAGCTATGTGCAATATGACACCGAAGCCCTCACCGAAAGCATCCGCCGCCAAACTGAGCAGGCCCTGCAAGACCAACGCATTACCCTGCAAGATGCGCAACTGCTGCTCAAAACCTATGAGAACTCTCTCAGTCAATACACCTATCTAGCCAATTGATAGAGCGCTGAATGTACTGGAGCAGGCTTTGCGCGGGTTCTATCATGCTGGGTTAGATCGAGGGCGATCGCCCTAGCTAACGTGACGCAGAGTTGAGGAAGAAGACAACCGTCAATAGAAGACATCTACGCAAACCTGAACAAACCTAAATTCGAGATACGCTCAAACCCTTGATGTGCTGTCA
Organism: Elainellales cyanobacterium; assembly: GCA_041742695.1. Classification (GTDB taxonomy): domain Bacteria; phylum Cyanobacteriota; class Cyanobacteriia; order Elainellales; family Elainellaceae; genus Kaiparowitsia. Next base: position 14,078 of record JBGTOF010000110.1, on the reverse strand, counting down.
CGACACGTACGGCGCCTCAAGGGTTTTTGGGCACTGCGCTTGTGGTGCAAGGCTTTTGTAGGTTCTGTCCTGAGCGCCATGACCCAAAGTTGTTTAGCATTACAGCTGCTAGTGAGCCGCTTAGCAAAAGTTCTGTGTAACACCTGCTACCAAGGCAAGGGTTCAGAGCGCCATATGCTGTAGTCATACTGACTCGTAGATCAAGGTTTATCTTGCATCTTGTAGCTAGAATCCTGCTAGATTCCGTAGTATCTACAGGTTTGTGCTGGTTCATTAAACCCTTGAACAGACTGTGATATCGCCCATGGGGTTGGGTATTCTTTGCTAGAGGTGCACCCTAAGTGTCAGCGTTTAGCAGTTCTATTAGAGACTCAGCGGCATTATTACCCTTATGTCTAGGTGAGGCCAACTCGTTACCGTATAAGAATGCTGCCAGCATTATGATTCCAGCGCTCCGTCTTACACAATACAAATCGAACCAGATACAAATCGAACCAGATACAGATCGAACCAGAAGCTAGACCTACAGCCACAGCGCTTGAGCCACATATGAGATAAAACCTTGCCGAGTGCAGCGTCACTCCTCTCCATCTAGTTTTGTGGCTATAACAGCGGTCAGCCTTAGAAAAAATCAATAGGTCTTCATACAATAGGTTCGGGCAGTCCCGTCCCTCATATGTAAGTAGAAACAAGGTCTATTGCCAGTGCATTCTGTCGCCAGTCTTTAGTCTCCCTATTGCTAATTCGTTATCTCTTCTAGAGTTGAGTAAATCGCCGTGGTCGAATCCAACAACCTCGTCAGCCAAACCACGATTCAGAGTCGCACCTGCCAGATTCAACTTCCTCAAACCTTCACCATTAATCAAGCTATTGGGTTTAAGCAAACCTTCCAAGACCTCTGCCAGCAAAACCCAGACCTGAATCGAGCCGAACTAGATTTTAGCGACACTATCTTTATGGATAGCAGCGGGCTGGGAGCGCTCGTGTCTGTTAAAAAAATGGCGCAAAAGCAGCGGATTGAGCTGGTTTTGCGGAATGTTTCAGAGCAGGTAATGATGGTGCTTGCTCTAGCCGATCTCAATAAGCTCTTTACCATCGAGCAGGGGCGCGCGGTAGCGGTTTCGTCCCCAGCTACCAATGAACTGAAGCAACCACCCGAACCAACCCCGACGCCCTCAGCTAGTGCAGGACTGGAGTCAGATGGAAAGGTGCCCAAGCGGCGATCGCTCCGTTCTGAGGAGATGTTCATCACTCACCCGTCTGTTCAATCAAAGCCAAAACGTCTGCTAGATATTGCAGGTGCGCTCGTGGGCTTGGCTATTACGGGGGTATTGCTGGTGCCGTTGGCGATCGCCATCAAACTCGACAGTCCCGGCCCTCTATTTTTTGGGCAGGTGCGCTGTTCGCGCATGGGTCGGCGGTTCAAAATGTGGAAATTCCGCTCAATGGTGACCGATGCAGAAGCGCAAAAGCACCTGATCAAAAATGAAGCCAGCGGCGCCATCTTCAAAGCTTCCTATGATCCCCGCATTACCCGCGTGGGCAAGCTTTTGCGGAAAACCAGCCTAGATGAACTGCCTCAGTTTTGGAATGTGCTGCAGGGCGATATGAGCCTAGTCGGTACGCGTCCTCCTACCCCTGACGAAGTTGAGCGCTACGAAATTCCCCAATGGCAAAGGCTCGACGTAAAGCCCGGTATGACAGGAGAATGGCAGGTGAGTGGGCGCTCCTCCATCCGCGAATTTGAAGATATTGTGCGGCTGGATTTACGCTATCAGGAAAATTGGAGCCTGATGTATGACATTAAGCTCATTGCCAAAACTATCTGGATTTTGTTCAACAAAAACTCAGGCGCGATGTGAATTGCCAGGCTTTTGTCAGGATTCGGGCTGTTAGCCGCAGTCGAAGGGGAAGGGTAGTCTTAGATTGACGTGAGTTCGATTGTATTATGTCAGTCCCCTATCGCGGAGCTGACACAACACTGACTTGGGCTACCCGCCTTGCAGGCAGCACGGGTTGAGGCAGTTGTCGAACTAACGTTGGATTCGGTTAAGGGTTTGTGTGCTTCAGCCCTTTGGCTCTGGTTTAAGGACATAGTGAAACGCTTGCCTAGCAAGCTCTGAATTATACGCATGGGCGTCGATTCTGCAAAATATTGCTTTATAGTGTTGGTTCTGGTGTGAAGAGTAGAGATGGTGAGATCGCAACGGTATTTCTGGGGTTTGCTGGGCTGCTTTGTGTTGACCGGTGCCTGGCATCTTACGGCGAGTGCTCAGTCTAGCAGCCGCATTCGAGTAAATCGCCCTTGGACTGGCGAGGGGCAAGGTCACTTGGTGGATGAAGCATTGGTCGATCGCGCCAATCGAACGCTGGAAATGGGCGATCGCCCTACAGATCCTTCCTCCGTCGAGAATACAACGATCCCAAATGACTCCGCGGAAACTCCGGCATCTGCTGCACCTTTGACCACGCCTGCTGATGTTAATGCAACGATTACTGCGAGCGAGCTTCAACCCAATCCTGATTCAGAATTGGGAGCAGTTCCGTCTTTAATTCCTCCCGTAGACCCCGCACTTGCATCTGAGCCCGCTTCGTCTGTAGACCCATCTCCCCCACCGACACAGCTTGACAACGCCGCAACGACCGCTGTTCCGGTGCCCATTGTGCCGCCAGCGGCAGATGCATTAGTGACGCCGTTGCCTGAGGATGAACCCTCTGAAGACGAACCCTCTGAAGACGAACCCTCTGTTGAACCGCCTGAAGAAGCACCTCTCAACGCCACGATTCAGCCAGCCGCTAATCTGAGATTGAGCCATGTCTCGCCCTCACTAGAACTGCCGCCGCTGTCGCCTCCAGCGATGCCTAGCGATACCACCTATTTACCAGAGGCACAAGCTCCATTGCCGACGCACTTGGTGTTGAGCCTGCGCGAGCGACAGGTGTTTGTCAAATCGGGGGATGAAGTCCTAGCGGCATTTTCGGTAGCTGTGGGCAAGCCCGGTACACCTACGCCCACGGGCGAGTTCGAGATATTTGAGATGATTGAAAACCCCATCTGGCAGAGTCCCTGGACGGGTGAGGTGCATTCTCCTGGGCCTGACAGCGCCTTAGGGCTACGGTGGATTGGGTTTGCCAGCCTAGACAATGGTGTGATTGGCTTTCACGGCACGCCCACTGTATCGTCGATTGGGCGGGCCGCATCCAATGGCTGTGTCCGGCTCCGCAATGATGATGTGGTAGAACTGTTCCGCCATGTGCAGGTGGGCATGCGGGTGGTGGTGCAGCCCTAAGAATAGCGTCAGAATTTGGGAGCTTTGGTGCGATCGCAGAATTTCTATGGCAGACCTAAGAAGTCTGCGCGGGAAGTGGTAGGCTCTAAATAGAACAACTTAATCCGGCAGTCTGACCGGGTTTGAGTGGTGTCTACTGCTGTGGTTATGTGTCTGCGTCGTTCATAAAATTTGTATTTGCAGATTGCAAGAAAGATAGTGCAGATGCATCAAATGTTTGGAGCAATGGAGTTGGAAGGGATTCGGCCAATGAAGCGACTCGCTGGTGTATTACTGGTTTTAGGAATGGTGATTAGTGCCTGGGTGCTGCCTGTAGCATCGCAAGCCGCGATCGCCCTAGGTCTGTCTCAGTCTGGGTTTTTCTCTGCGCCCCTGCTGGCTGAAGAGTTCCGCAATGTCATGGACGATAAGCTCGCAACGGAATTCGGAGAGAAAATCGACTTGAACAACACGAATGTTCGAGCATTCATGCAATTTTCGGGATTGTATCCTACACTGGCTAGTGCCATTGTTAAGAACGCGCCTTATGATTCGATTGATGATGTGTTAAACATCAAAGGGCTAACCGAGCGCCAGCTTGATGTGCTCAAGGCCAATCTCAACAAGTTCACAGTCAGCGATCCGGAAGATGCTTTGGTAGAAGGCGCTGACCGGATCAACAATGGCATTTATCGCTAAGCATTCTTCGGACTGTTGCGGGTAATAGTCTTGCGAAAACTCAGGTAAACTCAAGTGCGGGTCTGCTAGGTACACTGTTCCTGTCAGACCCGCACTTGAGTTTTTAGCATCCGCGTCTATCTATCTATTGAACGGGGCGATCGCCCGAGTTTGGCGCATTTGAGTAGAGCAATTCCCCATTTGTCGGAGGGGCGATTCAGTCCGTGACTGAATCGCCAACAATATGATTCTCCGCCGATAGTGCAACTCCATTCGCTCGCTGTTTGTTCATTGCGTTAGACCATTGCTTAGGCCGTTGTTAAAACATCCCCCTCTCCCTGCACAAACTCATTCTCTTTCTTAGAATTACGAATAGTACGGCAACTCCCGATTCCCCCCCGTGTCAGATTCTTCAATATTTCCGCAGTTTGATGTGATTGTGATTGGTGGTGGGGCCGCAGGGCTTTACTCAGCTCTCTGTTTACCCGATCACTTTCGGGTGGGACTGGTGACTAAGGAGCCCCTGTCTTTATCGGCTAGCGATTGGGCTCAAGGGGGAATTGCAGCGGCGATCGCTCCCGATGATTCCCCCACGTTGCACTATCACGACACGCTTCACGCTGGCGTAGGGCTGTGCGACTCGGCAGCAGTAGAAATGCTTGTGGAGCAAGCGCCTCAGTGCATCCAAGACCTTGTGACAATGGGCGTGGCCTTTGACCAGCATCAGAGTCACTTGGCGCTAACGCTAGAAGCAGCCCACTCTCGACGGCGAGTGCTGCATGCGGCTGATACCACGGGGCGTGCTGTCGTCACGGCGTTGACGCAGCAGGTGCTGCGCCAACCCAATATTCAGGTGATTTCTGGCTACGTGCTGGATCTGTGGATGGACACGGATGCAGACCCCGTTCACTCGGACCTAGGCTTGCGGCCGGGGTTGTTAGATTCGAATGCCGCTCCAACTGCATCGCCCAATGCGTCCCAGCCCTGTCGGGGGGTGGTTCTGGCCTATGAGGATCGGGTTCACTGGCTGGCAGCAGCGGCAGTGATTTTGGCGACTGGAGGAGGTGGACAGGTGTTTGCTCAAACCACTAACCCCAGCCTCAGCACGGGGGATGGAGTGGCGATGGGGTGGCGGGCAGGGGCAGTGCTGCGGGATCTGGAGTTTGTGCAGTTTCACCCCACAGCGCTGACGTTGCCAGGGGCTCCCCGATTTTTAATTAGCGAAGCGGTGCGGGGCGAGGGCGCATACTTAATTGATGATGAAGGCAAGCGATTTGCCGATGCTTATCATCCCGATGGGGAACTGGCACCTCGCGATGTGGTCAGTCGCGCCATCTTTACGCACTTGCAAACCACGCATCCTGATGATGCAACGGCCCATGTTTGGCTAGATTTGCGGGCGATCGCCCCAGACACCATTCAACGACGCTTTCCCAATATTGTGCAGGTTTGCCAAGCTTGGGGGGTTGATCCGTTTCAGGTACCGATCCCCGTTGCACCCGCTGCCCATTACTGGATGGGCGGTGTTTCTACAGATTTAAGCAGCCAGACCTCGATTCCCCACCTCTATGCCGTGGGAGAAACGGCCAGCACGGGGGTGCATGGTGCCAATCGCCTTGCCAGCAATTCTCTGCTGGAGTGCATTGTATTTGGGGCGCAGCTTAAGTCGCTATCGCTGCCCACGCCAGCATCCGAAGGGCCTGGAAATTCGGGTGCGCTGCCCCTCATTAGCAGCACTGCCCTACAGCTTGAGGCTTGGGCAACGCAGCAGGAGCAGTTGCAGCGCCTGCAGGAGCGCATCGCTCAACTGACCTGGCACAGCGCTGGCATTAGCCGCACTCAAACCGTGATGGAGGGGGCGATCGCCCAGCTTCAAACGTGGCGCGATGAGTTTTCGGCACTGCCACTGAGTCAGCAATTCGCGTCCCTATCGATAGAATCAGCCCAGGCGATCGCCGTGCCCCAAGCGCTGCTGCGCCAGTGGGGCGAAACCCGCAACCTACTAGATATTGCGCTGCTGATTTTGCAATGCGCCCACTTCCGCACTGAGAGTCGCGGCGGACACTATCGTGCCGACTTTCCTCATACCCAAGAGGGTTGGCGAGGCCATACCCTAGTTCAGCAGCAACACCTCTGGCGCTCTGACCTGCTTTAGCATCTTCTCAATAACCTCCCTTCTATCGATTGCAGCCGATAGATTAACTAAAACAACTATTGTTGAGAACCTGCGCGTTAAGCGCTACATGCCGTCAGAGCAACTTATCAATACTAGGGAGTAAGCCCCGCAGCACGCGATTTGGCACCCGATTCGGTACAATGCAGGGCATTCAATTCGTTAAGGAGCCCCTTCGTCTAGCGCCGAGCTTGGGTGCAGACAAGGGAAGACAGCTAAGCGACATCCTGCGGCGCTCTGGCCATTGACGGTGCTCTTAGGACTTATGCAATTAAACGAGGGTTAGGAGGTACAGCCTCAACCCCTCGTTCAAAATTCCCAGGATGCGGCACAACGTGTGTAAGTCCTGTTTCTGTAGGACGAGGTGGCATGGCTCGACAATTCTTGAGACGACTAATTCTGGCGTTTGGAGTGACGGTGTGGGTGACGGTGCTGAGTTCACTGGGGCCAAGCTGGCTAGGACTAAGTCGCTGGGGGGCGATCGCCCAAGCGCCACCGCCCGCGCTGCGAGTCGCCACCTACAACACCTACATGAATCGCGACACCGCTGGACAATTGCTCAGCGACCTTTCTACGCCCACTCATCCCCAAATTCAGGCCGTAGCCGAGATCATCCAGCGGGTCGCACCCGATGTGCTGCTGCTGCAAGAGGTGGATTATGATGCCAGCGGGCGATCGCTCCAGCGTTTGCAAGACAACTATTTGAGCATCAGCCAACAGGGAGCCACCCCGATCGACTATCCCTATCGCTACTTGGCTCCATTCAACACAGGCGTGCTGGCCCCTGTGCCCCTCAGCAATGAGCAGCCCCGCACGCTAATCCCGGGGAATCGGGGCTATGCCGAAAACGCCTTTGGGTTCGGCATGTTTCCGGGGCAATATGGCATGGCGCTGTTGTCGAAGTATCCCATCCGCACCGAGCAGGTGCGCACCTTTCAGCGGTTTTTGTGGAAGGATATGCCCAACGCGCTGCTGCCCAGCAACCCCGATACGCCCGAATCGCAAGACTGGTATAGCGCAGAGCAGCTAGCGGTATTTCGGCTGTCGTCTAAAAGCCATTGGGATGTGCCGATTGAGGTGGGCGATCGCCAGCTTCACATTCTCGCCAGCCACCCCACCCCACCTGTCTTCGACGGCCCTGAAAACCGCAACGGCAGACGCAACCATGATGAAATCCGCCTTTGGGCCGACTACATCACCCCGGGTGCAGCGGACTATCTCTATGATGATCAGGGCAACCGGGGCGGCTTGCCTGCCGACGCCTCGTTTGTGATTATGGGGGATCAAAACGCAGACCCCGTTGATGGGGATTCGGTGCCGGGGGCGATCGCCCAACTGCTCTCGCATCCTCGTATCAACACCCAACTCACACCCGCTAGCGAGGGCGGCGTAGAAGCAGGAACAGACGACGACCATCAAGGACCACCTAACCATGACACGTCTAGCTTTCGCAACGGCAACTTTCGGCTTGACTATGCCTTACCATCCCGTGATCTAGAACTCACCAATGCCGGAGTCTTTTGGCCACCGAGCAGTGGCCCTTTACACCGTCTGGTGGGCAGCGGTAACCCCGTCGTCAGTTCAGACCACCGCTTGGTTTGGGTTGATGTGCAGTTTTAGGGGACGTGCGCCGTTCAACTGGCCATGCACAGTAGTCGAGCTATCGCTTGCTCATAGAGCTGCTCAAACCAGCGCGTTAAGCGCAGTCGCAGTCATCAACGGTGTAGAAGTTTGGGTCAAGTCGAGGTGCGCTACGCTCAAAGACAGGGCTGAGATGCTTAGCATTCAATACTACGAGCGTAACCTCATCCTTTCCTTCGAAACTCTACTCTTTGTCAAACTCACGTCAGTTTAGATTCTTGCTTCCAGGTCAGCTTCCCAGCAGCCAATGCCTCGGCCTGCTCTGCACTAATAGGCTTAGAAAAGTAAAAGCCTTGCACTAGTTCACACTGGAGCGATCGCAGTTGCATTAACTGCTTAGACCGCTCGACCCCTTCTGCTACCACGTCAATGCCAAGGTTCCAGGCTAACGACATAATATTGCGAACAATGGCGAGCTGTTCAGGATCCGTATCTAGCTTGTTGACAAAAGAGCGATCGATCTTGAGGGTATCGATCGGGAACCGATGCAGATAGCTTAGAGAAGAATACCCTGTGCCAAAATCGTCAATTGCAAGCTGCACGCCCAACTCTTTGAGCTCTTGCAAGGTTGCTACTGCGGTTTCTGCATTTTCCATCAGTACGCTTTCTGTAATTTCGAGCTTTAGCCGCTCTGGGGGTAGGTGTGTATTCGCCAATGCGGTGTGAATGTCGTTCACGAGATGAGCCGTGAAATGCTTACTAGACAGGTTGACGCTAATCGTGAGGGCTGCGGCTTCAGGATATCGATTGCACCAATACATCATCTGTTCGCAGGCGGTGTGCAAGACCCACTGACTAATGGGCACGATTAAGCCAGTATCTTCGGCGATGGGGATAAATTCGCTGGGGGGAATATTGCCTTGGCGGGGATGCTGCCACCGGAGCAGGGCTTCGAAACCGTTGAGGCTAAAGTCGCGCAGCGAAACAATGGGCTGATAGTGCAATCGCAGCTCTTGTCGATCTACGGCTCGCCGTAGATCGTTCTCAATTTGCAGCAGAGTGACGGCGCGTAGGTGCATGCCGGTATCAAAAATTTCGTATCGATCGCGCCCCTGAGATTTGGCTCGATACATGGCCGTATCGGCATCGCGCATCAGGTCTGCAGGGTGCGGATAGTCGCACTTGCCTAAGGCTATGCCCATGCTGGCGCTAATGAAAATTTCGTGCCCAGAGAGGGATATGGGTGCTGTTAGCGCTGCTTTAATGCGCTGAGCAACGCTAGTGGCTCCATCTACGTCTGTCAGGTTTTCGAGCAGCAGCACAAACTCATCGCCACCTAGCCGAGCTACGGTGTCACCTGGGCGGAGGCAGTCGAGCAGTCGCTTAGAGACGGTAACCAACAGGCGATCGCCCATCATGTGCCCTAAGCTGTCGTTAATCACCTTAAATCGATCGAGGTCCAAGAAAACAACAGCAAACAAAAACGAGGAATTGCGCCGACTTAGCTCAAGGGCATGGTGTAGCCGATCGGTGAGCAGAGCCCGATTGGGCAACCCCGTCAGGGCATCATAAAACGCATCGTGCAACAGTTGCTCTTCTACCTGCTTGCGCCCCGTGATATCGGTTTGAGAGCCTGCCATGCGGCTGGCTTTGCCCCCTGCATCAAACACCGCCAGCCCCCGCGTCAGCACCCAGCGGTAGGCACCATTGCGATGACGCATCCGATGCTCATACTCAAAGTGGGGCGTGAGACCTTCTAGGTGGGCAGACAATTCTCGCTTGAGCCAGTACTGGTCATCGGGATGGATACGCTCAAACCAATTGTCGAGGGTGTCGTCTAATTCATGGGGAGTATAGCCCAGCATGGTCTTCCAACGGGGCGACAGGTAGAGGTCGCCGGTTTGCAAGTTCCAGTCCCAGATGCCGTCGTTGGCACCCTGCACTGACAAGGCGTAGCGCTCTTCGCTCTCTTTGAGGGCTTCTTGGTTGCGCTTGCGCTCTGTGACATCGGTCAGCAGCCCGATGTAGTGGGTGAGAATGCCGTCGCCATCAATGACTGGGTTAATGTTGAGCTCATTCCAGAAGGGCGTTCCGTCTTTGCGATAATTGAGCAGCACTCGGGAAATAGGCTGGTGGGCAGAGATCGCCGCTCGAATTTCAGCTACGGTCTCTAGATTGGTGTTGGGGCCTTGCAAACAGCGGCAATTGTTGCCCAAAAATTCGGCAGGACCATAGCCGGTGATCTGGCTAAAGGCGCTGTTGACAAATACGGTGGGGTTATCGGGCAGGCTGGGATCTGAGATCACGACGCCCACGGGCAGTTGGGCGATCGCCATATTCAGCAGCGTGTTGTCATTGAGTGCGGTATGGCAGGTGAGCGTGAGGGACGACCGCGGGGACACTTTTTGCAAACAGCGCTGCAATGTTTGCGTTGAGATATGGGTGTGGGGTATCCAGGCGATCGCCTCCCTACTCAGCAGGGCATTGGGTAAAATCTTAGTCGGTAACTGGTTGGCCGAGTGCAGCAACACCGTCGGCAGGCAAAAACTTTGGGCGATCGCCCACTCTAGTAATGCAATTGTGGCTTCAGCCGCCTGACTATCAGGCTGCAAATCAAGCAGCCATACATCATGTTGCTGCAGCTGCAAATAGTGGCGCGCCATCACCTCATCCACAGCCCAATCGACCAGGCACCCAGTTGTCCCAAACGCCGCCATTTCCATTTGCCCAAAGGCTTGCTTTAAGTGGACAAACAGTCTTTCATCGTCTGCCACCACTAAAATCCGAAAGGGAATACCCTGCATAATTGTTTGTGATTGCACCGTGGACCCGGATAGGTTTATCTCAAAAATTAAGATTGGATTAGGTACTGCTGGACTACGCGATAATCTGCTTTTCCTAAAGTCCTTGTGCTGATGAGAGCCCAAGTTTAAAGTCTGCCAGATCGGAGTCTTTGACCTTGCGGCCAACTACGAAGCGTGAAGGCATGACGACAAAGACCATAGAACCCATAGAATTTATAAATTCAAGGTAGGTGCATGAGCATCTTTAAAGCCTCAACATTGCCTCTAATACCAGAGTTGAGCGTTGACTAACTTATCTAACTTGCAATGCAGCAACGCGCTTACTTAAGTCTTTCCATTCATTTAAACCGTCGCGCTATCCTCGCCTCTCCACTGCCTTCAACCCCATCAGTTGGATGGATGTGGCACAACCTCGGGCGCCTAATTAACGAGGCTGCAAAGATATCGAGTCCTAATGGCATCCTCACAAAAGATAAACCTCGCTGCAGGGATATAGCCTAATGCTAAAGGAGCAAAAAACGATCTGCTAGAGCAGGATTTAGACCGATGAGCACGATTTAGGACTGCAATAAATTCAGAGCTATGCTGAATTTTTATTAAGAAAAAATTAAGAATTTTGTTCTAGGGTATTTTTATGGTTCCCATTAATGCGGATACATAAACGCCAACCTGCGCATCAATGCCTGTAATTGCGGTGCCCACTACTACAGCGTAGGCTCCCAACTCTAGCGCACGCTGAGCCATTCGAGGGGATGCGATCCCGCCCTCACATAGAATGGGCACATCTAAAATCTGGGTCAGGGTGTTGAGCAAATCTAAACCGGGTGGGGTAAGGTGCTGGGTCGTGGCAGTATAGCCATAGAGTGTCGTGCCGATCAGGTCTGCGCCAGCTTCAGCTGCGGCGATCGCACTTTCCATCGTGTCGATATCGGCCATCACGGGTTTGCCCAGGTGTTCGTGAATGCGGGCAATCATCTCGGCTAGAGTTTCCTGTCCAGGCCTTGGGCGATTGGTAGCATCTATCGCAACAATGTCGGCTCCCGCTTGGGCGATCGCCCGTGCGTCCTCAAACTGAGGGGTGATATATACGTCATAGCCAGGCACCTGGCGCTTCCACAGCCCGATGATCGGCACAGGTGTTGAGGTGGATAGGCGATCGCATACCGCACTCACATGAGCCGGAGAATCAATCCGTACCCCCACTGCGCCCTGTAATGCCGCCGCCTCGGCTATTGCTGCGATTATCTCAGGCTTGTGCAGAGGTGAGTCTGGGGGAGCTTGACATGACACGATCAGTCCTCCCTTTAGCCCGAGTGCTTCAAGAATTGGATTCTGCTTGCGCTGACCTTCTGCCATAAAATGAGGAAATGGGTTTGAGCGTGGGCAATTCTCTCCGAGACGGCACAGCCGAACGCCAGCGCTATGACTTTAGCTATTGGCTCAGCTTAGCTGAATCCAAGATCCGGTGATCCCTAGGACGTACTCTAAAGAGCATGAGTCTGGCGTGAGGTTGACTCGTGGCGAAACGTCCAGAACGATCATGCCATGTTTAGAGCTACTCGCCTAAGCAACCGCCCTCTCATTTATTCAGATCACTTGCAACACTAGCAGGAGACGGTTTTGACAACAGCAACCCCTTTGCAAACCACCCGTTCAGAAGAAATTTTTGCGGCTGCCCAAAAGCTGATGCCCGGTGGCGTTAGCTCTCCAGTGCGAGCCTTTAAATCGGTCGGGGGGCAGCCCCTGGTATTTGACCGCGTTAAGGGTGCCTATGCCTGGGACGTAGACAACAACCAATACATCGACTACATCGGCACTTGGGGGCCTGCTATTTGTGGGCATGCCCATCCCGACGTCATCAAAGCAATTCAGCTAGCAGCCGAAAAGGGAACTAGCTTTGGCGCACCCTGTTATAACGAAAACGTGCTAGCAGAAATGGTGATTGACGCTGTACCTAGCATCGAAATGGTGCGGTTTGTCAATTCGGGCACCGAAGCCTGTATGGCTGTGCTGCGGCTGATGCGTGCGTATACCGGGCGCGAAAAGATCATTAAGTTTGAAGGCTGCTACCACGGCCACGCCGATATGTTTTTAGTTAAAGCAGGGTCGGGCGTGGCAACGCTGGGGCTGCCTGATTCCCCAGGGGTGCCTAAGTCCACCACTGCGAACACGCTCACCGCACCCTACAACGATTTAGAAGCCGTACAAGCACTATTTGCTGAGAATCCTGGCGAAATCTGTGGCGTGATTCTAGAGCCGGTAGTGGGTAACGCGGGCTTCATTCAGCCAGATGGCGGGTTTTTGGCAGGACTGCGCGAAATCACCCGAGAGCATGACGCCTTACTCGTGTTTGATGAGGTGATGACGGGCTTCCGCATCTCCTATGGTGGGGCTCAGCAGAAATTTGGCATTACGCCTGACCTCACCACGCTAGGCAAAATCATTGGAGGCGGGCTACCGGTGGGTGCCTATGGCGGTCGGCGCGAGATTATGGAAATGGTGGCTCCGGCGGGGCCGATGTATCAGGCGGGGACGCTGTCGGGTAACCCCTTAGCGATGACCGCAGGAATTAAAACACTGGAAATTTTGCAGCGCCCTGGCACCTATGAGTACTTGGAACAAATTACCCATGCTCTGGCTGAGGGACTGGTGGCAGCAGCTCATGAGACAGGACACGAGGCCTGTGGGGGTTCTATCAGCGCCATGTTTGGCTTCTTCTTTAACCCCGGCCCTGTTCACAACTACGATGAAGCGAAGCGATCTGACTTAGAAAAGTTTGGGCGTTTTCATCGGGGCATGCTGGAGCAAGGCGTATACTTTGCGCCGTCGCAGTTTGAGGCGGGCTTTACCTCGATGGCTCACACCGAAGAGGATGTAACGCGTACGCTAGAGGCGGCGCGCATTGTGTTGACAGAGTTGCAGGCCAGCGCTGGTTAACGGGCATCACGGTGCATTGGTGTTCCGCATTTATGGCAGAACAGTTTTAGGCAATTGTTGAACTGACCTTCAATAAGGGGGGCTTGTGTCAGATTGATGGCTTGAGCCCCTTTATTGCATGCTTAAGCTTGGAAGAGCTTAAGAGAACCCGATACAAGCGGTGGAGTGTGCTGATTTTGCTAGGGCGATCGCCCCTAGAATTGGGCACTCTGGGGGTAAGGGTGCGTTGGGATAAAGCGGTATGAGGGCGATCGCCTCGAGTTTGCTATGCCTAAGCTATATCGTGGGGCTGCTACTGACGGGCCTGCCGGGAATAGTTTGGGGTCTTCCTTTAGGAACTGTGGGACTGGCGCTGAACTGCGGATTGGGAGCACTTGTCTTGCCGCGTCTGTGGCGGCGCGGGCCCTCTTGGCAGGTATGGCTATTGGCAGGTGCTGTGGGCATCGTGGCTGCACTGCATTTGCACCTGCGAACTCCAACTCCTGCTGCGAGTGATATTAGCCATATCGTGCAACAGCCCGGCGCATCGGCCCAAGTGCAAATGGTCTATGGATTTGTAGACAGTGCGCCACGCCGCACTCGCACAGGCAAGCAACAGCTGGTGCTATCAGTCTTTCAGGTGCGTGCGGCAGACCG
>JBGTOF010000088.1:0-6677 GCA_041742695.1 Elainellales cyanobacterium | reverse complement strand
AGTGGAGCAGGATGCGTTGGCCTCTGGCCGGTCCCTGACCATCGCCTTTGGCCGGTCTTTGCCCATCGCTCGCCGCTGACACCTCAAACTCTCGCTCGTACCAGCAATTTGGATGGAACCCCTGGTCATGAATCCCACTGCGGATAGATTCGGGAGCAAAGGGAACTTCGATAGTCTGTTCCCAGGTTGTAACATCGCTAGGTCGTGCATAGTGCCCGTCGTCGTCATAGGTGAACTTCCAGATACCATCTAGGGAAGTCCACTGAGAGCGCTGGAGCTGAGGACGGGGATATGCTGAGTCTGACTGCGGTGGATTAGGTGTTAAGTCGCAAGGATATTCTTCTTCAAGACATTTACCGAAGAATTTCATGGGGTATCTAACCAAATTGCCTCTACACAAGGTTGCCCTTTTTTCGCTTCATAGCTATCTCTATTCTGACAGGTAGTACAGCAGGTAAGTACGGCGGATATAAATAGCCAAAACTGTGACAGTAGATTGAACAACCTTGACATCTGTGTGGTAAGCGGAGCTTTCATTTTTTCCCTCTGTCTTTAATCCAGGGATGATCGATTCCCGCAGGATGAGGGAGGCCGCTATCTGTGCTGTCATGACTTATATCTTGCCCGACCAGCTAGCGGCTGCCCCCGTTGCCAACCAAGAGCACCGATGGGCATGCCCGGAGCCGCGATGCCGAGGATGTCGGGATGTTCACTGAGCATCCGCTGTACATTTGCCGCTGGAACATGGCCTTCGATGATGTAGCTCCCTGCGATCGCCGTGTGGCAAGAGGCCATTTTCTCTGGCACGCCGTACTGGGCTTTGATCGTGGCCATGTCTTCGGTGACAATATCCTGCACCTGAAATCCGACGGCTTCCATATGGTCAATCCATCTGCCGCAGCAGTGACAGGTGGGGCTACGGTAAACCGTGAGATCGGCTTCAGCCGCCAGGGCAGAGATGGGGGTGATGAGGCA
Organism: Elainellales cyanobacterium; assembly: GCA_041742695.1. Classification (GTDB taxonomy): domain Bacteria; phylum Cyanobacteriota; class Cyanobacteriia; order Elainellales; family Elainellaceae; genus Kaiparowitsia. The sequence goes on along the minus strand of JBGTOF010000088.1, from coordinate 5,702 downwards.
GCAGAGGAGTGCGATCGCGCCCATTAGCCCCACCGTCAGTAGCCTAACTGTTAACCTTCGACAGTTGCTCACAACTTTTCTCTCAACAAATCAGCAGTAGAGTCTGCATGAGCAGAATCCTAAACTAGAATTAAATTAAATTTTTACTTTAAGGGAATTATCTTATAGATCCCTTTTTCCAAGCTAATGTTCCTCCTGTCTACATAAGAGACTGTTTCCATGCAATACGATTCTGAACATCACGTTCAGCATGCTCTTGACACTGGACAAATGCAGCCTTCCGGTGTATCTGGAGTTGATGCACAGCCATCCCTGTGGGACGAATCTCTCTATCGGCATATCGTTGAAACTGCCATGGAGGGTATCTGGGTGATCAATGCGAACAGCCAAACAGTTTTGGTCAACCAAATGATGGCAGGTCTGTTGGGGTGTAGCCCAGACGAGATGCTTGGCAAATCTATGTTTGAGTTCATGGATGCGACTGGACAGGAGATTGCGCTCAAGAATGTGGAACGTCGCCGCCAAGGAATTCGTGAACGCCATGACTTTAAGTTTCAACGTCGGGATGGGACGGACTTGTGGGTCATCATCTCAACCAACCCCTTATTTGATGCATCGGGGCATTATATAGGTGCCCTGGGCATGGTTACCGACATTACCGAACGTAAGCAGTGGGAAGACTTCTTACAGGAGGCTAATGAACAGTTAGGGATTCAAGTCACCACCCAAAACACAAAATTGCAGGACGCACTGCACCGATTGCAGCAAGAGATGAAGAAAAGGAAGCAGGTAGAGCACGAACTGCGGGTGGCTCTGGCTCGAGAAAAGGAACTCAACCAGCTAAAATCTCGATTTGTGTCGATGGTCTCCCACGAGTTTGGAAACCCGTTGGCGGTGATTTTGACATCATCGGAGCTGATCGAAAATATTCAACTCCGTGCTGATGAAAAAGCAAAGTACTTTTGTATGATTCGAGAAGCGATTGCACACATGAGTCAATTGATGCAGGATGTTTTACTGATTGGTGAAGGAGAAACGGAACCGTTTCAGGTAATGCCAACCCTGCTTGACCTAACACAGTTTTGCGACCATATTCTCACTGAATTGCGTTTAAATCTGGGTCAAAACCATCAACTGCATATGGTTAATCATTGTGATGATTTAATTGTCTGGATAGATGTTAAATTACTTCGACAAATTCTATCTAATTTATTAACGAATGCAATTAAATATTCGCCCCACGGTGGCACAATTCAACTGGAACTAATCCGTCAAGACACCCAGTTTGTTATACAGGTGAAAGATGAAGGGATTGGCATTCCCCAGCAGGATATACCTTGCTTGTTTGATAGCTTCATGCGAGCGGGTAATGTGGGCAAAATTCCAGGAACGGGGTTAGGGCTAGCGGTTGTCAAACACTGTGTTCATCTGTTGCAGGGGCAGATTAATGTGAGCAGTGAAGTGGGTAAAGGGACCACATTTCAAGTTTCGCTGCCGCTGCCCTAAGCAGCCCTTCGATTCAATTCGTGGGTGGTTTCCATAGTTTAAGCCGCACTAACCAGCACTCACCACAACCTCCGCCTCAGGTTGTGGTGGGTGCTGTTGTTGCCAGAAAGAGCGATCGCCCTAATGGATAATCGGTTGCTCACCCAGGTGCGCAACGATTCCGGGATAAAGACGCGCTGCCGTACCTTTATCCTGCGTCTCTGGAGAAGGGAGCTAGAACTCTGGTTCCCTCGTCCTTTGAGCTACCATGTATACCCATCTCGTGTGAGGCTTTAAAGCTCTGCTGATCCCCCTTGCTCCCCCTTAAAAAAGGGGACTTTCAATCCGGTTCCTTCCTTTTTAAGGAGGGCTAAGGAGGATCAAACCACGCGGATACCAAATCGGAAAACTTCTGTATACACAGTAGTCCTTTGGAAGAGGGCTAGGGTAAGGGCAGACTTTTGAATTCATATCTTCATTCAGCAATGCCGGAACTTTCGTTTGCCTCACTTTAGAAGGTCAACGAACGACGCTTGCTACCTCTAACTCGGATCTCTTTCCCCAAAGAAGTAGAGACTCTGACATGTGTGGTCTGTAGCTAATCTTCCGTAATGTTTAGATTGCCATTAATTGAATTAAGTGATATGGGCAACGTGAAATTGCCAAAAACATTGAAAATTCATGAAGTTAGCGAGTTGATTTCCTGGATGGCTCCTTCAAACGTATAAAGTTCATCTGTAAACCTTCTAAACCGTACTTATCAGGGGAATTTGGGGAACATTAATGTACAGATTACGGAGGATTACATTGCTTAATTCTATGCTGCCGCCCCAACCCCCCGATGAGCCTCTAACCCAAGAGGCTTTGCTGCACCGCATTGCCAACCGAATTCGGCAATCTCTAGAACTGCAAGAAATTTTAACGACGACAGTAGCTGAGGTTCGCGCCTACTTAGGAACGGATCGCGTCAAAATTTATATGTTTCAGCCCGATGATCATGGTGTTGTGATTGCCGAGTCGCTAGACAGCGATCGCCTGCCATCCCTATTGGGGTTGAACTTTCCGGCTGACGATATCCCAATCTACGCCCGAGATCTGTTTGTGCGGGCACGCCAGCGCAGGGTTGTAGATTTAAGCACTCACGAAATTGGCATTAGCCCTCTCACTTGCGCTGAGACAGGCGAATTACTTGAGCAAACAGAGATTAGCTATCGCCCTGTCGATCCGTGCCATCAGGAGTATCTGACGGCAATGGGAGTCAACTCGTCAGTGGTCGTGCCCATCATCATTCAAGGAGAGTCGGCTACTCCCTACCACCCTCCCTCACTCCAGCCACCCAACAAGCTCTGGGGGCTGCTGGTTTCGCATCATTCTGAGCCTCATGTTGTGGATGAAGCAGAGTTGCAGTTTATTCAGGCAATTGTGGATCAGGTGTCGGTGGCGATCGCCCAGTCCATTTTGCTTGAGTATATTCGGGCTCAGGTGCGTCAAGAAGCCAATATCAACCATGTGACTACGCTACTGCAAACCTCGCCGACTGTTAACTGGCAAGATGCACTCCATGCGGCGGCCAGCACATTGGATGCAGCAGGTAGGCTATATTTATTTGCGAAGGAAGACTTGCCTAAAGAACTTTATACAATTGGCGAGCAACCTGAACTAATCGACCCTAGTACCAATCGAACGATTGAAGACAATTTACTCTGGCAAAAATATTTGTACTCTATCCTAGATGCATCTACCGATGCGACAGGGTATCAACCTTGGTCTGTTGAATGGATGCGCTCCGTTTATGAACTGAAGCAACCCGTCGATTCAGTGAGCGCTACTGCGTCCTGCTGGGCGATCGATGACATTTATCGAGAACCTCTATTCCGCACTCTGGCGCCTTTCTTTAACACCACAACGGTTCGCAGTGCTCTTATCGTTTCCCTCAAGCACGGTACGCGAATTTTAGGCTGTCTTACCTTCTTTCGCAGCAGCGTCGACACCGAAATTTTGTGGGCAGGGTACCACCATCCAGATACTCGCCAGCTCATGGCACGGCAATCGTTTGAAGTATGGCAGCAGCTTAAGAAAGATCAAGCCCAACGCTGGACACAAGAGGAAATCAAATATGCCCAGGTCTTGGGTGAGCGGTTTGCCGCGACCATCAAGCAATACCAGCTGTACCAGCAAGTACAAGCCCTGAATACAAGCTTGGAGCGGCAGGTAGAAGAGCGGACAGAGGAATTAAAACACCGATCTGAACAATTGGAGCAATCCAATGCAGAGCTAGAGCGGCTGGTAAACCGACAGACGACGCTGTCTCGAATTGTGTCAAAAATTCGAGATTCTCTCAACATTGAAACAATCTTTCGAACGACAACCAAAGAAGTGCGACACCTGTTAAAGTGCGATCGAGTGGTTGTGTATCGGTTTAAACCAGATTGGAGTGGAGAGTTCGTAGCGGAGTCAGTGGCCGAAGGCTGGCTCTCTCTACTCAATCGGCAGATGAACAATGCAGAATCAAAAGACAACATCAGCGATTGCAGCACTCAAACTCTGGGGAGTCGCGTTCAATCTGCAGATACCTACTTGCAAGATACGCAGGGCAAGCAATACACCCAGGGTGCCCCTCAGCTAGTGGTGCAGGATATCTATCAAGCTGGGTTTTCCTCTTGTTACCTCGAAGTGCTGGAGTCCTACCAGGCAAGAGCTTACATTATTGTGCCGATTATCCAGCGCGAAAGACTGTGGGGCTTGCTGGCGGTTTACCAAAACTCAGGGCCGCGGGCTTGGAATGAGTCAGATACGACGTTGATGCAGCAGATTGGCCTACAGCTTGGGGTTGCAATTCAACAGTCCGAGTATTTGTCAGAGATCCAAATTCAATCGCAACAGCTTGCCAATGCTTTGGAAGAGCTGAAACAGATTCAAATTCAACTGGTGCAAAATGAGAAGATGTCAAGCCTGGGGCAACTAGTGGCTGGCATTGCCCATGAAGTAAATAATCCGATCAACTTTATTTACGGCAATTTAGCGCACCTTGAGGAATACACGCACACACTGCTGGAGCTTCTCCAGACCTATCGGCAGTCCTATCCGGATCCGGCTCCAGAGTTGTGCCAGCAAATTGAGCAAAGCGACCTAGGCTACATCGAAGAAGATGTGCCCAGGTTGTGCGCATCGATGCGGATGGGTGCGGAGCGCATTCGCGGAATTGTTCAGTCTCTGCGTACTTTCTCGCGCTTAGACGAAGCTGATATCAAATCTGTAGATTTGCATGATGGGTTGGAAAGCACGTTGCTGATTCTGCAACATCGCCTGCAGCCCCTACCCTCAGGTACCGGAATTAACCTTGAGAAGCACTACGGCGATCTCCCGTTTGTGGAATGCTATGCGGGACAGCTCAATCAGGTGTTTATGAACCTGATCAGTAATGCGATCGATGAATTGTTAACAGCAATGGTGGAAGATCATGTAGTGCCTACCATTACCATTACGACCAGCTGTGCGGATGAATGGGTCGTCGTTTCCATCAAAGATAATGGCCGAGGAATTGCGGCACAGAATCAATCCAAGCTGTTCGATCCATTTTTTACAACTAAGCCAGTGGGCCAAGGCACGGGTTTGGGGCTATCCATTTGTTATCAAATCGTGGAAAAGCATGGCGGAATGTTGCTGTGCCAGTCGCAGCCGGGTGAAGGGACAGAATTTTTGGTGAAGCTACCGATCAAGCAAACCACCCCTTTGGCTGCAGCTTGATTGGGGCAGGCATTTTTGATTGAATTCAACGCAGCTTTGTAATCCGACGTGTCGTGCGCATTGCGCTTGCAAAGGTCTGGTTGTTGAAATCATGTGAACCCAACGTTTTCTCCACGGTTTGGAGGAGGCGTTGGGTTTTTGGCATATTTGCCCGAAACAGCTGTAGAGCCTGAATAGCATTTGAAAGGCAAAAGTTTTAATTCAAAATACTTAAGAAAAACTCAGCCGAATCTCAGATTTTATTTTTAAGGTTTAGGCATTAATCTTTTAAGTGTCAACCGCATTAATGCGCATAGCTACGACCCAAGCTTTAGATTTTCTGCCGATAGGGCTCAGGCGCTTTTCTACAGAAAACCGCAGGGATTCTACGAATTGCTGGATAAAATCCACTGCTCAGCTATTGGGCGATCGCCCTGTTTGCACCCTCTACCTGCAAGATCATTATGGTTTCTTTTCTCCCTTTTATTTCT
>JBGTOF010000074.1:0-44587 GCA_041742695.1 Elainellales cyanobacterium | reverse complement strand
TGGAGGTGGCGATCGCCGCTGGGGCAGAATGGCTAGTCCTCTGCGACACCAACGGCGGCACCCTCCCCCACGAGGTCGCTCCAATTGTCCGCACGGTTCGCACCCTGATGGATGCCACCGTTGAGCATAGTGGGTTGGAGTCTGCTATCTCAACTATCTCAACGGCCAACCCTCAATCTCCCCTCCTCAAGCCCCAGTTGGGGATTCACACCCACAATGACTCGGGCACAGCGGTAGCCAATGCGATCGCCGCTGTGATCGAAGGGGCGCAAATGGTGCAGGGCACAATCAACGGCTATGGCGAGCGCTGCGGCAATGCCAATCTGTGCAGCCTCATTCCTAATCTGCAATTGAAGCTGGGCTATCGTTGCGTTAGCAATGGGCAATTGGCCCTTTTGACGGAATCGAGCCGACTGATCAGCGAAATCGCCAACTTAGCGCCTGATGACCATGCGCCGTTTGTGGGACAGTCGGCCTTTGCCCACAAGGGCGGCATTCATGTCAGTGCGGTGGAGCGCAATCCCCTCACCTATGAGCACATTCAGCCTGAGCGCATCGGCAACCTGCGCCGCATTGTGATTTCGGAGCAGGCAGGGCTAAGCAATGTGCTGGCTAAGGCCCGCAGCTTTGGCATTGACCTGCAAAAAGATGATCCCGCGTGCCGCCAGATTTTGCAGCATCTCAAATCCCTAGAGCATGAGGGTTACCAGTTTGAGGCGGCGGAGGCTAGCTTTGAACTGCTGATGCGAGAAGCATTGGGGCAACGGCCTAACTTTTTTGATATCAAGGGCTTTCAGGTGCGCTGCGATATGCTGCCGATTAACGGGGGCAGCAGCGATGCTCTGGCGACTATTAAGGTGGCGGTGAGTGGTGACGAATATCTAGAGGCAGCAGAGGGCAACGGGCCGGTAGCGGCGCTGGATGCGGCACTGCGGAAGGCGTTGGTGAATGTATACCCGGCGATCGCCCACTTTCACCTGACTGACTATAAGGTTCGCATCCTCGACAGCGGGACGGGCACCTCTGCCAAAACCCGCGTGCTCGTGGAGTCGAGCGACGGCCAGCAGCGCTGGACCACCGTGGGCGTGTCGCCCAACATCATCGAAGCGTCCTATAAAGCAGTGGTCGAAGGACTAGAGTATGGATTACTGAAGCAAGGCGTCTGCCATCTGTTTGAACGAGAAGAACCTCCCCGCTCTGCAAACCCTCGGTAGCCCCTCGTCCAGTCGTTCAGTCAGAGACGTGCTAGAAAATAACGGACTCGCTGATCGGGTTTCGCTCTTGGATAGACATTGCCCGACCGACAGTACTCAACCAGTACTCCACCCTATGGAACTCTCAAAAACCCAGGTCATTATTGTTGGGGCAGGGCCGACTGGGGCTACGTTGGCCTTGCTGTTGGTGCAGCGGGGCATTGCCGTGACTCTAATTGAGGCCGCGCGCGATTTTCGGCGGGTGTTTCGGGGAGAGGGGCTGATGCCCAGCGGGCTAGAGGCGCTGGCGCAGATGGGCCTGTTAGATTTGGTGGAGGCGATCCCCCATCGACCGCTGACGGGCTGGACGTTTCTCGTGGGCGATCGCCCTTTGTTCCGCGTGGACGAACCGCTAGGCGCAGCGCGCCCCTGCACGCTCGTATCTCAACCCCCGCTGTTAGAGAAACTGGTGGAACTGGCAACGCAGTATGCACACTTTTCGTTTTTGCCGGGGAGGGTAGTCAAAGAGCTGGTGCAAACGGGCGATCGCATCTCGGGCGTGGTGGTGCGGGGAGACGGCGATGAAGCAGATCGAGCGATCGCCGCTAACCTGGTTATCGGTGCAGACGGGCGCAGTTCTACCCTGCGGCAGCGGGCCGGGCTGCCGTTAGAGACCGAACCCACGCCGATTGACGTGCTGTGGTTTAAGGTGGCCGCTCATCCTCGGTTTGTGGAAGACAATGTGTTTTCTACTGTGCTGGAGGGCGATCGCGTCTTCAGCATTTTCCATGGGGCGGAACCGGGCAAGCTGCACATTGCCTGGGTATTGCCTGCCGATGCGGGCGATCAGTGGAAGCAGACCGACTGGGTGGCGGAATTTTCTGGGCTGCAGCTGGGCTGGTTAGCAGAGCACTTTCGCACTCAAGGGCATACCTTAGAGCCGCCGATCAAGCTATCGGTCATTGTGGGGCGCTGCCCTCAGTGGTGGCAGCCGGGTCTGCTGCTGTTGGGCGATGCGGCCCATCCCATGTCGCCCGTGCGCGCGCAAGGCATTAACCTGGCACTGCGGGATGTGATTGTGGCGGCAAACCATTTAGTTCCGCTGCTTCAGCATCCAGATCAGCAGCCTATCGATGTAGCTGAAACGGTAGCTGAACTCGATGCCGCGCTTCCCCGCATTCAGGCGGAGCGGGATCCCGAAATCATTCGTGCTCAAGCGCTTAAACGCGCCGAAGCGCACCAAGGCATCCTGATTCGCCGCAACCCTTGGGTGCTGCCGCTGCTGCATTGGTCTGTGCCTATCCTGGGGCCGTTAGGGCGGCTGTCGTGGCTGCGGCGGCAATATCCCCTCCGCAACGGGATCACGTCAGTGCGGTTAGAGGTTTAATTACTGCAACAACCCGCTCAACCCACTCTATCGGCTCACATTCAGCGCTTGTGCTAGACGCTACTCTGCTTCGCGTTCTTTGCGCGTGGAGCGCTGCTCGGAGGCGACAAAGACCGTTTGCGCCACAACTATGCCCGTCACCGTGCCGCCCAGCGCCACCATTACTTGAAATCGATCTAGGGCAATTAGTCGTGCTGTTTCGATACTCCCTACTGTCGCCGGGTCACGCCGAAACAGCGCTGCCTGTGGATCGAATCGAGATAGCATCGGCATGCTGAGGAGATAGCCTAATCCCGTGAACAGCAGCGCTGTGGGAATCGTCAACGCCAAATTTCGCAGAAGGAGCGATCGCACGTCATCAACTCTAAACATGCCCAAACGTATCCGGTATTAGAACATCGTTACTGTTGATCCCGACGCGACGCTTGGGTGTAAGTTCCACACAACGCTTGAGCGCCTGAGCTAATGCCAGTTCAGTAAACAACGCTAACCGTGCTGCAGGGCCAAAACAACACGGGTGCATCCCACTTTTGCAGCCCTCACCCTAAATCCCTCTCCCAGAGCGGGAGAGGGACTTTGAATCCGGCTCCCCTTCTCCCTTTTTGGGAGAAGGGGCGGGGGGATGAGGGCAAACTTGCAAACCTGGGATGCACTCAACAACACGAACAAACTCACGCTTAATTAAACAGACGGGATGACAGCGTTTAACAAGAGCGTGCCTTGTTTGATTTAACCGGCTATTAAATGCAACATTGAATTAAGCGAGCTAGGTGAAACTGCTTCGTAGTAGCGCCTTTTGTTTGATTTAACCCGGTCATTAAATGCAGCATTCAGCCTTGGACGATATTGGATCGCCTTGTTTCTCCAATATCGTCCACAATAAAGAGGAGTGTTATACCTAATAGACTCCTCAATACTAAAACATTTTCGTTTCTCCCTCTCCATCGTTCGTTCTAGACCCAGTGTTTTTAAACGAGTTCAAATTTTCTGGATCTCTTTTCTGGATATGAAAATACGTATGAGTTTTATATATTATGTCCAAGCGATCGCTCTATGCCTCTCCATCCGGGATTCAACAAGCTAAACGAGCGTTTGCCCTCAAAGGGTGGACGCAAGAAAATTTAGCTGCCGAGGTAAATCTCAAGACTCGTCAGCCCGTCTGGCGTTTTTTTACCGGGCAACCGGTGGATCGACAGGTTTTTATCGCCCTGTGTTCGATTCTTGATTTGTCCTGGCGAGACATTGCGGAGAATCCGCCGGATACTTTTTCTGAACCCGGACAGGCGGCGGATAGTGGCGCATCGGATATAGACGAACTTGTGGCACAGGTGCGATCGCAACGCTACGACACCGTTCAAAACCAGTGTGGAATCTTACAGCTCTTAGACATTAGCCGTCCGGTCAACCTCGACGACATCTATGTAGATGTCAACATTCTGGAAGAAATTGCGAGTCAGCAATGGTTTGATCTCCCTTCAATACAAGCCCTAAATTCGACTGAGTTTGACCACGTGGGATTGGGGAATGTAGCTCAGAAGCAAGTTGCAGGAATGCAGGCGGTTGAACAAAACTCAAAACTTAGAGTTTTAGGCAAAACGGGCGTTGGCAAAACAACCTTCTTACAAAATTTAGCAATCCAGTGTAATCGAGGTGAATTTGCCAGTCATCAAGTTCCAATCTTTATTGCCCTTGGAAACTTTGTCAAAGAGTCTCAGGAGAGCGAAAAATTTAGCTTCTTAAGCTACATTCGTCAAACTCTGCTTGTTTCTGGGGTTTTTGACCCAACTGTATCTGAAACTCTGCTCAAAGCAGGTCGTGTCTTGCTATTGCTAGATGGCATGGATGAAGTGCTCAATCAAGACATCTCTGCCGTTCTAAGAGAGATTCGCAAGTTTTCAGAAAAATATCACAAGAACCGATTTGTTGCATCGTGCCGAACTGCGGCCTACAAGCTGCAACTCCGAGGCTTCACCGATATTGAGATTGCTCCTTTTACGCAAGCTCAAATCAACACCTTTGCCCAAAAGTGGTTTGCGGCCCTCACTCAAACCACGGTTCAAGCAGGACAAGATCAATCTGCTGAATTTATCCAGAAGTTAGATTTGCCAGAGAACTGGCAGTTCCGACGATTGGCCGTAACGCCGCTGTTTCTGCATCTGGCCTGCTGGGTGTTTTCTGGCGCAGGGAAATTTCCGGCTAAGCGCAGCGACTTCTACAAACATGGGCTGGATCTGCTGCTAGGCCAATGGGACGAAGCAAAAGGCGTGGAACGTGACACTGCATATCGAGAGTTTTTGGTGCCTCAAAAATTGAAATTGCTCAGTCAGGTAGCGGCAGTTACCTTTGAGAAAGGGCAATACTTCTTTGAGCAACGCATCATTGAGCAATATATTGGCGACTATTTGCAGACATTGCCGGGTGTGGCGTTAAAACCAGAAGAACTGCAGCTTGAAAGCGCGGCCATGCTGAATGCGATCGCAGCGCAGCATGGGTTGCTCACCGAACGAGCGCGAGGAATTTTTTCATTTTCCTACTTAGCCTTTCACGAATATTTCACCGCTCGAAACATTGTAGCCAGCCACAATTTGCGAGCCTTAGAGCAAGCTCTGGGTGGGCTGGTCGGCCACATTACCAATCCCCACTGGCGCGAAGTGTTTTTGTTAACAGCAGCCATGTTGCGCAGTGCCGATTCGCTCATGCAATTAATGAAACAGGAGATCGATTCAATGGTGGCTGAAGACCCCTACCTACAAGAGTTTTTGGTATGGGCCAGCGAAAAGTCGCAAACGCTTCCATCCCCACCCAAAGTTGCCACCTCGAGGGCCTTTTACCTCGCGGTGGCCAAAACTCCTCACACAGCGACCCACTTTGTGCTGGCGAGCACGCTAGATCAGGGGATGTTTTTAGATACGGCATTAGACCATTTGCTGCTGAGCTGCTCTGTTGAAACCAGTCAGGATTTTGCCCATGCGAATGCCTGTAGTGAGGCACTCAGCAATATGATGGTGATGATTTTAGATGCTGGGTTCTATAAGTCTCTCCAACAATTAAAGGATCAATTGCCACCCGCCAATCAAAATCAAGAACGGTTTAATCTCTGGTGGCAGACCCATTATTCTGCCTGGATAGCGCAGTTGAGAGACACCATCACTGATTATCGAAAGATTAACCATTCCTGGCAGTTCAACCCTGAGCAAGAGCAAGTTCTGCAGCGCTACTATGATGCAAATCAACTCTTGATCGATTGCTTGAATAGCAATTGTGAAATTACAGCGACTATTCGACAAGAGATTGAAACAACGCTATTGCTGCCGCAGCAAGAATTAGAAGACCGGGAATGGGAGGGCGAATGAGGGGCAGGGCTGCTAAGACACTTGGGGATGTGATGTAGATGGGGATGCGGTGCTGATGAGCGATCGCCCCCCCACCAGCAGTTCTCAGACAATGTATGAATTTAATGCAACTTAGTTCGGGGAAGACGGCTTTTGGGGCATTGCGCAACATACAGAGTCCCAAACCTGTTAAGGAGCCGTACGCGTCGCGCGTGGCATATGGAGGGTTTGAGCTACCCCAAACTCTGGTTAATTCAGAAATTTGGTGAATAAATCTAAATTATTAGTAAATATTTTTTGCTTCTCATGTTGAATTCAATCAATTTAACCCCGAAATCAAACATTGCTCTGTCATTATTGTTAAACAAGTCCAGCAATTGAGACTAGACCCTCTGCGAAGATACCTGGTAATCAATCACTGCAATAGTGACGCGTTATTGAGAATCAGATATCTCTACCTCTTTAGGACTACCGACTGACGAGCATGATCAAGAAATTAATTGTGAATGCTGCTATTGAATGCCGCTGTTCCAGCCCTACGGCTATGCAGAGCAGATATCAATGTCCGTGTTGCTCAACCAATTTACTCCGTCATATTTCTCTGAACCGGTTTTACTGGCGTTGCCCTCATTGCTATCAAGACATGCCAGTTATAGAAAGATGTGAACCGTTCATTACATAAGCATTGTTGTGGATTCTTTCATTTCGAGCTTCTCCCACTATCGAGGTGACCCTATGACTGTAATCGACGAGCAATTAATGGATCTCAAGACCCTCATCGATGCTCAAATCCTAATGATCAATAGTGATCGCGACAGCAGTGCACTATATGCATTGTCCCTTGAGGAATGCGGAGCAAAGATGACGGCAGTCGGCTCAATCCAAGATGCCATCAGAACCCTAAGTCTAAATAAGCCTGCCCTTATTCTCTGCAAGATGGGATGCTCAACTGAAAGCCTTGATCCATTGATTCAGCAACTTAGCCACCTTAAACAAAAGACGGGTAAAGAGATTTCGCTTCTAGTCACCTCCACGTGTGCCGACACAAGTGCTATCCAAGATTCGCCTGTGATAATCAATGCGTATTTGCGGAATCCTGTCGATATTGACCCCATTGTGTATGACGTTTGGAACCTGATACGCCAGTCGGAGAATCCATCCCTATTTGGTAGTCATGCCCAAATCAAACGGGAGCAATTAGGCCTGACTCTGCACTAAAGTCTCAAATTTTGGTAGTGTTCTAGACCTGTGTATGGGTTGTCATACAGCCCATCCAAATTCATAGCGGTTGATAAATAGTCCAATCACCGTGTCATGCATCAAGACAGATTTAGAGAAGCAAATCCTCTTGCGCGCCAACCGTTTGATCCCAGTCCTTAACGTCAAGTGTTTTCGTTCAATACACTGCGTGTTTGTCTTACCAATCGTATGCTGTTCGGGCTCAAGCACTCGCACGTGAGCCCCCCCGCTATCGGTATAGAACTGCTGAATACCAAACGGGGTCAGCAACTGTATCAGCGCTTTGAGGACGGCATCGACCTGGGGCGCTAGAACATAGGCAAGTACCACACCGGTTTGAGGGTCGAGGGCATGCCAAAGCCATCGTTGCGGTCGCTTTGATTGCATAAAGCTCCACATCTCGTCCATTTCCGCTGCCTCTACCCGTACTACCAGGCCGGTGGCGGAAGGAGTGGGCGTCTGCTCTAACACTGTCTGGTTAACCGCCTCTAGATGTCGATGTCTTTTTTAATTCCTCAATCACGGTCGTCGGACTAATCTGCAGCACCCGAGCCGTATCGCGAATGCCGCTGCCCTTCATGGCCAGATCGCTGATTTGCTGCTTGACCTCAGGCAAGTAGCCCCGATAGGTGTAGTCGCGGATGAACGAGGGCCGCGAACACTCGGTGTTGCGGCAGCGATAGCGCTGCTTGCCTTCATCGCTTTTGCCATTTTTGACCACGTCAGGGGTGTGGCAAGTGGGGCAGTAAATGGGTTCGAGAACCCTAAGCAGAAGGTGGGTAGCAGGACTGTTCTATTTTGTTGCAAAACACAGATCCAGAACATTACCGCCTTATTCCTTACTGACCCGATCATCGATTGATAACCGCTTTGCGGCGCATAAATCCCATTACTGGGAGGGCACTATGCCCCCAACTTAGTAAACCGGCGATCGCCCAGCATACCCATCAGATTGTCTCACACAAAAAAACGGAGCGCAGGGTTGCGCTCCGCTATGAATAAACCCGGTGAATTTCAGGACGATTCTCAGGATACGGGTTTTAAGTTTTCAGGAAAATTTCAGGAACAGACGCGGACGTTGAGGGCGATCGCCCTAGTGATCTTGACCTAGCTGCACCGCAAAGGTGAGGCTGGTGTGCTCAGGCAGCTCAAGTTGAATATCGAGCAGATACGTCGCTTCAGGCTGGAGGTCAAACTGCGCGACAGCGACGCTCCCCGCGTCTGACCGGCGAGCCGTGGCTTCTTCTCCAGCATTGCCACGAAACACCAGACACCCCGCACAGGGCAAGTGAGCCCGCACGCTGACAAAGCCTTGCTCAACCTTGGCGTTAACCTCAAGGCGCACCATTCCGGCATCGGTCAGCCAGTCGCGCTTGGCCTGGGGTTGGCTCGAGGTGAGCTTGCAGGTCAGGGTTTCCAGAATTTCGTGAGCCGCCATCAGCGACAGCGCCATCTTCTGGCTCTCGGTCGCGGCATCATACTGACTCGGGAACGAGGCCCCATCCGTATCGGCCAACAGCGCCTCGGGCGATCGCGCCGGAGCTGCCATCACCCAGCCTGCCAGCTCATTCAGCATATCGGGGTGCTGCGGGAAAATAGCTTCCACCGCTTTGACCAACTTGGCGCCATCCCGCAATGACGATTGCAGTAGCGTCTGGCACTGGCTAAATAGACGCTCCATCATCGTGTCAGGCAGCGGCGTAGGTAGCGCAATAGCCCGCAGTTGGCGCGTCCACACTTGCAGCGCAGTCGGCTCTACCTCATACTCCATCGGCCCAGACTCCCACGGAAAACGGGGAGGATTGGCCTCAATTTCTTCGCGCAGTCGTTGCTTTAACAACGCATAAAAACGATCTTCCACAGCGGGTATGTCTCCGGGTTCAATAAGTAAGAAATGTCATGATGTTAATGGAAAGCGGCCTATTAGCACGGCGTTAGGCGCCGGGTAGTGTCTCAAAAAAGAGAACTGCGGCACACCACAGACCAGGGATGATGCACTCTAAATGTATTGAATGAAAGCGGCTTTCCGAAACCAGCCCTGCGGCTGAAGGTCCCTGATGGTGTAGTGTTGGTGCATCTGCCAGGGCCATCAGCTCGATGCCACGCTGGAGATGCAGACGGCAGGGCAACGTTGCCCTGACCAATACTTTATTCTTCATGGCTCGAATCCGCTGCTCCGGATACTAAATCGTTTCTAATTTCCCAGGCTTGTTCCAGTAGTTTAGTCCATTGTTTTTGAAACTGGTTGACCGTGCAGCCGACCGTTTGAGCGATCGCCGCATCGGCCATCCCCTGCTGCTTAAGCTGCAACATTTCGGCTTGCTGATCGGTGATCTGCGTCTGCAACTGCTGCCATTGCCAGGGGGTCAAGCCAAAGTTGCGTTCTAAGTCTGCTTCTAGCCATTGATGCACTAGCTCCCAATGGTGCGACAGGGCAAACCGAATCAAATGGTACTTAAACCGCTGCTGCAGATAGTCGCGCTGGCGCGGGGTTAGTTTTAGAATGGTCTCAATTTCATTTGCGGGCAAGTCTTGCAGCCGCAGCGCAAAATAGTCGGCGCAGTCTTGCTGCTGCTTGTCCTCTAGATACGCCATCAGCTGAGTAACCACCGCATCCCGCAGGGCGCCCTCTGCCACTTCGGGCTCTTGGGCCACCATTTGCTCGCGCACCTGTTGCAGCGAAGCGCTGCTGCGCGTCGGTTCTGAATCAGAGCTCGTCCCTTCTGCCGCCTGTTCAATATCCACCAGGGTTTCGGGGGGTTGCTGTTGTGAAAAGGTTTGGGCGCGCAGAATAATCAACTGCTGGCTGCGGCGGCCCGGTAGGGGAATGCGCCGCTTGGCGTAGCGCTCGGCAAAGGCCATGTATTCGCTCAGCTCTAGGAGCGATCGCGGCGAATAGGTGGGCAGCAGTTGGGTCTCGCGCCGAAAGGCGTTAATCGCTTCAATATAGAAGCCCTGCAAAAAGTCTTCAATCAAATTAAGCCGCGCCTGATAACTGGCCTGCACTTGAGGGGGCGTGATGTAGCGATACACCACGGCACTCAAGGTGCTGTGCAGTTCAACCCGGCCTCGGTTCGACTTGAGTTGGTAATACTTGAGGCACTGCGTTAGCCGATGCCGTGCCAAAGACAAAGACCACGCGTCTACATCTCCCGAGGCCTGAATTCGCTGGCTCTCTGCACAGATTCTGGCGACTTCGACGGCAATCCGCTCGGCCACGTCTCGACAATTGCGGTCAGAAGCTCGAGTGGCTTGTTTCAGCTCACTGTATAACTGTTGAGAAATATCCTCCACGCCTTCTCTCATGTCTCCCTGAATGTTAGGTTCTGAGGGTATGGGCGCTCGGGGCGCTGGTGGCAATCTTCGGCTGAGATGGAGTTACAAGCCAGGCGCTTGTGACTACCGAAGCATGCGATTCCAGGTGGCCTTCTGTCTCCACCCTCTTGAAACTTCAGGGGTAAGCGGGGGTGCTCAGGAGGAAATAACAGCCAGTCTGCTCTAGACTGGTCGAGAACCCTTCCTTTTTCTCGTCAGGACATGGATCTCGATCAGCAAATTAAAGAATTGATAGAACAAGCCCCGCAGGATGGCGTCACCCCAGCGGCAGTTCAGGCGATCGCCCCAGTCCTACGGCAGATCGCCGGTCAGTTGAAGCATTCAGAGTATTACATTCTGCAAACGCTGGATGAGCGCTGGATGATGACGACCTTGAGTCAACGCACCCAGCCCAACAGTCAAAAAAATCTCATCTATGCCTACGCCAGCCTCAAGGATGCAACGGCTAGCCCGTCAGCCAAAGACCCTCAAGTCGTGGCTGTCCCGGTTGCAAGCACGCACATTCTGTTCCAAATGGTGGCGATGACGACGCTGGACAGCACGGTCTTCTTTGAGACCCCCGGCAATACGACAGCAGGAACGGAGATCGCTCGGGATAGCCTGCAACAGCTTGTGCAGGCGTTTCTCCAACAAGTGCAGCAAAATCCTCAGCCCCCCACCGATATTGCCTAGTGCTCTGCGGGTTAATTCCTATGGTTGTCGCTTCCGGAGCAAGGCTTACTGCTGTTTTGCCGCCTGCCGTCGTAGATATGCGGTGATCACCGTGGCATCTTGCACCCACTGATTCACGTCGGCCAGGGTAGGGCACAGGTCTTTGCGCTGAAGCGTGGCAATGTGCAGCTTGAGGATTTGGCGGTGCACGTGGTGCGGAGTCGCCTCGGCTAGATAGGTAAGCGACGTCACGCCCGCATGCAGCAGCAACCCGCAAAAGCGATCGCCCACAGAGGGCACTCGGGCGAGATCGGCGAGCGATCGCCATTTGGCCACATGGTGATCATGCACCTGCAGGCGGGTGGCGAGCGATCGCCGCTGAGCTGGCGTGGTGGTGGCCTGCAACAATTGCTGGCTGTGATCAATCCCCTGCTGGCTCAATAGGTCGAGCGACTCTTGAGAGAGCCCTGGCAACTGCTGCAAAGGCCAATAGCGCAAGCGCAAGGGTGGGGTCTGAGATGAGAGTTGAGGACGAGACATGGGCGATTACTCAGAAGAGGCGGCAGGCGATGCCATTCGTCTTGTATGATAGTGGATGACATTCCGGGATGTAGCGCAGCTTGGTAGCGCGCCTGCTTTGGGAGCAGGATGTCGCAGGTTCAAATCCTGTCATCCCGACTCAACTAATACAAAGGCCCTGCAAGCATTTCAAGCTTTGCGGGGTCTTTGCTTTAAAACCCTCTTCCTTTATCTCTATTTCCCCTGGAATCCCCTACAATTCCCTGTAATCAGCTCACTTTTAGGCTAATTTTGTCCTGCTCTCTCTATACCTAGAACCCCAAAGCCAACAATCGAGGGTATAAATGCAGCACTGAACGTAGCGTGGCTCAAGCTGAGTAGGGTGCAGATTGACGATCGGCCTGACGCTAGGAGGATATATGACTTACTTGCTGGATACCCCATATAAAGAGCGTTTGAGTGTAGTCATACAGGCGATTCGTGCCTATGTCTGGGCAGATGGGCGCGTCAATGTTTTAGACCTGATTATTGAAGGTGTTCCCGTGAACGCTGAAAAGGTTTCGTATAACAAGGCCAGTGTGGCGATCGCCCAAAAATTAGAAATGATGGGCATCAAAGAGTTTCCCTCTTACCAGTCCCTTCAACAATGGGAGACGGGCGACTATGCCAATGAAATAAGCAATGACAGCGCCTATAAGCTGGGGTTGTTCATTGGCCTGGAGCCGAAGGAAACAGCAGGCGAAGTACTGCAAGGCTACCTAAAGGGACACCGCAGTTTAGATGGTGAGGTTAAGCCTGACGCTACCGCACCGCCGAAGCTGCCAGAATTGCAGCAGGCCAGCGTCAAGGATGCCTTGATATGGCTGCGCTATGGCACATCCGTTGTCAATCTTGCGCTGAACCGATTGGATGCCATCAAGGGATATCCCAAGATTGCTCTATGGATAAACGAAAATATCCCGCAGCCGTCTGCGGGAAAGGTGCGCGGCGTTGTGCCTAACTTCAAAGAACGGTTTTGGGCGATCGCCCGTGGTGAAGTGGACGATGACCAACTGGAAGAATGGGAATACGACGAGATTGCCGTAGCTTATAAAGCCAGCACGGGCGACCAAATGGACAAAGATAAGCTGATTAAAGTACTAGCCCGCTATAACCCAATGGGCAGCAGCGACCCAACCCCTTCGACATCAGACTGATTGTGTCTAGAGCTGGGGGTTGGTAGCGTCTTGGATGAGAAGGATGGATTGAAATCAAGGTTTTTGAGCGATCGCCAAAAAATCTAGCCTCTTCTCAGCAAAATCGATGATCTGCAACCGCAAAGGCTGAGTATGCTTTGGGGTATTGCATGGGGAGCGGCGGCATGGCGAACAATCGACGGATGACTAGGCTGACACTAATGCTGATGGGTGGAGCGATCGGCCTCATCGTGGGTGCCTGTGGGGAGCGATCGCCCTCGCAGCAGGCCCAGTCCACACCGCCCACCATGCCGTCAGCCCCCAACCTAGAGGAGTCGGGGGCATCGCCCACGGGTCGGGTTCCCAGTCGTGCTGTTCAACCTGCCTTAGCTGCGCTACCCAATGCCGACACGGGCGGGCGATCGCGCCCAACGCCTCCTCCTCCGCTAGGGCAAGCAGGGCGCAATAATCCGTTTTCGTCTGTGACGGACGCAGCCGTGGTGGTGAACGTGCCTACCATGACCGAGGCTCTAACGCAGCCGCTGCTGCCACAAGTCCCCACGGTACAACAGGTGCCTGTTGTACCTAGCTTTGCAGCACCGCCCCCACCGCCCGCTCTGGCGACAGTTCCTATCCCTGCCCAAATGCCCGCGCCGACGGTAGACGGCTCTAGCTCATCCCTCCCTTTATTTAGCAACCCGCCCCAACTGCTCGCCAACCGCATTCAGGTGACCGGCATGGTGCAGGTGGGCGATCGCCTTGCAGTGATTACTGAAGCCCCAGGAGATACCACCAGCCGCACCGTTAGCGTGGGGGATTACTTGGGTGAGGGTCAAGTTCTCGTTAAGCGCATTGAGATGGATGGCCCAGAACCGCTCATTGTATTGGAAGAACAAGGCCAGGAAATTATGAGGACTTTAGGCAGTGTTGTCCCTTAGCCTCACAGGATATAGCCCTACCCAGATTGAAAGGCTTTCTATGAGGCATTTCTGTAGAAAATCTACCGGGTCAGAATGGCATGTTAGGGGATTTCTGCCAAAGAAAAGCTAGGTCAACTTGGCGCCTGCCTGGAATCTGTTCACACCTAATCAGGCACGTCTCAAGGTTGAACTTTGACTTTATTTAATCTGCGTGCCTACGCAAAATCTTTGGAGTAAGACTAGGATGAGGAGAGTCTAGCGGGTCTGTCAGATGCCGCAGGCCAAAAAGCGCAGGCTGCCTGCAGAACGCTGCTGCACGCTTTTTGCTCGAATGCGTCTACTAACGAGTTCTCATCAGGCTTGCACCAAACGCTGAGTTGAACGATTAAGATTGCCACTGTTTCTATAGGGGCTGGGTATGACACCAGCATTTGACCGAGTGCCTAAATCGGCGCACTCAAAGCATTCACCTCGCATTACGCCAGACTATCGCGACTTAACCCTGCATGATTCCTACGCATGCCCTATTTGTCAGCATGGAGAAATCAGCAGCCTCGCGCTGATGGATGCGTTTGCCTGCAACTTCTGCCGCCACATTTTTGCAGTTGACGTAGAGAGCCAAGCCATCGAAGTGGTTGATAGTTCGCAGCCGATGACCTGGCGCTGGAGCGGGCGCAACTGGCAGGTGGCTCGGCAAGAAGACGCAAACGTGCGCGCTGTCATCTGGCTGATTGCCATTGCAATTGTGGTGTTGCCGTCTCTGGTGGTGGGGCTGTCGGTCTACACCTTTCCACCATTACCCAATAGCCCGCTGTCATGGTTTCCGGTGGCCTGGGTCGTCGGCACGTTCCTTCTCCACCTGACCATGGTGACGTGGCTTCTAGTAGAGCACTATCAATTTCCTCGCTATGTGGCGTTCAAAATTCGTTTGCGAGAGCTGTTTGAGCGCCGCGCCTAATGAGCAATGCCATCCTTAGGGGTGTCAGTTTAGCAGGGTCATCTCTAGACAATTTTGTATGATTAGGAATTCTGTACTCTGCGCTGTATCTAAAGTGAGTGCTAACCTGCACAGGATGGCCGCTGGAATTTAACTCTGCGATGCTTGCTAGACAGTTAGAACTAGGGTCAGACCTGGGGTCAAACCTAGGATTTGCAAGCCTAGGAAGTACGAACTTCGGATCTGAAAGAGTCAGGGTACTTTATAGGGAGCGTGGATGGAGGGTTAACGATGCCTCTAGATGAATGTCCGAAATGTAGCTATCGGTTAGGGCCGCCGCTGAAGTCGTCGGGGCGGCAAGTTTGTATGAAATGCGGCTGGTCAGATCGTCCGCGGCAATCGGCGGCAAGCACTCCAGCAGGGCGATCGGCGGCGGCAAAGCCTCCAAAGCCCGTGCCAGAGAAGGCGCTAACGCCAGATGAAATCCAGAAGATTTTATCCCAAGCGGCAGCGATGGCCCAGAACAACATGAAGCCCAAGGGCAAGCAAGATCCCTCCGTGGGTCAGTCAATTGATCTATCCAATTTGGGCGAATAGCTTACGGTATGTCATTAGTCCTTCCCTTTACACGAATTACCTTGTCACTATCGGATACTTAGAGTGAATGCGAGACAGTGCTACGCCCCATCGCAATGACATGGATTGGCTGCTGCGGCAAGCCGTGGGGGCGATCGCCCTCGCCCATCACGCTGACTGTGCAGTCTGGTGTCGCATTGATCTAGCTGCGAATGTAGCGTGGGTTTATGCGACGGGCGGCATTGCAGAGCGAGTTGCCTTGGACAGCACTCCGGCAGTCATTCAGAAAGCTGCGACTGAGGAGTCTGGGCATGGGGAGGCGGCTGCGGTAGACCCTGTGGCAGAGCAACAGACCGCATCAAGAGGCGCGATCGCCGGGTTAGAGAGCCAGCCACTACCCGTTGTGCACCCCTACCGAGTGTCGCCCCTGCCGCTCTGGGTTATCGATCAAGTGCGATCGCCCCATCGAATGCAGTTTGAAGATGGCACCCTAGTGCAGCCGCTACCGCCGCCTACGGTCACCGGTTCGGCAGATGAGGCCCTACCCTCTGCCGATGTGCCATTCCTGCTACAACTGCACCGTCCCCACACGGCAGCACCCGAGCGCCCCAACCGAGCGGTGACTCTGTTTACTACTGAGATTGAGGGCTGGGCTAAAGAAGAACTCGCGGCGCTGAAAGCTCAGGCCACAGAGTTGAGCCTCGCCTATAGCAGCGTTTACTGGCGGCACAAGCTAGCCCAGGCTCGGCTGCACATTGCCCGGTTGGGCCGCATTACCCACTTGCTTAATTCCTACATGGAGCCAGACGGGGTGGTGCAAACCATCTTGGCAGAGCTAGGACAAGAATTTGGGTGCGATCGCACCCTGCTCGTGCAGGTGAGTGCGCCTGGTGCAGCGCTCATCGCCAACTGGGCCGCTGACACCGTTCTAGAACCAAGCTTCTCCTTTTCACCCGAGGCCGATGCGGCCTGGCAGACAGCCGCCGCCCTGTTTTTGCAAGATGGGGTCTCATACTTGCAAGTGGAGCCGCTCAACGACGAACTTGCCGCCCTCCGACCGTTACTGCCCGCCACTCAGACCCTCTCGCTGCTGTTGCTGCCCGTGTTTATCCAGCAAGAGCTGTTTGGGATTGTGGCTCTAGCGCAGCAGGATGGCCACAGCGCCTCTTTAGAGCAGGTGCAATGGGTGAGCCAAGTGGTTGATTATTTGGCGATCGCCCTAACCCAACTGCAACACACCCAAAGCCTACGCCACCATCCCGATGCTCAGTGGCTCCCCTTGCCCCCCTCGACCCTACAAGCCGACGCCCCAGACCTACTGCTCACCCACTGCCTCGCGCGCGAAGCCTTAGAAGACGAACTGAAACAGCTCAGCAGCAAAGCCCTGTGGGCCGAGCAACCTGTTTTTTGCATTCTGATGTGCGACATTGACTACTTCAAGCTGATCAACGATGCCCACGGCTACCCTGCCGGAGATGGGGTATTGCAAACCCTCGTAGAGCGCTTGCGGCACCAATTGCGAAAAGACACCCCCATCTATCGCCATGGCGGCGAAGAGTTTGTGATGATCTTGCGCGCTACCCCGCTGGCGCTCGCCACAGACATCGCCGAGCGCCTACAGCAAGTCATTCGCGGCAAGCCCTTCTGGGTCGCCAATCAACCCCTTACCGTAACCACAAGCATTGGCATCGCCCAGAAAGAGACCAACCTAGATGCAACCGCATGGGACGTGATGCACCGAGCCGAGCAAGCGCTACTTCAGGCCAAGCGCCAAGGCCGCAACTGCGTTAATGCGCAGTAGTGTTTTAATGCGTTGCAATGTCAAAGTATTGTGAGTGTCAAAGTACTGTAGGCAACGCGGCTCGCTTGAGATGAAAGGCCGGGGGGCGCAGGGGCAAACAGAGGTGAAACGTGGTCCAATGGTCATGGCTTGACACGCTGAGCGTACCGCCCAGATGCTCCGCTAGCTTTTTAGCCAGCGCCAGCCCCAGCCCGGTGCCGCCGTGTTTCCAGGGGTCGTGGCTGGGGATCCGGTAAAACCGCTCAAACACGTGCAGTTGCTCCTCGGGCGCAATTTCTACCCCAGAGTTGCTGACGCTGATGGTGAGAAAATCTGCCAGAGGCTTGCCAGTAATTCGGATCTGTTCCTCAGCGGGGGTGTACTTGCAGGCGTTGGACAATAGCTCCGACAAAATCCGCCCCAAATAGCTGCTGTCTGTGTATACGGTGGGCAGGTGCGGCGGTAGCGCAATGGTTAGGGTTTGCTGTTGGCACTGGGCCTGTTGCAGAAATGGCTCCACGACATGGCGAATCCAGGCGTGGGGCTCAATGTCGATCAAAATCAACGGTTCGGTCTCCGCATCTAGACGAGAGAGATCGAGCAGGGTATTGATCAGGTCTAGCTCTTGCTGGCACGCCTCCGTCAGAATAGTCAGGTAGCGATGCATGGGCTGGTCATCCAATAGTCCCAGTTTGGCAAAGCTCATTTCTAGCATTTGAGCTGCCATGTGAATGTTTGCCATGGGGGTTCGCAGTTCGTGGGAGACGCTGCTTAAAAAATCGTCTTTAAGGTGGTTGAGACGCTCTAGCTCCTTGACTTGGGCATGGGCCGCTTCGTAGAGGCGGGCTTGGCGAATGGCGATCGCACATTGATTGGCTACCTGCTGCACCAGGCGAATTTCTAACTCGTCGAAGCAGGCCCCGTTTAACTTGTAGAGCCACAAATCTCCAATCACGCCCTGGTCATCAATCAACGGGCAGGCAAATACGCTAAACGGCTGGGTTAGGGCTCGAATCGTCACACGATCCCCCTCTTGATGCAGCCGCCAGCAAAAGTGCAGCGATTCGCCAGCGAGCAACGAGGGGTAGATTTCTGGATAATTCTTCATCGTAACCAAGCGGTTTTGCACACTGGGCACGGCGCTCACCACGTATTCATAGCGAATGTTCGAGGTCTGGGCCTCTAGGTCATAGATGCCCGTGTCGCAGCTATTCACCGCGAGACCTGTGGCAATTTCCTGCACAGCTGTTTGCAAAATTTGAGACTCGTCTAGGCTGTCACACACCCGATCGGTAATCCGCTTTAGCAATTCTTCGTGGTGCAGCGCGCGACGCAGCTGCTGGGTGCGGTGCTCTACCGTTTGCTCTAGAGTGATGTTGAGCGCCTGCACCTGGCTATATAGGGTCGATTGCTGAATGGCGATACCCGCCTGTTCGGCTAGCTGCAGCAGCAGATCTTTTTCCCAGGGCTGCCACACGCGGGGCCGGGTGCAGTGGTGGGCAATCAGTAACCCCCACAGGCGATCGCCCGATCGAATGGGCACCACCAGATTCGCCATCACCTGAAAGCGATCGAGCAGGTCACGATAGCACGGTTTAATGTCTGCAGTCCCCACGTTATCAATGGCACTTACTCGCCCGTCTTGATAGGGCTGCACCTGATGGGCGCTAAAGCAGGGGTCATAATAAATTACGCTCGCTAGCGAGTAGCGGGATGCCACGATCGATTCCACAACAAGGCTGCCGCTCCAGTCGGGTTCAAAGCGATAAATCACAACGCGATCAACCTGCAAAAACTGGCGCACTTCCGTGACGGTGGTTTGCAGCACCACATCTAAATCGAGCGATCGCCGCACCTGCTGCGTCATCCAATGAATGAGGCGATCGCGCCGAGCCTGCTGAGCCTGCAACCGTTCAATCTGAATGCGCTCGGTAATATCAGTATTGGCAACAACACAGGTGCTCACCGTGCCCATCGGGTCTTTAAGCGGATAAAAGCGCGTCTGGCTATAGCAAAACCCGCCATCGTGGCAGCGATAGATCAGTTCTACATTGCTTAAGGACTGCCCCGCAAAGACATGGTCTGTAATTTGAAGGATGGAGAAAGGATGATCCAGCCGATGCACAATGGACGCCATCGACTCGCCACAAATTGTCGCGGAATAGCCATACAGATCCTGACAGGCCGTATTCCAGGACTGAATGGTGCCATCGCGCTGAATTGAAAAAATCGGAATCGGCGAATGCTCAATGGTCTGACGATAGCCATCCTGGCTGCGCGCCAGCAATTCTTGAGTGCGCTTGATGGGCGTGATGTCAATCGACAGTGTGGTGAGGTGGAAAAGCTCCGCCTGAGGATGGGGCTGTCGGCTTATTTGAGTCGCGATCCACCGCAGCTCTTGCTGCTGGGTCAAAAACCGATACTCGACGGTGATGGGGTCTGTAGTCAGCAGGGCCACCCGGCAGCTGTGCTGGACGTGGGGCGCATCGTCGGGGTGAATGCGCGATTGCCAAAGGGTAGGGGTGGTTTGAAAAGCTTGATTAGCATAGCCAAAGAGTGGCACCACGCCTGCTGAGCCGCTTTGGTAGAGCAGGTGACCTTCCGCATTGCTTGAGAACTGGGCGATCGCCACCACCGAGGAATTCAGCAAACTGGCCGTTTCAGATTCCGGCCCCCACTCTACCGCCGGGGCGGGGGCCATCAGCCGATGCTGAATCGCGTCCAAGGTGAGGATCTGCACCACGTCGCCCCCTTCAGACACGATCGGCAGGTGGTGGATGCGGTGGTGATGCAGCAAGTGAGCAGCCTTGAGCAGATTGCCCGCTTCTAGCTCTGACAGGGTAATGACGGGATGGCTCATGACTGCACTGACTGGCGCGGATACCTCTAGCCCACGGGCGATCGCCCTTACTACATCCTGCCCCGTCACGATGCCGCACAGGGTGCCGTGGGTCATCACCAACACGCAGCGGCTCGGTTGCTGGTGCAGCAGCTTAATAGCCGCTGACAGCGAACAGTCTGGCGACACAGTGGCCGTCGGTCTAGGGTGCTGGCTGGGCGCGGAGTTTGACGGAATAGGCTCTAGAGGCATAGACGAGACAGGCTGCAGATGGGCTGCAATGCAGCAGGGGAAGGCTTGCTAGGCCATAACACGAGTTAAGCGCAGAAGTCGGAGATTCGCCAGACCCACGGTGGCGCTAGCTAGAGTAACAAAAAAAGTAACAAAAACCGCACCCCGACGTTCATAGACTCTTTTTAGCTGGTGTAGCATTGCGGCTCCGAGATATGGGTTACAGCAGAAGCCCCCTTTAAGTTTTAGAACATTGAAATAATATTCTTTCCCCAGATTTAGAGACTTTAATGAACCTGCTGAGCCGATTAGGTGAGGTTTATCACGTCTACCGTTTTATCCTCAATGCAGCAACGCCGATTTTAAACGTATCAATTGGATTTGGAGGTGTGACCCGCTGTCATCGCCGTCATGACAGCCGCCTGACTAGTCACAGCATACACAGTCTTTAAGTAGTCCATAATAGCTTCTGGCGCAATAACACTGAACGTAGCCGTGATGTCGGGATGCATCGGGAAATTGCCTAGGGTATCTAGGGGAAGATCACTGCCAGGGGCCGGGGCAATCACCACTAAGGATGGATCGATTTGGTGATCGTATTGCCAAAACTGCTGCAGGGCGATCGCCCTCTCCGCATCCGTAGACTCCAGCTCAGTCGCTTCAACGGCAGCATCCGGCACATCAGGTGCAGACGCGCTGCGCAACTGCCGCAGCGCGCTAATGATCTGATCCTTCGTGCGCCCCCGCAGCTGAAATAGCACAAAGGGATCTTCGCTAAAGCGATCGCCCAGCAGATAATACACCGCCCCAATGTGCTTGCAGGGGTTGGCTGGGTCAGGGCAAGAGCATTTGCTGTGAATATCAAACTTAGTAAACGGAAACAGGCTCAACCCATTTTCTGTAAACACCCCTTCAATGTTGTGAGGCATTTCGCCTGACAGCAGCTTTGCAGAGAACACCGCCTGCTGAGCCAGCGACTCAATCACATACTGCCACTGCTCATCATCAAACGCGTCAAGGTGCAGGCTAACGCGGTAGGGCTCTAGCGCAGTGCCCTGCACCAACGCCCGCACGTTCGAGGCGTCAAAGGTAATACTCAGCACATGTCCCTCGCGGGCATAGTTGCGCGCCCGCGCTAGGCGGGGAATACGTCCAAACGATTCTAGGACATCGACCCAGCGCTGGGCCCACCATTCTCGACTGGGTTGAGGTTCAAAATGAGTCATGGGTCGAGCATCCTGGCATGACTAGGTGTGACTAGCCCCAATGGCAGACGATTTAACGAGCAACCTATCTATATAGGCTGGAGAGGCTGGCAAATTCTAGATAACGAGAGCGGCGATCGCCCTCTCATCATCAAACGCCACCTGCCTCAGAAAAGCAAGTCAGGACTCATGCACTGCTCTGTGCTAACAGAGTGCGGGAGCGCAGGAATTTTGGATGCTTGGGGGGAGGCAAGGCCTCTGAGCGCATTCCAATAGTCATCCAATTACGTGAATTCTATCAAGCTACAAAAAATCAAGGGGATTAATCGGTTCTCCATTACGACGCACCTCAAAGTGCAAATGCGGCCCAGTGGAAAAGCCCGTAGACCCAACAGCAGCGACCGGCTGCCCCCGCTGCACCGTTTGCCCTTCTGATACAAAAATGCGACTGCTGTGGGCATAAAGGGTCGAGAGTTTATTGCCGTGATCGATAATTACCGTTCTGCCATAGCCTCCCTGCCATCCTGCCAAGATCACCACACCACTATCTGCCGCCCGAATGGTGGTGCCCTGGGGTGCCCCAAAGTCAATGCCCGCATGGAAGCGGCGAGTGCCCAAAATAGGATGCACCCGATAGCCAAAACTGCTAGTCAGTCGGCCATCAGTAGGGATATTGAACACGCCCGTGCCACGCAGCACCACCCCCACATTCAGCCGCTGCCGAATCAGCGCCGCAATATTGCTAGAGTCGCGGGTGAGCTGATCTTCGGCCTCCTGCAGCGCTTGACGATTGCGCTGAAACCGATCGACCAAGCCACTCTGCACATCGGCTTGTTGCTCATAGGCGGCTTTGCGACTTAGCAACTCTTGAGTCAGCAACGTAATCTCGTTTTTTTGGCGCTCAACTTCGCCGCGCTGCTGGCTGATATCCGCCGCATTGGCATAGAGCTGCTCCAACATATCGCGGTCTGCCGCATACACCCGCTGAAGCTGATAGCGCCGTTCTAAGAACTCGTTTAGGCTTTGGCTTTGCAGCAGCACGGCCCAGCCGCGACTGCTCTGCTGCCGCTGCAAAAACTTGAGTCGTCCCACGGTCGCAAACTGCTGCTCCTGAAAGGCGCGCTCTGCCTGCGCCAGTTGGTCTTCTAAAACCTGCAACCGGGTATTGGCCTGCTGAATGCGGGTCTCGTTCTCGAGGATAATTTCTGACGTATTTTCAATCTGATCGGTCAGCCCTTCGAGTTGCCCCTGAGCGGTATCTTCTAAGTTTTGCAGCTCGCTGCGCTGTTTGCGGATAGCCTCGCGCTTTTGCTCAAGCTGCTGCTGCAGCAGCCGCAGCGTTTCGATTGGGGTGCTTGGCGCGGGCTGCTGGGCCAGTTGCACCGCGAGATGCCCAGACGGAGACGTGGCCGCAGCGGGGAGCGCGAGATGCGCCAGACTGCTCATGCTAAGCATGACCGCGATCGCCATCCCCAGCACTTGCCAACCAGAGAAACGAACCCAAGGCCGTTGATTCCGTTGATGATAATGGGCGATCGCCCACTTTATCCCCATCCCCACGACACCAGAGCCGCGCAGCCAAAGATGATCAGAACGATGCCAGAAATGCGGTTTACCCATCGCAAGCGACTAGAACTGAACCTTGATCGAACCAAACCGATACTTGCACTCAGCAGCAGCCACCACAACGCCGAGCCCAGAAACACCCCGACCACCAGCGTGGTGGCTGCGCCCACATCCCCCGCTGCACTCGCTAATCCCAATCCGGCAAATACTGCCGCAAAGGACAGAATCGTGGTGGGGTTTGTGAGTGTCAGAACTAGAGTAGAGCCATAGGCCGCCAGCAGCCCATAGGTGGGCAGTGCTGAGGCAGATAGCTCAGCGGGCCTTGATCGTAGCGTGTGAATCCCCAAACCTATCAAAAAAATTCCGCCAACCCAGCGCAGCCCTGTACCCTGCCCAATTAAGACGGCTGAAATAAACGTTACCCCATATCCAGCGATCGCACCATATATAGCGTCGGCAGTGGCAGCACCCAAGCCCGACATTAGCCCCGCCAGCGGCCCGTTTACCAGCGTTCGGCGAATGCACAAAATACCGATAGGCCCGACGGGGGCAGCGATTGAGAGCCCTATCACAAATCCTCGAATCAGAAAAGAAGAGGGGTCGTCCATTGTTTTGTTTTATTACAAGACGGCAAGAGTAAATCCAAATCTAGGGGTATTCAGACTGAGTTTGAGCTTAAGTTGAGGGATCGTGCAGCTCAAGCGGGAGTGCAGCGGTTTCCTTGGCTGTGGACAGCACGATGGTGGTTTGGGTGCGAAGAACACCCGGCAGGCTTTTTAACACCTCACTCACCAGATGCTCTAGGTCACGGGTGTGGCGACAGCGCACCTTCAGCAGGTAGTCGCCCGCCCCAGCAATGTGGTGACATTCCTGAATAGCCTCGTGCTGCTGCACGCAGTCGAGGAACTCGGCACGGTAGCGGGGATGATCGAGGGTAAGAGTGATAAACGCCATCAAGTGCAAGCCCACGTGCTCAGCGCTGACTTGAGCGCTATAGCCTCGAAGAATAGCGCGCTCCTCTAATCGACGCACGCGCTCAGCGGTAGCCGGCGGCGACAGCTGAAGCCGGGCGGCAAGATCGGCCCAAGTCATCCGACCCTGCGCCATGAGCAGGATCAGAATCTTTTTATCCACGGCGTCTAGATCAATTTGCATTGTTTAATTAGGCAATTTTGATTTATGACCTAGTTTTATTATTTAAATCCTAGATTTGTCAAATTTTTATGAGGTTTTAGAAGAATTTATCTGCTGCTGCGCTGGGTTAAGAGCAGACGTTAGGGGAGTGAGGATGCGCTAGTCTGCTTGCAGCAGCTTGAATTGAGCAGCCGTTGGAGATACCGGAGCCGGATTATGGACCCCACTACCTTTCAGGACGACAGCTTGGGCTGGCGCATCGGTCAGGCGTCGCAGTGGTTAGGGGAGGCGTGGGAGTGGCTGTTTCGCAATGTGGATGCAGAGCGATCGCCCTTTCCGTCTGAGTTGCCGGAGTGGCTGACACAGCTCGTGTTTTGGCTGGTGGTGGCCGCCTTGGCCACTTGGGGACTGACACAACTGGCACGCTGGCTACCGGATTGGCTGTCTTGGGGAAAGCGGGATGGCGCGGTGCTGCTAGCAGATCGGCCAGAGCATGCCAGTCTATCCACTTGGCTGGCACGATCGCGCCGGGCACAGCAGCAGGGCAACTATGCTGAGGCCTGCCGCGCTCTGTATATGGCAGGGCTGCAGCACTTAAACGATGGCGAGCTGATTCCCCAACAAGCAAGCCGCACCGATGGTGAATATTTAGCGCTGCTACAGGCCGCTCGGGTGCGATCGCCCCAGGCCCAGCAGGCTTACGCCATCCTGATTGCCACCCATGAGCGGCTGCACTACAGCCCGACGGATGCCTCGTTGGAGATGCTGCAGGCCTGTCAGCAGGCATTTCGCACCATTGAGGAGTCTCCTGCATTATGACAACGCAGCCCACCCGTCAACGCTGGTTCTGGGCGATCGCCCTAGGCGCATTGCTGCTGCTGAGCGTGTTTGGCCCGTCCAACACTACCCCGAGCCAGCACGGCTCTACCTACAGCCGCACCCCGTCGGGCTATGGGGCCTGGTATGCCCAATTGCAGCAGCAGGGTATTGACGTGCAGCGCTGGCAGCGGCCCGTGTCAGAGTTTTTTGACGAGACAGAACCGCCCCAAACGCTCGTGCAAATTTTCCCCACTCTGTCTCCCGTCATGCTGCCCGAGCTGGACTGGGTAGCCCAGGGCAATGTGTTAGTTCAGGTGGGCATCCGCAGTCCGGTGACGGCTGCACCATTTCGCACCCAGATAGAGAGTCCTGTGGGTGCGGTGCGGGTGGAAACGCGCCGCCGCTATCAGCCCGAAGCCCCTCCTGCCGAGGCGCTGGCTGCAACGCCCGACTTTGCGAATCAGGAGGCGCGGCTTCGACTGGCAGACGAGGCCGGGGCACTGGTGTGGGAGGTGCCTTGGCAGCAGGGGCGAGTGATCTATGTCGCCACACCGCATCTCGCCGCAAACGCCTATCAAACCGAGGCCGGAAATTTTGCGTTCTTCACGGATCTGGTGACAGAGCCGGGACATCCTCTCTGGGTGGATGAATACCTGCATGGCTATGTGGATGCAGACACGCTGGCAGAAACCGGGCGGGATACGCTGCTGGGCTATCTGGCCCAAACTCCGATGGCGCTGCTGGCGCTTCAGGCAGCGATTCTGGTGCTGCTGGCGGTATGGGGCGATCGCCGCTTAGGGCCACCCCACCCTCAACCAAACCCCAAGCCTGATACCGGAGACGCCTATATTCGAGCGCTCGGGGCGGTGCTGCACAAGGCTGAACGCGCTGAATTTGTAGTGACGCTCGTGGGTCAGGCTGAGCGACGTCGGCTGCAGCGATCGCTCGGGCTTGGGCTCGACCCAATAGAAGACGACAAACTGATGGCAGCCTGGCAGCAGCAAACGGGGCAGCCTGCCGCTGAGCTAGCGCCGCTGCATTCCGCCACCGTCCCCACAGCCAGAGCCCAAGAAGGCAAACGGTTGCGGCGTGGCCGCACGGATCGGTTTCTCGCCGCTTGGCTCGATCAACTGCACCACGTGCGCCGCCGACTACCCTGAGGTAATCGCTGCTGGTGCGTACACGGTACCTTGAGCATCCACGCTCCCGTTGGCCCCAACGCACAAACATGCCGTAGGATCAGAGACTCCTGCTACTATCGCCAATGTGTGTCTAGCCTAAATGCAAGCATTAATCCACGTTGGATTGTGATTTGGATTGTATTTGGGATGCATGATGGATGCGGCTAATCAGATGCGATTAGTCGTGCGATCGCTCGTTCTGAGGTACCCATGCCCGATTCTATTGTCCAGTTTCAGCAGCTTGCCCGTGCGCTAGCCACAGTTGTCGTCGGCCAAGCTGACGTGGTGCAGCAGCTCTTGGTGGCGCTGCTGTGCGGGGGGCATGTCATTTTAGAAGGGGTTCCTGGAACGGGCAAAACTCTCATCGTGAAGGTGCTGGCACAGCTGCTGCAGGCAGACTTTCGGCGCGTGCAGCTCACGCCAGATATTCTGCCCTCCGATATTGTGGGCACCAATATCTTTGACCTGAATAGCCGCAGTTTTACCCTGCGGCGCGGCCCGGTGTTTACCGAACTGCTGCTGGCCGACGAAATCAACCGTACGCCACCTAAAACTCAATCTGCCTTGCTCGAAGCCATGGAAGAACAGCAAGTCACGATCGATGGCGAAAGCCTGCCCCTGCCGGATCTGTTTTGGGTCATTGCCACCCAAAATTCCCTAGAGTTTGAAGGCACCTATCCTCTCCCTGAGGCGCAGCTCGACCGCTTTTTGTTCAAGCTGGTGGTGGGATATCCCGAGGCCAAAGCCGAGCGACAAATGCTGCACAACGCCCAAACGGGGCAACAAACTAAACGGCTAGATCTGACCCATCTCACCCCCGTCATGTCTGCAGACACCGTGCTGGCGGGGCGGCAGCAGGTGCGCCAACTGGCCATTGCTGAAGCCCTGCTGGACTATTTGCAAGCGCTAGTGCAGCAGACGCGTCAGCACCCTGAAATTTTGTTGGGGGCATCGCCGCGCGCTGCAGTGGCCTGGTTGCAGGCTAGCAAAGCCCATGCCTGGCTGCACCAGCGCGATTACGTCATACCGGATGATGTCAAGGCGATCGCCCCAGCCCTGCTTCGCCACCGCCTCATCCTCAGACCCGAAGCCCAGATCGACGGCCTTAACCCCGACGACATCATTACCAGCATCCTCGGCCAAGTGCCTGTGCCTCGCTAGCGCCCCAACCGCAGCGAACCGCACGCCCCCACGCTGCCTCTTAACCTCGGCCCTGCGCCATCGCCCGCTCCACCCCCAATTCCCATGGTTCCAGCTAAACGCCTCTATCAACTGTTGCTTATCGGCACCGTGGGCGGACTCGCGATCGCACTGCTGGGTGGCAATCCCACTCAGCCTGCAGGCTTGGGTCGGGCGATCGCCCTAACGCTGGCCTATGATGCTGGCGTGCTAGCGCTAGCGCTGGTGGATGCCGCTCGGGTGCGATCGCACCGCATCCGCGTCGTGCGCCAGACCCTCTCTAAGCTTTCCATCGGCAGAGAGAATCCCATCACCCTGACCATTACGGCAACCGAGCAGGCGACAACGTCGGCGCAGTTTCAGCTGCGTGATGCGGCTCCGGCAGAGTTTGCGACCACACCCCTACAGTTAACGGGGGCGATCGCGCCATCCAGCTCAGCCGAGCTGACATACACGGTTCGCCCCAGTCGCAGAGGCGCCTATAGCTGGGGAGACTTATACCTGCGGCAGCTCGGCGCCTGGGGGTTAGCCTGGCATGAATGGCGCATTCCCCAGGCAGCGCCCGCCCTGGTTTATCCCGATTTGATCGGCCTCAAAGAGCTATCGGCAAAACTGATGCTGCAAGCCTCAGGCAATGTGCGTCAAGCCCGCCGCATGGGTATGGGCACTGAATTCACCGAATTACGCGACTACAGCACAGGCGACGATCCCCGATTGATCGATTGGAAGGCAACAGCCCGCCGCAATCAGGTCTTGGTGCGGGTGCTCGAACCCGAACAAGAGCAAACGCTGATTATTTTGCTAGACCGAGGACGGCTGATGACCGCGCAGGTACAAGGGTTAGCCCGGTTTGACTGGGGCATGAATGCGGCCTTGTCTCTAGCGTTGGCAGCACTGAACCGGGGCGATCGCGTCGGTCTCGGTGTATTTGACCGAGAGATGACGGCTTGGGTGCCGCCAGAGCGGGGGCAACCCCACCTAACGAAGCTGCTCAACACGCTGACACCGCTAGAACCCGTCATGCAAGAGCCTGACTATGTGGGTGCCGTCACTACCGCAACCCTAAAGCAAGCTCGCCGCGCCCTGATTGTGGTGCTCACCGACTTGGTCGATGAAACCGCCAGCAGCGAGCTATTGCTGGCCTTGGGTCGCCTAAAGCCGCGCCACCTTCCCTTCTGCGTTCTGCTGCGCGATGCAGCCTTAGACAAGCGGGCGCAGGAGTTTGCCCCGCAGGTCGCCCATGCCTATCGGCAGTCCGTCGCGCTAGACCTGTTAGCTCAGCGTCAGCTGGTGCTGGCTACGCTGCGGCAGCGGGGAGTACTGGTTCTAGATGCGCCCGCTCAGCAGTTGTCCAATCAACTGGTAGACCGTTATCTGCAAGTCAAAGCCCGCAATCTATTATGAAAACCTCAGTTTGGGTTACGACAACCTGAGTCTCCTGTGTCGGGAAGCAGGCAAGTAAAAAGACACCAAAGGTACGATAACCCAGGGGTTCGGTCTGATTCATGAAAGGTGTGTCTCATCACGCGCAACGCACCGGGATGAAGCGAGATGCAGGGTTGCCTAGGCTTGCAGGCGATGCCGCACCCACTGCTGTCTTATCCACAGCCTGGACCCCAGACGTGGCCGATGAAGCAGGGGGCTGAGCCGATGGCGCAGATAGCTCTGGCTCTAGGTTTAGCGTGATCAAAAATTGCGTGCCCTGGCCGACTTCTGAGTGACAGCCAGTTAGCGTTGCTTTAACCCCGCGCAGCAGAACTGAAACAACACTATCAAGCCCACATATATTTGACGTTGTTGTAGTTTCAGACTTAGAAAAGCAACCGGTTATCAGCGAGCATCCCATTCGGCAGCGGCACGAGTTACGGCCTCGTCTACCGACAGTTCTCCTAACATGGCCGCTTGGAGATGGTCATACACAATTCGCTGCAGTTCCTTAATGGATTCAATGGGCGGCAGCAGCACCTCTGCCTCTGTCATTTGAGCGGCGCTAATGGCCTTGGCCCGCTCCAGCGCATCATCGGCTTCAGCACCGGCAGTAAAGTACGGATCGGTCAGAGCCTCTTGCGTCGAAGGCAGCACATTCGCGGCTTTAGCAAATTCGAGCTGGTTGGCGTTGTTGGTTAAGTACAGGGCAAAGGCGACGGCCTCATCTGGGCTAGGCGTATTCCGGGGAATCATCACATTCATCACTGCTACGCTTTTTTTGGCGGTGCTGCCGGTAATTTGGGGCGCTGTTTCAGTCACCTGGGCGATCGCCGGTGCGTTGGTTTCAATCGATTTCAAGAACTGCGGCCCCGACGACAGCAGCGCCGTTTCCCCAGCCTGAAATAGCTCAATTCCCCGGCGGTGACCCTGGGTCAGCACCTCACGGGGCAGCAACCCTTGCTGATAAAGATCCGTCCAGTATTGGAACACCGCACGACCCTGCGGGGAGTCAAAGGCAGCATTACCCTCAGAATCGAGTAAGTCAGCTCCCATCTGCACAAAGGATTGCAGCACATCCGCAGAATCGGTCGGCACAAAGGTTACAAAAAAGGCATATTTTCCGGTGGACTCGCGCACCTGACGCGCCACATCGGCCAGTTCCTCGTAGGTGCTCGGCGGTGCGGCGATGCCTGCCTGTTGCAGCAGTTGGGTATTTGCCATCGCCACGCTGGTGGTCAGATACCAGGGAATGCCAAACGTTTGCCCATCGAGCTGGTTTGCCTCCCAAATGCGAGGCAGATACTGCTCTTGAGCAGCGGCATCAATATAGTCATCTAAATTAAGCCAAGCATTACGTCCGGCCAACTGCGCCGCAAAGTCAGGGTTTAAATTCACCACATCTGGGGCGGTTCCTGCTGAGACGGCGGTGAGAATCTTACTCTGCATGTCGCCCCAGGGCACATCCACCCACTTCACCTGAATGCCGGGGTTCTCTTGCTCAAAGTTGGCAATCAGCTCATTGAAGTAGTCGGTAAATTGGGGCTGTAGCTGCATGGTCCAAAACTCAACCTCTACAGTTCCCTCTGCTGAGGTGGTTGAGGATGGCTGAGACGGGCTACAGCTGATCAGCCAGCTCAGACATAGCCCTAATAGCGCCAATAGCCCAAATGTTTTCCAGCGTCGCACGGTTCCCATCCTTCCACTCTCACGTTGTCTGAAGTCTGTTGCCTGAATCTACGGAATGCAAGGAGACGGCGATCGCCCTCCACCGTTAGCCTACTGATTCTACTGAACGTTGCACCCATTCTGGTATAGCTGCGGCGATCGCCCCTCTTTATAAATCGCCACACACCAGAACGCCAAACCCAAACAGCCACATATTCGATAGGCAGAGATAGTCCTCGCCGCTTCTGAGCAGCACACCTCAGCCCCATCCGACCCATTCAAATCATTAAGAACTATTACGAAAATCCTGCCTTAATCATCTGGATAGCCCTAGAGTTTGGCCCAGAGAGCTAGGCCAGCCTGACCGTCGGGCTAGGCCTGGACGCTATATCTGAGGGGCGATCGCCCTCGGTTCACCTTACGTCGCTACATATGTACCTGCCGCTTTAAGTTCAGAGCGGCAGGTACATACAGCCCATCCAGTTGCCGCACAAAAATACCCTCAAACAATTTTGAAAATCTGCGTCAGATTAGCGTCCCACTTTTTGCGTTCGGATCTAAACTTTCAAGCAGACCTCGATCCGCTGGGTCGTTTGGATAGCCTCAAAAAATTGACAAACCTAGGCGAAACACCTAAGTGGCCAGTAGTCCTGACTACCGGGGTGTAGCAAGCCTTCAGCGTGGTTTTTTAATATTGACTAGCCATTCCCAACGGGTTGGATCTATGTTTTCAGCATCGCACCTAGCCCTTTTTCGTATTGCGATAAAGGTGAATCAAACTGGGTACTATGCGCTAACATTATCCTTTATTTCTTGCTTTAGCTGGGCATTGTTCCTTTGGCAAAGCCAGAGAGATTTAGCAAAATCGCTGCTACTGGAGCATTTTGCAAGATCAAACAGTTAACCTAAGTTATGACGGCTATGCATTGGCTTTATACGGCCTGTCTGTTTTTTCTATCACCTAACCCACTACCTCAGAAGACGAAACTGTGTTTAGCAGCTTCAAAGGATTACTCTCAAAAAAATCAAACGGGGTCGGCATTGAGCTGGCTCCAGATCGCGTTAACGTGGCCCGCATTAAAAAGAAGGGCCAAGGATTTCAGCTAGCTACCTTGGCGTCTGCAGATGTGCCCGAAGGCGTATTTCAAGAAGGGCAAATTCTGGATTCTGCTGTCATGGCAGAGATCATCCAGTCTGTGCTGGCAGAAAGCAAAATCAAGGTAAAAAGCGCCATAACGGCCATTCCGGGTGGGCGCGATACAGTGACCCGTATCATCCCCGTTCCAGCAGAGCTAGACGAGCGAGAATTGCGGGAAATGGTGCTCAACCAGGAAGCGGGTCTCTACCTGCCCTTCCCCCGCGAAGAAGCGGACGTGGACTACCAGAAGCTGGGCTTTTTTGTCGATGAAGATGGCATCGAGAAGGTGCAAGTGTTGCTAGTTGCCACGCGCAAAGAAGTCACAGATTCCTACATCAGCACCTTTCAACAGGCCGGGCTTAGCTTAAACGTGTTAGAAATTAGCAGCTTCTCGCTGATTCGTACCATCCGTGAACAGCTCCGGCAGTTTAGCCCTCAAGAGGCCGCCTCAATTGTTGATATTGAGTTTGAGAGTACTGAAATTTCCATTGTGGTAGATGGGGTGCCCCAGTTTTCACGCACTGTACCCATTGGCACCTACCAAATTCAGAGCGCCCTCAGTCGCGCCATGAACCTGCCGCCATCTCGCAACACTGAGTTGCTCCAGGGTATGACGGTACCTGTGACACCGATGGATAGTGTCGGGACTCCGGCCAAAATGCCAGGCAATAATCCGGGCACTGCGGCCATGCTGCGGGTTTTGGGCGAGCTAGCCGATGAATTGCGCCGCTCCATTGATTTCTACCTTAACCAGGGAGACAACGTGGAAGTCGCGCAGCTGTTGCTGGCTGGGCCGGGTGCGTCTATCGGGCAACTGGATGAATTTTTGTCGCAACGGCTAAGCCTACCCGTGAGTCAGGTTGATCCGGTATCGGCCCTATCGCTCGATGTGGATCAAGAGATTGCCGAAATGCAGCGCCCTGGCTTGGGAGTGGTGCTAGGACTGGGACTAAGAGAGGCGTGGTGACATGTATAGCTTAGATGTCAATTTCCTGAATGATCGTGACGAGCGGCTGGCGGACGTAGGCGGTCGATCTCCAACCGTGCGGGCTGCTCCAGAGAGCAACCGCCCGCTGATTTTGGGGCTTATTGTGGGGGCGCTGCTGCCGGGGATAGTAGGGGGGCTATGGTTTTTCTTGCAGACCCAAAATGGGTCGTTGCGATCGCGCCAGCAAGAGCTTAATGCTGAGCTGGCCACCCTACAGGCCGCGCTGCAAGAGGTTGCTACGGTCGAAGAAGAAGTGGCGGCCATCAACCGACAGAATCAGGCGCTGGCCGGGGTGTTTGATCGGGTTAAGCCTTGGTCAGCCGTCATTCAAGATTTACGCAGTCGAGTTCCAGTGGGTCTCAAGATTTCGCAAATTCAAGAAGTGCAGTCTCAGCAACAGCCTACCGCAGTGGAGGATCCGGCATTAGCGACACCAGAGCCGCCGCTACCGACAATTCAAATCTCGGGCGTCTCGCAGTCCTTTGATGATGTGAATGACTTGGTCAACTTAATGCGAGATTCTCCTTTCTGGAATCCAGAGACGGTGCGGATTGTTACTGCGCAGCTGATTTCTAATCCAGCTCAGGTAGATTTTGAGGGCGAGCAGCAGCCCCCCGGCTTAGAGGTTCGGCTTCCAGACGTGGTGGAATATAGCGTTTCTGGGGAACTGACCCGGCAGCCGTCTTCTACCTTGCTGCAAGATATGCGGAATACGCTGTCGGTAGGCTTGCCTGCACGAATTGATGCCCTTCGGGATTTAGGAGTTGTTCAACCATGACCGCTGGAGGAGATTTTATCCCACCTGGAGAGATGGGAGTTGTAGAACCGAGTTATCCAGTGGTGTTTGGCATTCGGCTAACGCCAACGGTCAACGGCATTTTGGTGGCGTTGCTGGGGATGGCTGGGGCAATTTGGCTCTTGCTCAATGTGCTACAACCTGCTTGGCAAACAAATCAAGAGCTAAAACGTGACATTGCTGAAAAAGAACAGCAGTTGGTTGATCAGGGTCAAGTTGAGCAGCAGATTGCGGATGCCCAACAGCGCCGAGCCGAAGCAGAGCAGCTTCGAGCTGATGTGCTAGCCTTATTCGCCAGTGAAGAAGGTTTAGAGACGCTCTTGCTGGATGTGAATGAGCGGGTTCAGGCAGCAAACGCCGGAGTCACGCCGGGTCGAGTGCAAGAGGGGTCAGGCGATACACTCGCGAGTCGGGATGCCAGAGCCACCCTAACTCGGTTTGAGGTGGTTCCGTCGCAGCCGGGGATGGATGGCGTCACTTCTGATGTAGTTACCGATAGCTCTTTTGGCCCGGAGGTAAACGGACAACTGCGACAGCGCGTTTATTTAGTTGAAATGTTAGGCACGTTTGCTCAGACACAGTCGATTATTCGCAATATTGAGCGGTTGCAGCCGCTGCTGGTGGTGCGCGATTTTCAGTCAGAGATAGATGGCACTGAACGGGTCATTGTGAATAACCAGGGGCAATTGACAGGCACTTTTGAGCCTCGATTGCGGACATCTTTCCGCATGATTGCCCTGATTCCTTTAGAACCGCAGGTGCAGCCTCCGCCGGTTGATCCAGCGGCAGATCCTAACGCGGATCCCAACGCAGATCCGACGGTAGAGGAAGGCGTGGTGGAGTAAAAATCTCGAATTGGGTGCTTTGTTGAGACGGGTCAAGCGGGTTCTCTTGAAGAACTGACGCAGGTTAAAGATGCGGTTGGCCGAGTGGTACAGATACGGTTTTGCCTGTTTTTGGAGGAGGAGTGAAGCGTGAGACCTCATTTGGGATTAACTGGATTATTAGGAAGTGGGGCGATCGCCCTGGTGATGGCGATGCCAGCCCATGCTGCACCCGCTCAAATCACCGGGGTGAATATTGACTCCAGCACAGGTGGGGTTAGCCTTCAGATGGAACCTGGAGAGGGCGATCGCCCGCAGGTGTTTACGATCAACCAGGGCAATGCCCTAATTGCCGACATCACCAATGCTCAACTGCGATTGCCAGAGGGCAACGGTTTTTTGCAGAACAACCCCGCGCCGGGTGTGGCGATGGTGATGGTGAATCAACTGGATGCCAACAGTATTCGGGTGACGGTGGCGGGCGAAACCGCACCGCCCACCAGCCAAATTAGCCAAGATGACAGTCGCATTGTGATGAATGTGAGTGCCACTGGGGGCGCGCTAAGCAGTCCGACTAGCCCACAGCTACAGGCACAGCCGGTTCCGGGCGATCTAGCACAACTGCCGCCGCCGCCCCCCCAACTGCCGCCGCCCTCCAATGTCCCTGCCCCGGATGTCATGATCCCCAATCCCCAGGTGACGATTGATGGCATCCCAATTGCACCCGCCAACTTGCCCGCTCCCGCAGGTGTGCCGCCCCTACAGCCACGGGCGATCGCCCCGCCAGTTGGCGACATTGCCGTCTCAACCGGAAACTTCGCCTCACCCCAAATCAACCTCGGCACCGCTGAGCGAGTGCCAAGATTAGTGCTCCGCAATGCACCCGTGCGAGATGTGCTGTCGTTGCTAGCGCGCGCTGCCAACCTCAACGTGGCCTACATCGGCGATCTGCCCGGAGAAGGAGCGACCGACCCAGGCACCGGGCAACCCGGCGCATCTCAAGAAGTGCGAATTTCGCTAGATGTGGAAAACGAACCGGTGCAAAACGTGTTCAACAACGTGCTGCGCGTAGCCGGGTTAGAGGCGAATTTGGTCGGACGCACCATCTTCGTCGGGCCACGCCTACCCAATACAGCTCGCGATGTTGCCGTGCGAACGCTGCGGCTTAACCAGGTCAATGTGGGCCCCGCGCTTAACTTCTTAGTGGGTTTAGGAGCCGAAACCGCCGTTAGCCGAGAGCGCCTAGTGACCAGCGTCAACGCAGTGCCTATCGGCGATACGGGAGCCGCACCTATTACTCAGTCTGAAACCACGACCGAAGAGCGCATCGAGATCCAGCGGGTAGAATTTCAAGATTCCACACCGCTGCTCCGGGGTTTGCAGGTCACTGGAGATGAGCGATCTAATAGTTTGACCTTAGTGGGGCCACCCAATTTGATCGAACTGGCAACCGCACAGCTCGTTAATCTCGATGTTCGTCGTCGTCAGGTCGCCGTCAACGTGCGGGTGATTGATGTCAACCTGCTCGAAACCAATCGTGCCAACACGAGCTTTGGTTTTGGAATTGGGGATTTTCGCTTTGGAGTTCTCGATTTTGATATTGCACCGGGCGTGTCTGGTAGCCGAGTGGGCTTCAGTGAAAATAATAGTGACTCTCCATTTATTGCAGAATTGCAGCTAGCCGTTACAAACGGCAATGCCAAAATTCTGACGGATCCAACCCTGGTGGTTCAGGAAGGGCAGCAGGCCCAAGTCGCGCTGACTCAGGACGTCATCACCAACTTTACCCGGACCGTAGAAGGAGAAGGGGATGATCGAACTGTCACTGTTGAAGCCGAGAGAACGCCTGCAGGATTAATTCTACAGATCCAAGTTGATCGAATTGATGACAACGGGTTTGTGTCGTTATCTGTTGCCCCGACGGTCTCTGCTCCAGCAGATTCAGTGAACGTCACCCTGGGAGATGACACCAACGAAATTACGCTCTTGCAAGAGCGCCGACTATCAACGGGACAAGTGCGCGTTCGAGATGGGCAGACGTTAGTTCTCTCGGGTATCATTCAGGACTCTGATCGGGCTGAAGTATCTAAGGTGCCGATTTTGGGCGATATTCCCATTCTAGGCGCATTGTTCCGGCGCACAGTACGCACCAATACTCGACAAGAGGTGATTGTGGTGCTAACTCCGCAGATTCTCAATGATTCAGATCAGTCTACCTTTGGGTATCGCTATGTGCCAGGCAGCCGGGATACCCAAAACCTGCTGCAACAGAATCGCTAAATCGACCTTAGATCGGGGCTAGCCCTAGTACTAAGATTACGTTTTATAACGCGAGGGGGTGAATGCCTCCTCGCGTTTTGTTTGCGACTTGCAACGAATTGCATCACTCTATCCGTAGTCAATTCATTAATGACTCAAGGATTTGTATTTCTCATTGTTTATGAGCACATTAGTAAAAAAGCTTTATAAGTGGCAGCAAGCTGTTGGTTAATAGGGGGCGATCGCCCCCTGTGATTTCACAATGCAGACAAGCATCTACCCTTGTTTTTGATAGAGAGAGTGTGCTGAACACTTTGTTCTGCAAGGTTTTGCGGCCTCCTGTACGGCGATTCCTCCCTTATAAATAGACCCAGTGCAGAGTTATTCTTAACACTTAAAAGCACCAATCATGTTATCTCAGGGCTGATCGAGATTGCGTCTTTATGCCTAGTCAATGCTACTTTAAGCAGAATTTATGGATGAAATCATAAGAAATGCGTCAAATCCACAGAAATTAAAGGTTTTAGCGATCCACATCTACCGTGTTGCCTCTAGAATTAAGCATTGAAAATTCGAGTACACAAGAGTTTCAGCGATTTGTGCTAAAACTTTCTCGAGTTGAGATTTGATCTCTAGTCAAGATCAGTTTTTCTATAGACAAACATGGAAGGAGAATCTAATGAATAAAGGCGAATTGGTGGACAAGGTCGCAGAAAAAGCAAACGTGACCAAGAAGCAGGCCGATGCTGTTCTCACGGCTGCGATCGATTCCATTATGGAAGCGGTTTC
Organism: Elainellales cyanobacterium; assembly: GCA_041742695.1. GTDB lineage: Bacteria > Cyanobacteriota > Cyanobacteriia > Elainellales > Elainellaceae > Kaiparowitsia. The sequence continues at coordinate 7,501 of JBGTOF010000074.1, read as the reverse complement.
GGAAGGGGAAAAGGTGACGCTGGTGGGGTTTGGCTCATTTGATCGGCGCGATCGTAAAGCTCGTGAGGGCCGCAATCCCAAAACGGGCGAGGCCATGCAAATTCCAGAGACACGCGTGCCTGCCTTTTCTGCTGGCAAACTGTTTAAAGATATGGTGGCTCCTAAGTAATTGCCAAGTCGGTGTTAAATCAACCAACCGGACAACCCACACATGGGGGAAATATGACCTGGGCAGCATCGCTGGCAGGCTGTTCCCCCTCTTTTATTCTTGACTTTTCAGCCAGCATTAATCCGCTAGGGCCACCTGAATCGGCTCTGGCGGCGATCGCCGCCAATCTCTCTAACCTGCGCCATTATCCCGACCCAGGCTATGCCGCACTGCGCCAGGCCCTCGCTCAAGCGCACGGCATAGACCCCCATTGGGTGCTGCCGGGAAATGGCTCAGCAGAACTGCTCACTTGGGCTGGCCGCGAACTGGCAGCCCAGGATGCCGTTCACCTGATCACCCCTGCCTTTAGCGACTATGGCCGAGCGCTGCGGGCGTTTGGGGCGACGGTGGTGGGACGGGAACTGGAGATGGAGACATTGAGACAGGAAGGCGACGGCTTAGGACTCGGGATTGAGACCTGCCTAGCGCCATCTGAGCATCGAGAAACGGCGCGGATAGGGCTGTTATTAAACAATCCCCACAATCCAACCGGGTGCCTCTTTACCGCAGAGTCGCTACGGCGCTTGCTGGGGCGATCGCCCCTCGTCGTCGTTGATGAGGCGTTTATGGACTTTGTGCCCCCGTCTCAGCAGCAAAGCCTCATTCCCTGGGTCGCGGAATATCCCAATTTGGTAGTGTTGCGATCGCTCACTAAGTTTTATAGCCTGCCGGGACTGCGGCTTGGCTATGCAATCGCCCATCCCGATCGGCTACGCCGCTGGCAAGGCTGGCGTGACCCCTGGAGCGTCAACTCCCTATCAGAAGCGGCGACGCTGGCCGTTCTAAAGGATACAGACTTTCAGCAGCGCACGTGGAATTGGCTCCCTGATGCGCGTTCAGCCCTCTTTCGAGGGTTGCAACACCTCCCCGGTCTGTGCCCCTTTCCGGGTGCAGCCAATTATCTGTTGGTACAGAGCGATCGCTCGACCGTTACCCTTCAGCATCAGCTGCTGCAACAGCACCGCATTCTGATCCGCGACTGCATGAGTTTCCCTGAACTGGGCGATCGCTTCTTCCGCATCGCCGTTCGCACCAACGCAGAAAACCAGCGGCTCCTCAACGCTCTCGCAAACGAGTTAGGCCAAGAAGGTGCCGCTTAAGCGCCCCTCTACATCCCTTGTCGTCCGCATTCCTTGCCGAGAGTCGCTACCGTACCAGATTTCGCCCTTCCAATTTCAGAGAGCGATCTTGGCTTCCGCCCGCTCTAAGCTAGACCCTCTCGCCAGCGCCCAATCCGACGCCATCGACATTAGAACCCCTTGCGGAGGGGTTCTAGGGGACGTGCTTCGTCCCCTAGCGGGGGTTCGGGGGAAGCCCCCCGAGGATTTAGGTTCGACACCCACTTTTCCGGTCACCAGTTTTCCGGTCACAAGAGTCCTACGGGGTACCAAACTCGCCTCCACTTAGCTCATTTGCCCCAGTTGGCTGAGGCTGGAGCGCGCAGAAATCTAGGCCGAGAAAAATATAGTCGTAAAGCTCTGTGCCAAACCAGGTTTCCCAAACAGGCTGAAATGCGGGCGAGCCGATGAACTGGTTCACCGTAGACGTCCATTCGGCATCGCCTTCAGGCATGATGAGGCCATAGGGCTCACAGCTTAGCGGGGTCGCAGGGGAGAGTTGCACCGTGGCTCCTAACCCCTGCTGCTGGGCTTCGGCCAACAGCAAAATGCCGTCGCCTGCAACGGTATCGACCAAGCCTTGCTGGAGCGCCTGCACCTCGCTGCTGCCACCGCTGCCGTCTAGGGCGATGACTAACGCCTCGGGATAGCGCTGCCGCACGAAACGTTCAGTCGAGGTGTCGCGCTGGACACCCACGCGCAGGTTTTGCAACCCCGATAATGGATTAATGTCATCCCCATTCGCGCTCGGTACTAGGAAGTGAGTCCCTGTCAAAAAGAAGGGGGTAGAGTAGGCGACTCGTGAGGCTTCGGCGGGGATGCTATTGGGGCCGCACTCTATCTGAGCCACACCCCGGCGCACCACGTCGATACGAGTGTCAAACGTAGACAGGGCAACCAGCTCTAGATCTACTGAGCGCCCGAGCTGTTGTTCTAAGGTAGCAGCCAATTCCGTCAGCAGATCTAAGCAGAACCCCGTGAGCTGGCCGTTGCTCCCGATATACCCAAAGGGTGCTGCATCTTGTCGGATGGCGGCGCGCAGTTGACCGGTTTGGGCGATCGCTCCCAACACAGGATTCCGCGTGGTCGATGCTACCGCAGGCAGCTCAGGAACAATCGGAATCGGCGGTGTGGCCCCATAGGCTAGCTCCAACTGCTCTGGGGTGAGCGATCGCACCAGCAAGAGATCTAACCCGTCTCGACTCGTGGCTTGCACATAGGAAGCGGTCAAATAGTCCGCAAATTCTGGCCGATTGGCCAAATGCGCCTGCATAAACGCCAAGCTCAGCTCTTGCACATAGTCGCGCCCCAGCTCTGGCTCTGGGCCCGCCAGCAGCAACAACAACTGCTGCGAGGTCGGATCATTGCTAGTCGGGGTGGCATCGGCCACCACATGACCGCTCGGCACCATCACCGCTAGATACTTGGGCTCAGTCGTCAGCCACAGAAACGGGTGAATTTGCTCCTGCACAATCGAGGCAATAAAGTCATTACTGCCTGCCGAAATCATCGTGGGCACCTGAATCTGACTCAACCCCTCAGGCCCCAAGGCCACGCTCGTGATGGGGCTAATGGCATAGGCTGCCCGAATGCGCTCATCCCGGAGGGGATACGCATAGGGCGGTAGCCGATTGGCAATGCACTGCAAAATGGGGGCTGCATTCAGTGAAAATAGCGGCTGGCTACAGGTCTGCTGCAGCCGAGTGCTGTTGAGGGGTGCGCCTGCGAGCGCCAGCGCCGTATAGCCGCCAAAGGAGTGCCCAATGACCCCCACCTGCTGCAGATTCATCCGCCCCGTCCACTCCGGGTCAGTTTCAGCCAGCTGCTCCAGATAATCCAGAGTGAATTGAATGTCTAGCGGGCGATCGATGTATTCTACCGGGTTAATATCGCTGCCCAGCACGCCGTCTAGCAATGCAGTACGGACTTCTTCACCACTGCCGATATGGTCAGGAATCACAGCGACAAAGCCGTGGGTTGCCAAGTGCTCTCCCAAATACGCAAAGGCCGAGCGAGTAGACCCTAGCCCATGGGAAATCACCACGACGGGCGCAGGCTGGGTTACCCCCACTGGCAAAAACACATCCACTCCAAAGGGGCGTTCAATGGCAGTTCCATTCAGAGATTGGCGATCGCGCCGCAACGCCAACCCCCGCCGCTCAACTCGAAACGCACCGGGGGTTGCTAGATTTGCCATGCCGGTTGGATCAATCACGGGCTCAGCCGCACTTTCCGCCACCATGGCTTGACGAATGGCCTCAACAGAAGAGTCGCGATAATCCAGCACGTTCCCAAATTCACGCCACAGCGCTAGCAATTGCCCCGCATTTAGACGCACGCTATAGCCCGGAAAGCGCCGTAACACATTCACCACGGTCATGCCTTCAGGATCGCTCGCCGCTAGCAACAATGACCCACGCAGCGCATGAAACCCATCCAAATTATTGTGAGTGCGGATAATTTGTCCCAGCTCCCGTAGCGTTCGCTCGCCCATTAACGAGTAGGAAATCTGAGAAATCACCTCAGGGGACACGTCTAACCGCCGCTGCAAAAAGCTGCGGAATTCAGCCTGCCTCCGCTCATCCAATCGCTGCAGATAAAACCGCAGCCCGCCCGTCGCTTCGCCGGTTTTTGCAAAGGTGTCGAGTTCTGCAACAGAAATGGAAATTTCTAACGGTGCTAGCGTGAGGCGAATGCGTTCAGCAGCGCTAGCGGGTTTTGCCGAAGCCGAGAGCAGCACGCCTAGGCTAGCCAAAAGCCCTACAGCTACTCCGCAGAGCGATCGCCGCCCCACTCTATGCAACTGGCCAAGCGTTAAACAACCAGACAGCCCCATTGTGCGCGCCTCAATAAGTAGCGAGAAGTAGCGAGTGCTCTGCGGCTTTAGTTTACCTGTGTTTGTGAGCGGTCAGCGTATGAGGTATGCCAACCCCCTACCCCAGACATAGGCAGATTTATACCCTGCAATTCTTAATTCATCGCCCGACATCAGCCGCGCTTTACTGAGACGCTCTATAGCAATCCAGCAAAAACAAACGGCGGCGATGTTTGTCTCAGGCTTAGGCCCCCCTAGCAGGCAGCGTAGGAGGTGTATCATCAAACCACCGTTGATAGATTTCGGCATAGGTACCCTGATCAATCAGCGTGGTCAATCCTTGATTGACAAAGTCCAAATTGGGAGAGGCTAGAGGGGTGGCAATTCCAATAAACTCCTCATTAAACGGCGTCCCTGCCAATTTCATGCCGCGCACACTGCCGTTTTTAATGGCATAGTTCGTGGCGGTTTCGCCACTGATCACTGCATCCACTTTGCCATGCAATAGTTCCTTCCAGGCGATGCGGGTAGTGTCATAACCAATGACTCTGGCATCGGCGATAGTTCGCGCCAAGTTGGCATGAATCGTACCCGTTTCTACCCCAATCCGCTTACCCTCTAGGCTGTCGAGCGAGGTCAGATCGGTCGTGGACTCTCGAACGGCAATCACACTGCCCGATTGAAAATAAGGGCGCGAAAACGACACGATCTGCTCTCGAGCAGGCGTAATAGTGATGGCGGCTACGGCGGCATCTACAGTAGTGCCATGCAGTTCCCGAATTGCATCATCAAAAAAGGGCATAGGCACATACTCTATTTGAGTTTGTGTAGCCGCAGCAAACGCTTCAATCAAGTCAATTTCAAACCCTTGGAGTTCACCATCCGCAGTCTTAAATGTAAACGGTGGATAGTTAGGGACGATCACAATTCGGAGGGTGGCTCCAGCGGCGATCGCCCTCGGAGTAGAAACCTGGCACGCGTTTAGCACAACCACACATACCAGCCCTATCAACCCCAACAGCCCAAGCTGCACAACACGTGCGCGCCCAAAGCGAAATACCCAAGCCATTGCAGGGCGCATTGTAGTCATAGGACTGCCTCCTAATCCCAAATTCGAGGGTTCAATTCGTCGTGTGGGGAGTGGTCTTAAAGTCAGAGATTTTGGGGAGTCGCAGCATCTCCTTACTCTCCAAAACCGCTAGCGGATCTAGGACTGCGGTGCTTGTCACCGTATTGGGCGCGAACCATGAAGAGCAGGTTCTGCAAAGCATGAATGCTACAGGTATCAGCAGACTCAATAAAACGCTTGCTTGATCTGGGTGAATCGGTAACGTAAGACTCTATCTCAAAATTCTGCGGCAAATTCCGCCTTGAGCGTTAAATATCCACAATTTTTAACCGATTCAAGAAAACGGCGGCAGAGCCCCAGCGCTGATAGATGAAGTCGGCTTGAGCCTCATTCAAGGCGGTGAAGCGACCCTAGCGGACTAATCGGGCGGAGTAAACACCTGTCCGGTCATAAATTCTTGAAACGATTTCAGCGGAACAGGGCGAGCCGCAATAGGCTTAAGGGTCTCGCTGCGAAGGCTAACCCAAATGCTGCAGCTTTGCTCGTCTGCGGTGACAATAACGTTCTCATGCAATATCATTTTGCAAGCGTAGTGATAGACCCGCGCTCGTAGAGCAATACCTGCGGAATGCAGACGATAGTACAGCTCACCGCGGTAATACATGCCGTCTTGGATGCTGTGATCAAACCAAAATTTAAATGGAGCGGCATCTCTTTCATCAAGAACGGGCGGCAACACAGGTTTAGCTCTGGGTGAAACAGCAGGATGAACCAGGTCAGGATGAGATATTGGTTGCAACCAATAGTCTCTAATTCTCAGCGTAGCGCGTCGAGATTTAAAGAGAATTACAAAGATAGGCCATCGGTTGCGAAGGGGAGCACTTCGTTGAAAGCCCCCTTAAAACTATCTTGAAATACAAAAGTTGAGGCAAGACTCATCACTAACAACCAGCCAAACCCGCTTAATCAATGGCTCTACCCACTTTGCTTACAGTCTGGCATAGCGTGAAGCATGCATCGGTCAAAAACCTTACTGCATTTATCTGGCTCTATCGCTGGGGCGATCGCTCCACATTTAGGAACAGGGGTTACACCTACATTTCCCAGATTCTACGTAGAATTATCGGACGTCTAAGGGGGGCGAGATCGATGCAGCCGAAGCCTGATGGGGGCGATGGGTAGGATGGTGCTGCCACAGATCCTCGATGGTGACAAACTCATAGCCTTGGGCTTTGAGAAGAGGAATAATGCGTGCGGCGATCGCCCTGACATCTTCACCGCCACAATAGCCATCGTGCAGCACGATCAGTGACCCGTCGCAGACTTGGCTCATCACCCGATCAACCACAACCTCAATGCCAGGACGCACCCAGTCTTCGGGCACCACACTCCACATCACCGGGCGAAAACCCCATTGATGCAGCCGCTGCAGCTGGAGCGGCGTAAACAGGCCATTGGGCGGACGCACATCGCGAATAGCCTGTTGCACTAACCCCAAATCAAGATGGCAGGCGCGGGCGATCGCCCCTTGCGTTTTCTCTAAGCTGGTCCGGATTTCTGCATTCGTCAGCATGGGGAATGAACGATGGGTGTAGCCATGCAGCCCTAGCCAGTGCCCCCGTTGATATACGGCTCGAGCTACGTCTGGCGCATAATCTACACACTGCCCCAACAGAAAAAAGCTAGTAGAGATCTGATGATCATCCAATAAATCAAGCAGCGGCAGGGTGTGATGAGGATGCGGCCCATCGTCAAACGTAAGGGCCACTACGCGCTTCCCCGACGATCCCGACCACAAACAGGCCGGAAACGTAGGCTTCAAAATCTGGTGAAGATACGGATAAAAGAGCGCAAACTCCATGTGCTAGCTTTCTGCATTACAGGTCTGACGTATCCATGCTGATTGTACAAGGGATGTCAGCACATCGCTGCTCAAGGGTTTGACCAGAAAACCGTCCAATCCAGGATTTTCATCTTGCGGGAGCCAACTGGGCGACTGAGAATCCGTCAGAGCGACGATGGTCGTGAGATGCGCCTCGCATAGATTCCGCAGCCGTTCTACCAGTGCAGTTGACCAATTGTGCTGTTGCCCACCGAGAATGACCAGGCATGGCGGCTCTTGCTGCGCGCGCTGCATCATTTGATCGGCAGAGGCGGCTTCAACCATGTCATAGCTCAACCGATTAAAGAGCGATCGCAACACCTGCAAATCATCAGATGAGGGCTCTAATACCAGGACGTAACGCTGCGCCAATTGCATAGTAAACATAGAAAGTCCTGACAATGTATTG
>JBGTOF010000069.1:0-2885 GCA_041742695.1 Elainellales cyanobacterium | reverse complement strand
AGAGGGCTACCACTAGCGCCTCAAACGCCTCCTTCAGCGCAGCCTTGGTCTCTGCCACAGTCGCGGCGGTCGATAGGCCCACAGAGGCGGTAATGTCTTCCCATCTGCCGTAGCCCTTGCCACTGCTGATCTCAGCTATCTCAGCCAAGTTGCTGTGAACTGCCTTGAGCTGTTTTAGCAGCTGGGATTGGGTCAAAAACTCCAGACGCCTACTGATCACAAAGGAGCGTCGTAGCCCCCAGGCCATGTCAAAAACGTAGACCGGGAAATCGATCGCTGTACCCATCTCTCCCTTACTGAGGGCGTTGATTAGCTCCCTAGGGGCGATCGCTTCTAGCCCCTCGAACCGCTCTACCAGTTGCTCGGCGGCGGTGGTAGCTGGGGAACGTTGACCTGGGGTGTTCTCCGGAGCTACGGTACTGAGCCCAACGGCCCGCCAGCCGTTGAACCGTGGGGCGACTAGGGTGGCTAAGCTCTCCAGGGTGCTGAGTTCCTGGGGTGGGGCAAAAGATAGGGTTGATACCCCCTCCGCCGCGCCAAAGGCAGCGACAAGATTTCGCATTACCTCATCGCTGCGGCGAGGTGCAGTGACCTCAAGTTCGGCCACGGGTCTCGGGTTAATGGTGCGCTTTTTGGCCATGGCTAGAAAGTGATGTGGGTACGGTTTTGCTGTTGAGCAGCAACTGCCCCTTGATTGACCAGGCCATCGCCTTTGGCCTCTGGTTTTAGGATGCGCTCAACCACGCCTCCAAACCCTGCCTCTATGTCGGCGGTGAGCTGAAGACAGTCTTGGCCATTGCCGTTTACAGCCTCAATTTCAACGGCTCCCTCCGGGTTGATGTCTACCAGGGCGTAGAGTCCACTGTCTTGGGCCAATGCCTCAGGTGTCATTACCGGGATGTCTTTGAAAAAATCTGGAGTTGCAGTCATAACGTCGCTTCCCCTTGGGTGATTAGGTGAATCGGTGGAGTAAACAAGGGCATCTAGAACCGAAGGGCTGGGGCAACTTGGGCGCTGGCCCGGTTCTTGATGACTAACCGGAACCCACCATCCGGGAGATTCACCATCTGTACAGCTTTGGTCGGGTCGCCGGGATAGCTCCCGTGCCCCGTGACTCCGACGATCGTGTAGGCGGTTGCAATCGCGGCGATCGCCTGCGGGCCGGTCTCGTAGATATCTCCGTGGGGAATCAGGTGCCCGGTCTTGGGGTCGATGCTAAACCCGAGCTGGGCCTGCTGCCGACCGCACCAGCTGGTCACCCCGGTAGGTGGGAGGATGCCAGTTTCGCTGCCGCCTGCCGCCGCGCCAAATGCGGCCATGCCTTCCTCCATCACCAGAATGTGACAGGGTTCAGATTGCTCTGCTGTGAAGCGAGTGGACCGGGCGCTCTCTGGGGATACCAGGCGGGTGCAGCCGGTCATGCCGTAGAAGCTCTGGCCCTCGAAAGATGGCCCCATCTGCGCGATCGCACGGCGGGCGACCTCTAGGGTGACGTGGATGTGCTCTGCGCGAATTTGGCAGCGCCGCAACGCCTCTACGAGCTGTAGGTATCGCGGAAATGCCGAGCCGTTCAATTTGGTGAAATGCGACATGGGGAAGCCTGCTGTGTAGTGATAGTGTTTGCTTACCTATATAATAAAATAAGGTAAAATGACTGAGAAGTCAACCTTTGACGTTCCTGTGAACTGACGAAATTACGAGGAAAATAGTGGTTTACGCGCCCACTTAAGTGTCCTAGTTGCAATGAACACCAAGGCATTGAGAAATTTGGAGTTTAATAGCTGTATATCGGTAAAACGGCTCCCAGGTTGTTGGTTGCAGCCGCTTTCTGACTTGATGCTGCTTGTTTTGTTGGGTCGATGCCAAATTTAAGCTCTCAACGGATGCCCCATGGTCGCTCTAGGGGTGGGGTTAAATCAAAGCTGTGGTTGCCCCTTGCAGCGATCGCAGTGACTTGTCTCAGCGTTGGTACTGTGGCTCCCTTAGCGCTGGCCCAGGCCGACCCAGACCCTGCTCCGGCATCCCCCACCCTGATTGATCGCGCTGACCAGCTTTTGGAAGAGCATCTGGTGTCCGTTTTGGTGGCGGGGCTAGCGTTAACCGGCTACCTAGGGGTGCTGTACCTGCGGCCCCGCTGGTTGCTCAAGCTGCCCTCCAGCGATATTGACTTGCCCTGGACGAAGTGGAAGGTGCCTCTGACCCTGGTGCGACCCCTGAAGTATCGCGATCGGGTGCTCGATGCTTGGGTAGAAGAGCACTGGCAGACGGCCCAGGCTGAGTTTTTGAGGCTAGATACCGTTAAACGGAAAACGATCCATATTCCTCTGCCGGTGGGGCTAGATGACACCACGGTGAGTGAACTCAGCCCCGATCATTTGGCCCCCACCTTTAAAAAGAAGCCAGCGCTGCTATTAATTACCGGCGAGGGAGGGGCAGGAAAAACCAGCATGGCCTGTCAAATTGCCCGCTGGGGTCTAGATCGGCATTTGGTCAAACATCGCCTGCTGCCGGTGCTGATCGAAACTGACCTGGACGATGGCACTACCCTGCTCGAAGCGGTTCGGGGCCAACTCACCGCCCTCACCAACCAGGCTGACCCCCTACCCGCCGAACTGGTAGAAAAACTGCTGCACCGGCAGCGCATTCTGGTAATTGTCGATCACCTCTCGGAGATGGGAGCCCCTACCCGTAAGGCGATCGCTCCTCATCTGGCCGACTTTCCTGCCAAAGCTCTGGTGATTACTTCACGCCTGAAGGAGCAAGATCGCCTGGGCAGTCTGCCCAAGACCACCCTCAGGCCGCTGCAAATCGAATCGAACCGTCTCTGGCCCTTTATGTCGGCCTACCTGGAGGCCAACGGTAAGCAAGACCTGTTTGAAGACGAC
>JBGTOF010000058.1:0-2288 GCA_041742695.1 Elainellales cyanobacterium | reverse complement strand
GCGTCGCGGTGGGCTGCCGACTCGTATTGCACGTAAATTTGCAGCGTGGTGGCGCCGTCTTGCTCGGTGAGGGTGAGGGTGTTGGTGTGGTCGCTGTCAGGCACCCATTCGTAGCGCTCAGTGGCGATTAAGCGATCACAGGGCACCACTTCTAGGTATTCGCCAGACAGCGCCATATCGCCGCCGCCCGGGTTTTGCAGCACATAGCGCCACAAGCCGCCCACCCGCAGGTCGATGTCGCACTGGGTCATGGGCATGTCGCCGCAGCCAAACCAGCGCTGAACGTGCTGGGGCTGGGTCCACGCGTCCCACACTAGGGGGCGCGGAGCCTGGACGGTGCGGGTGATGATGAGGTCGCGATCGCCCACTAGCGATAGCCCCAAACCACTTCCCCGCGGGGTGCCTAGGTGTTCTAGGTGCTCGGCCATGCAGTCGAGGCTAGAATGCCACCCGGAAATCACGCCCATGGCTTCGTGCTTGCGCCGGTCTTCGACAGTGGGGTGCAGAATCTGAAGCGTGAGCCTAGTCTGGTGGCCCAAGTCTTCAAATAGTGTGGTCATCACCATGCCCTGGGGCAGATCGGCACCGATAAGGTCTTCGTAGCCGTCGCCAAACTCGTCAGTAGAGACAATGCGTTCGGGCGGCACCACTTCGCGAAACACGCCCTTGGCCGGGTACTCAGTGCCGTCGGGGCCAACCATGACGTAGCACGACTGGCCACCGGGGCGCAAATCCATTTCGGTAACGCGGGTGGTAAAGCCCTTTGGCCCCCACCATTGGGCAATGTGGGCTGGGTCTGTCCACACCTTCCATACCAAGTCGCGGGGGGCGTTAAACACGCGAGTGATCACGATCTCGCGGTCAGAGCGGTCAGATTGAGAGGCAGATAGTGAAGGATTAGTCATGAGGATTCTCCTGAGGAGGGGATTCAGCCTGGAGCTGAGTCAGATAGTCGTCTAGGCGATCGAGGTTTTCTTCCCAGAACTGGCGGTATTGGCCAAGCCAACCCGCAGCAGCGTGGAGGGGTTCTGCCTCAAGACGGCAGGGTCGCCATTGAGCCTCTCGACTGCGGATGATCAGCCCGGCGCGTTCTAGCACTTTGAGATGCTTCGAAATGGCGGGCAGGCTCATGTGAAAGGGTTGGGCAAGCTCTGTAACCGAGGCTTCGCCCTGCGTAAGCTGGGCCAAAATGGCGCGCCGGGTAGGGTCTGCCAAGGCTGCAAAGGTGATGCTGAGTTGGTCGGTGGGCATTCGGCTATATTTAACTGCGCAGTTAATTAACCAATAGGTTAAATGTACTAAACGAGGATGTCAATGGGATGGGTTTTTTCTGCACAAACCGTTACATTCCAGACGATCGCCGTCTGCAGTCTGTGGAGGGGAGAGAGCCCGACGCTAGAGGGCGAGGGTCACCAGGGCTGCGGCACCAAGGGCAGCAACAGTCCGAACGTGGTTCCATAGCGTCCAAGTAGTTCCGAACGTGGTTCCATAGCGTCCAAGTAGTGAGGTATTTGGCCCAGAGGGTTGCGCCTGCTGGGCTGTCTGGGGTGACGGCTGCCAGAGCGTCGTTGAGCGGCACGTTGAACGCGATGGTAATTCCGATAGAGCCGAGCAGGTAGAGCAGGCTGCCAAGCAGCATCCAGTGGGCACCGGGTTGCTGACTGTTGACCCCAGCGGCGATCGCCAGCACTAGACACGCGCCTGCCGTGCCAAACAGCACACCCATAAACCAGGGGTTGATCACGGTGATGTTGATCGACTGCATGGCAGCGATGCCCTGAGCGGGTGGCTGCTGACCCAGGGCTTTCATCACAAAAGTAGAAAAGGCGAAGAAGGCTCCGGCAACCAGCCCACAGCCCAGGGTGGTGCAGAGTTTGAGGGTGAATAACCACGGATCAGAAAGGGTCATGTAGCCTCCTACAAAGCTAGGGTGTAGGGAGTGCGGCGATCGCCTGAACAACAGGTCTTTGACCATCGCACTCACTGTTCTCTATCAAAGTTCACATCACGCGGTAACCAGTTCGGCGACCTGAGCCTGGGCAGCCGCAATGGATGCGGCCAAACGTTCGCTGCTGTGCTCCTCATTTTCCAGATGAATGAAGGTGATATCGGTAATGCCAATAAATCCAAACACGACCCGTAGATATGGATCTTGATGATTCATATGGCCGTAACGCTCGCCGGGGCCAAAGCCGGAGCTGCCTCGGGCCGTAATCACGAACATTTTTTTGCCGTGGAGTAGGGGTTTGTAGGGGTCTTCAGCATCGTCTGGGTCGATAGCGACGGTG
>JBGTOF010000014.1:0-2728 GCA_041742695.1 Elainellales cyanobacterium | reverse complement strand
TATCTGCACCCATGAGCAGCTCAGGGTTTAGGGCCATGACGCGGCTGATCAGCGGGCTCAGCTGCTGCTCGGTTTGTCCGTCTACTTCGATGGTGATTTTGAAGCTCATGGCTGAAGTCTCAAACGATTGAGGTTAGGCGTCAAAGCCGGGGCGACGTAAGCGATCGCTTTGCCGGAGGGTAGTGCTGTCGGGGACGTGGGTGGCAACAGCCCCACTGGAAACGGGCTCAGCGGCGCTGTTGTGGATGCCATTGGTGCTGTGCGGATAGGGCACGTTGAGCGTCGGCAGCGCATTGGTGAGGTGAGCCGTTTGGATAGCTTTGAGCCGCTGTTCTACCTCATCTGGCTCAAGCCGTAGCAGGTCGTTCAAGTCGCGCATGGCTTCGACTAAATCAGTTTGCAAAAACTCTACGCGCTTGAGATGAGCGGCATTGGTATTGGCCTGAGCGCGGCCAGCGTGCAGCATTTCGTTGAATAGCCCAATTAGCAGGGTGGGATCTGCGGCCATGCTGGGATCTAGGCGAGCTTTGTATCAGTCGCGTGAAACTACGCAGCCAGAAGCGATCGCCCCTGCCAGCAGTGCGTTCTCCATCTGTTTCGGCTCACCCGTTTGGGCGACAAAGACCAAGCTGCCCACGCCGATGAAGTAGGCGGCGTAGTGCAGCAGCTCGTTTCTGCCTTTGACTCGTCCGGATGGCTTTTGCGTAGGCGGGTTCTTGTGAGGGGTAGGTGGTGAAGTTGTCGTCGTCATCGGAAGTCTCCAGTCAAGGGATAGGTGATGCGTCGAGGCCGAGATTTCAAGCGTTAGGCGAAACTGTGAAATTGCCCACAGGTAGTGGCTTAGGAACTGGCGGCGGCTAGCTGCGGCGACGGACTGTTGCCATTGAGCGCTGTGCTGGGCGCTGCGCTGGTTTGCCCGCTGCTGTAGAAGGTCTCTAGCGCTAATGGCTCCATTGTTGAGCAGGCGCTTTCTTTCCTGCTTAAGAGCGAGCGCAGCTTTGAGGACTGCTGCTGCCTGCGGGCCTGACGCTTTTTTACGAGATTCACATAGGTGATAATCGCTTCGCGGTATTCGCTGTCAGCAGGCAGGTCTTCTGGGTTGGCGATGTAGCGGGCAATCATCTGGTCTACGAGCTGTTCGGGGGTTTCTAGCTGCGTTTCCTGTTCAATGCGTTCAATGAGGACGGAGAGAATCGGGTCGATGCCGTCAAAGGCGGAAAGGGCGCTGTCAGCTGAAGGGGCTTGCAGACGGGCGATGATCTGCGCTTTCTGTTCTTCGCTGACATCGGTGCCGCCGTTGGCGTTGGGGAGGATATCAGCAACTCGGTCGGCGAGGTCATTGACGGATAGGTTTAGCTCTTTGGCAAGTTTGTTGAATTTCATGGGTTAAATATCTCCAATATGGAATGGGTGAGTTGGGCAGCTTGTGCGGGTGGGACGTGATGCTGCTCAAAGAGATCTCTGAGCGCGTTCTTTTTGGCGGGAGCTGTGGCGACATCAGGAAACATCTTTTCGGTTAGGGCATCGCCTTTGATGCCTTGGGTGGTGTAGCTGCGATAAAGGATGATGGCCTCTGCTTGTTCAGCGTTGAGTGGCGAATCAGGAAGGTAATCTGTAAAGGCCGGATGCCGATTTTCAATCAGCCAGTTTTTAGCCCTTTTTAGACTGGTACGAGTTGCACTGAGATCTTTAGCGAGCTGACGCAGACTGATCTGACCCCGGCATTCTTGATAAAGCACGGTGATTGCTGGGGGTAGAGGAGACTGAGTACCGTAAACCATTGATCTGCCGTTGTGCGCTTAATTGGTGAGAGGACGATTTTAAGGAGATTAAAAAAATCAGGTGACCCCTGGTACATCGGTGACCCCTGGTACATCGGTGACTCAGGCACAGAGGACACCCAGGGGAGGGGGCCAGGTGGGGACAGATGCCGCTAATCCTCCAAGGTTTCTAGTGAGGCAGCTGTCGTCTGGTCAGTAGAAAAGCGGCTGAAGCGTTTCACCAGTGCTGTTCGCTTGTCAGCATCCGTGACGGTCACGACAGCGGTTTGAATGCCTTTGAGCGACAGTACGAGAGCGGGTTTACCGATAGCTTTGGTCAGCCGCCAGAGCTGTGCGCCGACACGTTGGGTCAACTGGTGTTCTTGATCGAAGGCGACGAACTCTTGCCAGAGGGCTTTGGATTCGCCGAAGAGTCCTTGGCTGGTGAGCTGGAGTTCTGCGAGTGCTGTGTTTTGAGTGGTGGCAATCGCACTGCTGCTATCCGCGCTTTCAGTGGGCGATTGAACTTCTTGCGCGATCAGGGTGGCAATCTTTTTGTTAGCCATAATTCGATGCTTCCTTTCTTGGGTTTGCATAGTTTTTTGTCATTGCGGACTTGATGATTCAGCGATTTTGGCGGTGACTGGATTGGAGTCGATGGTAATGAGGTCTTGGGTGGTAGCGTGCGCTCGGCTTGAATCCGAGAACTGTTAGCGTTGTGCAGGTGGATATTTATCCCCTTGTCCGCACGGGGCAGCGGCGACACACGGCGCATCTTGTCCCTAGCCCTTCAGTCTTTTGGCTATTCAGTTGGGGTGAAACTTAAGGGGGTGCTAGTCGCTCTCGATGGCTTCGAGCATGACGGCTTGAGTGGTTGGGTCGATGACAATGGCGTGGGCGGTATCGGGCAGCGTGAAGCTGTAAGCGTTTTCAGGCTGTGATTGGCTGTGGAATGAATCGGGCGATTC
>JBGTOF010000491.1:0-10430 GCA_041742695.1 Elainellales cyanobacterium | reverse complement strand
TCGAGAGTACTACCACTTGTGTCAATCGTTCAATGTCGTTAAGTTCCTCTTTGAGCTTGTGACTCACCACCAAACCTTTAACTTTCCAAAGCTTTTTACCTATGGCTGCTTCTCACAAATCACTTAGGATTGCTATAGATATCGAATCGGGATAGGGCGATCGCCTTTTTGTGTCAGATCTAGCGTCCAATACCCCAACATCCAACACCTTGGAACTCCGTAGGTAATGAGGATGGCTGAATTTCTGTGGCGTCTGTTACATCAAGGCACAGGTTAAATAGAGTATTAATTGCTCACATCTAACAACTGTTTACGACTGTTTGAAGATGGAACATTCAAGTACCTGTGATTCTGCTGATGAATGATGACATCATGCCGCAATGCTTCTCATTCATTGTTGGGCCTTATTTTATCTTTATTCCTAAGCTTTTTTATTTTAGGCTTGACCAGCGAGGAATCATCCAAAGCAATTTTTTCTCATTACGGGTATAGATTACGTGGTTTTTAGAAAGGCTTAAGTTCTCAAAATAGAGTTAACTTATGTCCTTGTTTTGTGTTCCTAGCGTTGTTGAGATCTACCTATGTTGCGAACTCGCAAATATTTTCAATTCTCTGCTTTTCTTGGTATCTGTGTCATTTGTTTGGTTATTTTAATGGGTAAGCCGGGGATTAAAGCAGGCTATACCCAAGCTATCAAAACATTAAATTCATCCCCTGAAACAGTGGTATGGGGATACTTTTCGCCGAATGTGCCTCCAGTACTTACGGTGGCGTCCGGTGAAACGGTTCGTATTGATACGGTGTCACTCGCAGGGGTGCCGCCTGAAGCAGATCCGGTTACGTTCTTTGAGCAGCATGGCGTGGGTGAGACCGACGTGTTGCCAGAGATGACCCGTGTGCAATTTGAGGAAGAAAAAATTCCTGATATGGGGCCCCATGTCGTCACAGGGCCGATTTACATCGAGGATGCAGAACCCGGTGACATGCTCGAAATTCGAATACTCGATATCGAACTTCGCACCCCCTACGGCACCAATCTGACTCGCCCGGGTATGGGGGTCTTGCCCGACCTGTTGCCAGAGCCAACCATGCGGGTGATTCCTTTTGATGACAGTAAAACGACTGCGCTGTTCGCTGAGGGCATCAATGTCCCCCTAGAGCCATTCATGGGCATCATGGCTGTTGCCCCGCCGGTAGAAGTAGGAATGGTGAATTCTGTACCTCCTGCAAAGTGGGGTGGCAACATTGATCTCAAAGAGCTGAAAAAAGGCTCTACCCTTTATCTTCCAGTCTTGGCAGAAGGCGCACTATTCTTTACTGGAGACGGACATGCGGCCCAAGGAGATGGAGAGGTGAATCTGACGGCAGTAGAGGTATCCTCTACGCCAACGTTGCAGTTCATTCTGCACAAAGGGGCAGGCGCTGATATGACTGGCCCTTTTGCAGAAACGCCTACTCACTATATTCCGATGGGTCTGCATCCAGACTTGAATGAGGCACTCAAGCTTGCCGTCCATGAAACGATTGACTTTCTAGGCAAGGAGAAGGGGCTGAACGTCGAAGATGCCTATTCACTGTCTAGTATTGCAGTCGATTATGAGGTGGCAGAAGCGGTGGATCGCACATTGATCATTCACGCGATGGTACCCAAGAGCGTGTTTGATACTAACCGCCCTTACTGGGCAGACGAGCTCTAGGCTTAACTCTCTAGAAGCATTAAGGCTAAATCGCTAAGGCCACTGTCCTTTCTAGCAAAGGGCGGTGGCTTCCTTGTTTCTGTCCTTAATCCATCTGCACCATCCCCGCGATCGCCCCATCTTCTCAGCTAGTTCCAGCATGTTGGCGGTATCTGAGCGTGTCGGAGGATGAGAACGGGAGTGCGATCGCGCAGCTCTGACACCTCCATGTGGTTAGCATCTACCTGCGCCGCATCTTAAGGGCAAGGCTATTCGGCTCTTATCAACTTATCCCACCCGGTTGTAAACCGTTGCGATCGCCTCTCTGCCCACATCCTCCTACCCGGTTTCACCCCCATTAGCCGTTTAGGATGATGCAAATTTCAACGTCGGCAGTTCGCCCTTTTCCTATAGTTGACGAGGTTTTAGTCTTTTCACACATTTGTGTTAGGCCGTCAGGTTCTGGAATGCCATACGTTTTGGAATTCTGGTATGGTCTGAGGAAGAGTTGTCTGGCGTTTTTGGTGTTAGCGATGGGCCGAGTTGCTGACTGGTTGGCAGAGCTAGGACGATGGGTTGCCACGATGGGGCGTCGGTGGAGACTGAGCCAGTCGGGTAGGCGATCGCGGTTTGTTCTGTGTGCCGTTTTGGGTTTGATCTTGGGCGTGGCACTGCCGCTGCGGCCGAGTTGGGGGCAGGATGTGAACCCCGCGGCGCAGGTGCAGCAGGGTGTTGATCGCTACCGCCAAGGCGACATTAGTGGGGCGATCGCCTTCTGGGAAGCTGCGCGACAGTCTTACCAGCAGCAGCCCAACCCGGAGCACGAGGTGGTGGTGCTCGAAAACTTGGCACGGGCTCGGCAGGCACTAGGACAAAACACGGAAGCGCTGGCGCATTGGCAGGCAGTGAGCACGCATCTCCGTCAGCTTGCATTGCACCCAGATGCGGCGGCCCGCTGGGGGCGATCGCTGACGGAGCAAGCACAGCTCTATAATCGGCTGGGGCAATATCGCAAGGCGGTGGCGCTGCTGTGTGGCGAGGTGAGCGGCGACAGAGAGTCAGAGAACTGCGCGCCAGAAAGTGCGCTGGCGATCGCCCAAACCAACGCAGACCCAACAGGCGAAGTCGCCGCTTGGGGCAGCCTGGGCCAGTCCCATCGGCTGATGGGACACTATGACCGCGCAGTGACAGCGCTGAGCAGGGCTAGGGAACTAGCGGAATCGCTCGCAGATCCGACGTTTCTTGCAACGGTATATAGCGAACTGGGCACCTTGAACACCCGTCAGGCGATCGTCCGCTATCGACAGGCCAATTCAGCGGAGCCGCTGGGCGATCGGGTGCGGGCGGAGCAGTTGCGACGGGAGGGGCGTTCCTTTGACCAGCAGGCTCTGCGCGATTTTGACCAAAGCTTAAGGCAGTCTATCCCGCCTGCGGTGAGGGTGCGAGTGCTGCTGGATGCCATCTCGGCCTACGACCGGACGGGGGATGCCGCTGCTGCTGAGGCGAGCCGTCAGGAGTTTGAACGTTTGCTCAGCCAACTGCCCGCCACCCAGGAAACAGTGCTGGCAACGTTGGATTGGGTGCGGCTGTTGTCGCCCGCCAGCCCGCAACAGCCCTTTTCGCGCAGCCAATGCTTGACCGATGCTGCTGAACGCCAGGCGGAAACTGCGCTGAACCGAGCTGTGGATTTATCTCAGCAAATTGGCGATCGCCGTTCGCTTTCCTTCGCGCTAGGAGAATTGGGACACTGGCACGAATGCCGGGGGGATTTGACGCAGGCGCTGAGGATCACGCAGAATGCACGCACCGCTGCGGAAACGGAGTACGACAGCCGCTATTTATGGGAATGGCAAACGGGACGCATTTTGGATGCCCAAACACAGCCCCAAGAAGCAATTCAGGCATACGACCGGGCGATCGCCACACTAGAAATTATTCGCGATGACATCCTGATTGCCAGCCGTGATATTCAGTTCGACTTTCGCGACACCATCGACCCGATCTATCGCGAGCTGGTAGCGCTACGGCTCAAGCAGGGCCAGCCCTCAGAGCTGCTGCCGCCTGCCGATCATGAACATCCAGATGCCCTGAGCCAGGTGCTGGGCACGCTGGATTCTCTCAAGCTGGCAGAGTTGCAAAACTATTTTGGCGATGACTGTGTGCTGACGGCTCGCAATGTGGATTTGTCCACGACCCAAACGCTGCTGACGGAGGGAGATCGCACGGCAGTCTTGAGTACGGTGGTGCTAGACGACCAAACAGCGATTTTGCTGACTCTGCCCGACGGCTCTCGCCAATATGAGTGGATTCCCCTCAATCGTCAGGCGCTGCGCGACCAAATTAATCGCTATCGACGCGGGCTAGAAGTAGACTTTCGCGCCTATGACCCGCAGCCTGCTCAGGTGCTTTACGATCAGCTCATCCGCCCTTTTCAGACATTACTCCAGCAGCAGCAGGTGGAAACCCTTGCTTTTGTACAAGACGACATCTTGCGGAGCGTGCCGATGGCGGCGCTGCACGACGGGACGCAGTTTTTGATCCAACACTATGCGATCGCCTACACGCCCAGCTTGCAACTCACCAGCCCCACCCCGCTCAACCGCAACAATCTGCGCGCCTTAGCCGCGGGACTCACCGATGCCAGCCCCCAAAATAGCCAGGCCGGCGCATTTGCCCAATTAGCCTATGTGGGTGACGAACTCGCCGCCATTCAAACTGAGCTGCCGCGCAGCCAAACCCTGGTGGGATCAGAGTTTCGCCTAGAAACCCTAGCTGCAACCCTGTCTTCTGGCGAATTTCCCATCGTTCATATCGCCACCCACGGAATTTTTGGTACCGAGTCCGACGATACGTTTTTGGTCACGGCCGACACGCCCGACAACAAGCTGACCCTAAACCAGCTCGATCAGCTGCTGCGGAGCGTCAATCCGGATCATCCCGTGCAACTGCTGGCACTGACCGCCTGCACCACCGCCATCGGCGACGACCGAGCCGCGCTGGGGCTGGCGGGCGTAGCGGCCCAGGCGGGCGTTCGCAGCGTGCTGGCTTCGCTGTGGTTTATCAACGATGCCGCCACGTCGACCTTGGTTCAGACCTTCTATGCCGACTTGCGAAACCCAGAACTCAGCAAAGCCAAGGCGCTACAAAAGTCCCAAATCACCCTGATTGAATCGGGCGGCAGGTTTTCTCGACCGGCCTACTGGGCTCCGTTCATCCTAGTGGGCAACTGGCTGTAGGGCGTCGATGGGCTTGAGACGCAAGCGACGGCTGAATCTGGTGCCTAAAAATTGTGCCCAAATTAGGCTGACTTGACTGCCTCCCAATTTTTCGTGCGATGGGCGTTGCTACAAGGTTGCGGGCCTATTCAGCCGTAAGCAGCACATCGCGCAATTGCTGCGCGCGGGCAACGCCCTGGTTATTATCCGCGTTAGCTTCTAGCTCAGCCAGCGTTTCCAGCAGACTGATTCGCAGCGATCGCATCTGAGGCAGTCTGGTGTGATCCAGCGTCAGCGCTAGAGCGTCATACCACAGTCCGCTGGCGGCCATTTGATTGGCATCGCTGACAAGGTTGGTCGAGGGGCGATCGCCCACATGGTGGGGTGACACCACCGCCAGCTCTGCCATATCCCGCATCGTTAACGACGGACGATTCTCATCGCAGATCAAAATGATCCGCCAGGCATAGATTTCACCAACGTTGAGAGCCGGCCCGTCCTCTGGCACCGTCCAGGTCATAATGCCAGGGCGACTGGTCAGGGGCACGTCATACAGGGGCTCTTCGCTGTCTTGTTCTAGCGTTTGCAGAGGCCCCTGAAACACTTGCAATATCAGACTGCCGGGATTATCCTCTGGCACAAACCAGGCGAGCGTTGGGCGGATGAGGCTGGTTTGGCCGCGGTGAAACTGGGGAGCCAGCGCCAGCAGCGGCAGGCTAGACTCGCCGCTGCAATTGCCGCGCACGCCGCCGCCAGCAGAGGGGGGCTGGTATCCGCTGGGTGGGGGGGGTGTATAGGATTTCTGAGTGGCAGTGGCGGGCTGGGTTGGGGCCTGGGCTAGGGCAGACTGAAGGATGCCGGGTGGGGCGATCGCCGAGGTCAATCCGAGGGCGAGTCCAGCGGCGATCGCCGTTGATAGTGACAGGGGTTGGAAATGTGAACGCCGGGTCATGGGGACACTCTCCTCGTTCATGAATAGGGTGGGGTAGATGTTAGAAGTGGGCGACTTTGGGTCGGGCTTGGCTGCTTTAGCCAATGCAATTGATGTTGTATGTTCACCCTACTGGAGAATTTTTCCACTGCCTATGAAGAGTTCTGAAAGATCGCTAGCGGCTTGATGCAAGGGCGATCGCCAAAAGCCGCCAAGACGATGGCAGAAACCAGCAAGTCCTATCCCAAAGATCAGGTGCTAACGATCAGGCGTCAGGCTACCGCGGTCAGCGTCAGTTAAACAGTTTGAAGAACTTGCTGTATCAGGCTTAGCGAATTTCGAGCTGTCCTCGGCCATCTGTTTGGCGCTACATCCAAAACTTAATCTTAGAGGCATTCCATCTCAGTTCACAGAGTGTTCCGTGGGGCGTGACGGGCGATCGCCGAAACTGACCTCCAAGCTGATGGGCGATGCTTTCAGCAATCTGGGTGCCACGTCCACCTATTGCAGGCGACTTTGCGGCCCGATCTGGTTCTAGTCCCTTGCCGTTATCAATCACACGAATGATATTGGTGCCTGCTTCTTGATTGCAACTAACGTTTAACTGTGTGACTCCAACGGCATGTTTGCCCACATTGCACAGCATCTCTTCTAAAAAACGACACAGTTCGCGTTTGTGTTCTAAGGTCAGTCCGCCGGTTTCTAGGGGATTGAACGTGGTGATGCAAAATCGGATGGTTTTGAAGCAGTCAAAATCACGAGAGAGAGTATGGCTGTAGACTTCGTAGAGTGTTTCTTCAAAGGGGCCGTTGAGATCTAACGTTTGGTCTTCGGCAAGGTATAGGCTGCCGTCTTCGGTCAAGATTTCCTTTCGCACGGACTCATACACGGTTCGCAATTCTTGGTTTAGGTGCTCTAAGTGGTGTTCCCAATCGGTTGGGTTTAAGTCGCCCGATCGGGTTTTGCTGAGCAAACGGGACAAGGTTTGCAGCGGGCCGTTGTGGATGGCGTTAAAGGTGTGGTCGATAACGTATTGGCGATCGCGCAGCTGCAGTTTTAAATCCTGCTGATGGCGATAGAACAGGGCAGCGGCTAGCCCCGCCCCATTCAGAAAAAATGCCAGCATGGTAGGCACCATCGGCACCCACCAGCCCCCCAGCAGCAGCGCGTAGCACAGCCCCAGCAGCCCAGCCCCGCCCACAATTAGCCCTGCTGAAATATGCGACGGCTTCACTAACAATCGCCCTAGCCCAATGCCTACAAGTCCCCAAGCCACAATCCAGCCATATTCCCAGGGTTCTGCCCAGCTTTGCAGCAGCGGGCGACGATGCAGCGCAGCCTGCACGATTTGGCTCACAGCGTGGGCGTGGGCTTCGATGCCGTAGAGAATGCCGGGTGAGGCGTCGGGGGCAATGCTCTGGGTAGCGACGGTGTTGACGGAGTCTTTAACCGAAGGAGCGACGACGCCAATCATCACGATGCGATCGCGCACTTGATCAGGCGGTACGCGCCCTGCCAGCACCGCTCGCATGGGCACCATGTCAAACGGACGAGGCCCGCTGCGATAGTTCAGCATCGTATCCACCGGGCCTATTTTCAACCGGCGATAGCCGCCTGTGTTGGGCTGCACGCGGGGCAACTCCGCCGGGCCAAACCGCATGGCGTAGAGGTCGCGCAGTCCTGACTCCAGCGAGAGATTGCGCGACTTTAAAAAATGCGCCGCCAGCCGCAAGGCTAAGGAAAAGCGAAACTCGGTTTGCTCCGGGTTGTAAGCGCCGAGGGGACTGCGCCGCAGCTTGCCGTCCGCATCAGTGGGCAGATCGGCAAAACCGACCCGTTCATCGGGCAAGGTAGCGGGAGCCGAAATCACACGCGGCAGCACCTTCTCGATGCCGAATAGGTTGGGCTCGGTGCGAAGGTGTTGCGCCAATGCAGCGTGTCCTGGCTCTTGGGGGATGTCTCGGTATAGGTCTAGGGCGATTGCCGCAGGCTGAGACCGTTGCAAGACCTGAATTAAGTCCGCTAGCTGGCCATCGGGAATGGGATATTGCCCAATCGACGCAATATCGTCTTCATTAATGCCCACGATCAAAATGTGTTCGTCGGTGGGTTCTGCTGGGCGCAGTCGCAGCAGCGTATCTAGCGCTAGCCACTCCAAGACTTGAAGACTCCCCGTCAGCCGCAGCAGCGCCACTAGACTAATCACCGCCAGCCCCGGCAGCGCACCCGTTTTCCAGATGCGCCACTCACGCCGTAGGGTCGTCCAGAGTTGCTGGTTCTTCTGCATCTAGTCGATCAGTCCTTCTTCGCGGGCGCGAATCTCGGTCTGGATGCGCTGGTTTTTGCCGGTGTCGGGATAGACGCCGAGTGCGTCCTGCACCTGTGTCCAATAGTGGCGGACGGTGCGTTCAGCGACGCTCATTTTTTCGGCGATCGCCTTGTCCTGCAAGCCTTCTCGAAACGCCAGCCGCAGCACCTCCAGCCATTCCGGCTTGATTTCCAGCCCCGTTCGCATTTCCTTTGGCGTAAACACTAGGCCCTGCAGTGCCCAGTCCACCTTAGTCAACATTTCCCTCAGCGACAGGCTTTTGTCGGCAATGATGAAACCACCCTCATGGGCATTAATGGCAGGCTTCAGTCGCACCAGCGACTTGGCATAGGCACTCTGCACCACAATGTTGAGCGTGGGATATTGCTGCATCAGCGTCCGCAGCAGTTGCAACCCGTGCTCTGGACGAGACGCCTGACCCGACTGCTCCGGCAGCGCTAGGTCTACGACGGCCAGATCGGGCTGGAGTTGTCCGATTTGCACTAGGGCGGCGGCTACAGTTTGTGCCGTGCTGATTTGGGCATCGGGATATTGCCGCTGAAGTGCCTCGACGGTACTGTTGAGCACCAGCTCGTGATCGTCTACTACCACCATTTTTTTGAGTGCCACCGAGTCAGCCATGTGCGCCTCCCGTTCTTTTTCTCTCTCTAGCTTAAAGGCAAGCGTTACCGACGTTGGCGATCGCCGCTTGGGGTCTTTGTGAGGGGCTCTATCAGCATTGAGTGCGATCGCGTTAACCATGGGGGTGCTCCTTTCTATTGCTCAGGGCGTGGTTAAAACTGTTGATGGGGGCAGCAACTTCGTCGGGCTGTGGATTGGGTGAAAACGGTGAATTTGGTTGAGCTAAGAAATGGGGCGATCGCCGCCATCGAAATCGCCAGCGGATCTGCTGCTGCTGCTGTTGGCGGGTGCAGCGTCCTGGTGCTAGTACCTGAAACGCCCGCATCAAAGCAGCCATCTCGGGCGATCGTCCTACCTGCCGCGCTGCTGCGACCGTGGGGTAGTCTATTCGCACAATCAGATCTGCCCAGGCATGCTGAGGACTTTGCTGCATCGATAGCTCAGTGAGGATGCCCGCATGCTGTGAGGACAGCCGCTGCAGATGATCCAGCGCTGCCAAGATCAGAGAAACTCGCGTGGGTTGTTCTGGTTGCCAGCGTTCTGGTAGGTTCAGCGCTGCAATGGGCAGTCCGTGATCCTTGACCCAAGCCTGAATGGCCAGCGGCAGGCTGGTTTCCAGGTAGGGCGGTGATAGGTCGTCGCTCAGGCGCATCAGTTGCCCATTGAGCTGATCCACCTGCGCCATCCAGTTGGGATGGGCAGTGAGCGGGCAATCGGGCTCGGGATGCAGTTCCAACTGTCGGCGCATTACGAAGGTTTCTTGCAAAGGGCCGTTGCGAAGTTGCTCGGCTTCGCGATAGAGCCACTGCTGCTGCTGATCAAACCACCACTGCAATGCCCGCTGTGTTTGCCAATGAAACACCGCCAGCCACACTAGGGAACTGAACAACAAGAGAGAAACCACAAATTAAACTAGATCTGCAAGAAAGAGGAACTGCATCACACTTAGAACTATATCGGAGTCACCCTGTCTGAGGGCTGACGTTTTCGCTCAAAGGGCTGGCCGAAATCTGAAAACTTGCTTGCACGTTTCGGCAATGGTGCAACGGATAGCGCAGGGGGTAGGGTTTAGGAGTCGGGGGTCAGGTCTGAAGTTTTTGCTGCCTCCAGCGTTGCTGATCTGATTTGCCCATACCTTTCTGCCTAGTGCTATCAATCGCTGGAACTGCTTAAGCTGCCCACTATTTCTGAACTTGTTCTGCGAAACCTGAGGGTGGTAGACTACAGGCAAATTTTGCTCTTTAGAAAGCATCTATGGGCAGTCAGAGCTGGGTTGGGGCGATTCTTCTAAAAAGACGCGGTGCGATCGCCCTTACGGCCACGCTGAGTTTATGTACCGGGTTCCAGTCGATTGCTTTAGCACAAACGATTGTCGAAGATGGCACGCTGGGAGCCGAAAGCTCTACCGTTACGCAGGATGTACTGATTCGGGATGTGGTGAGCGATCGCATTGAGGGTGGCGCACGACGCGGCGCGAATCTGTTCCACAGCTTTGAGCAATTCAACATCAACGCGGGTCGTGGAGCTTACTTTGTCAACCCCACAGACGTTGACAATATCCTCAGCCGCGTTACAGGTGACGACCCGTCGAATATTCTGGGTCGCCTAGGCGTGCTGGGTGATGCCAATCTCTACTTCCTGAACCCCAACGGCATCCT
>JBGTOF010000483.1:0-1517 GCA_041742695.1 Elainellales cyanobacterium | reverse complement strand
GACCACCTCCCAATTTAAGTTGCTATCCCAAGAACCCGCCCCAGGGGCAACCTAAGCTACCTTAGCCATATAGTTTTTTGCCTGAGCTGATGTCTTCGTCTGCCATTACAACGGTTGTAACCATGATGGAGTTCTTGCCTGCGGCACTCCAGGAGCAGGTAGCTGAGCATCTGCGCGACTACATTGCCGATTTGCAGGATGAGCAACGGTGGGAAGTATCTTTTCACAACTCCCAAGATAGTTTGATTGCCGCTGCGAGAAAGGCAAAGCAAGAAATAGCAAACGGTCAAGCTACCCCGCTTGACCACGAACAACTGTGAAATCAGATGTTTTGCCTTCATTTTGGGCTGAATATCGGCGTTTGAACCCCAATATTCGGCAAAGTGCCAGAAAAGCTTATCGACTGTGGGCTGAGAACCCTTTTCATCCATCGCTACATTTCAAGTGCATCAACAGCCAGGAAAGCATTTGGTCTGTCAGAGTCACGCGCGGCTATCGTGCCATCGGTATTCTGGAGGGTGATACCGTCACTTGGTTCTGGATTGGCAGCCACGACAATTACGAACGATTCTTTGGCTGAGACGGTCCTTCATGCCCAGAAACCGGGTTTCTAATGTGCTGTGTCTCAAGCCCTGAACTTGACCCAGAAACCCGGTTTCTTTCTGTGCCTCAAAGCTAGCCGACGCTTGCACCAAGCTGCTGCCCCTGGTGCTCAGCCTGTTTGCCCTGATCTAATGCCTTGGCAGGACGACTAACATGAACGTTAAATACGACGCGGAAGCCGATGTGCTCATTTTTGTCATGAAAGATGCGCCGCCCTGCGATGCCATTGCTGAGCCGGGTGGGGTAATCGTCAGCTATGACGAAAATGCTGAGCCAGTCAGCATTGAGTTTCTCAATGCATCCAAACGGGAGTTATTCAACCCCAACGAGACTGTTCTTCAAGTGCTGAGATAAAGGATCAATCGCTAAATTGCGCTTGACCCTGGAGAAAATCCATCCATACCCTCGCTTTTAAAGGCATATAGCGGCGGGAAGGATACACCAACCAGGCGGCGGTGCCGAAGTCTGTGCCGGTTACCTCATAGTCAGGCAGTACCTTCACTAGAGCACCCGATCTCAGATCTTGGCCCACCAGCCAGTGGGGCAACAGCGCTAGACCCATGCCCGCGATCGCACAGTGCTGCAAGGCAATGCCGCTAGATATAATCGTGCGCCCCTGCACTGACACGGCGGTTTCATGGCCCTGGGTATCTCTAAAGCGCCAGCTAGAGCGAAACCCGCTGAGGGGAAACAGCAGGCAGTTGTGGTGAGCGATGTCCTCTGGGCTGGCGAGCGACCCTAGACGTTTTAGGTAGTCGGGGCTAGCGCAGACTGAGTAGCGGGTGAGCATCAACCGCTGGGCTACCAACGTCGAGTCAGCCAGGTGCCCCAGACGAATTGCCACATCGATGCGTTCGGCCAGCAGATCGACCACGGCATCGGTGAGCAGCAGATCTACGGTGAGATCGGGATAG
>JBGTOF010000462.1:0-2651 GCA_041742695.1 Elainellales cyanobacterium | reverse complement strand
TGTGCTGCAATGGGCTATGCTTGCCCTCGGGAATGGGGCACTGCAACATAGCCGGATCAACATCACAACGCCAGAGAATGTTGAAGGCCTGTCGCGCTTGCTCAACCGATCCCTGATGCGAGGCACACATAATGGCTAGGTCGCGATCGCTCAACTGAAACCGCTCCAACGCGCCTGATGAGGTCACTGCCAGCGCCTGAAACGGCTTTAGGGCAGAGCGGACAAAGGTTGCCGTTTCAGCATTACCCGCCACGGATAGCACCCGACCCCGATCATCAGCCACGGCGGCCTGAATAGAATGGGTCGATTCAACAATGCCCTCGCGCAAGAGCCGAACTTCTAACTCTGCTGTACATGTGCGTTTTCCCATACTCATAGCTATCACCTGTGACCTATTTCCGTCACGTAATTCCGCGCTCATTGCCCATCGCTCTGGGCGATCGCCGGTTCCATCATCCGTCTAAAAGCCAAATAGCACAATCCACACGCTGGCTCCCAACACCAGCACCCCACCAAAGGCCGCAAAGGTTAGCAACAGCCGCTGCAAAATCGGTTTAATTTGATAGGTCACGATCAGGCGATCGCGCTGAACCACCTCATCGGGCTTCGTCCAGGTTTGCCCGTCATACCAGCCAGACTCTTCATAAAAAATAGTTTCACGCAGCAGGCGATCGCGCACATAGAGCCAGCCCAACAGCAGCCGCACTAGCGCCAACCCCGGCAGCACCAGTGCCCCCGCTGCTGCGCACAGCACAAATTGACCGGGGTGTTTCTGAGCCGGAAAACTCACCGCTGCCACCGGGGCAGACAGCAGCCAGCTCATGCCCCACAGCACCACAATCGGCTTAAGGTATGACACCAACCCCAGCGTCGCCCAGCGAAAATACCAGGATTCTGCCAGGTCGCGGAACTCATTCAGGGGCTGCTGCTCAGAGGGAACAGGGCAGACAGGAGCAGAGGGCTTCATCATCCGGGGTCAACTATCTAAGGTCAAGATGGTGAACAGGTCAAGGGGTACGCAGATGACAACAGCGCCCCAGATGCACCTGCATCAAACAGGATGCACCCCATAGTATGACCATATCCCAAATTTCCGATCTTGCAGATGCACCAGCGGCGACACCCTAGGTGCCCGAGTCGCCTGCAATGGACAACGGCACTCGCTCGGCATGGCCCCAAAACGCTTCTAGACTATAAAAGTCGCGCTCGTCGGGCATGAAGATATGCGCCACGACCTCGCCATAGTCAATCAGCAGCCATCTCCCATCTGCCTGTCCCTCTTTACGTAGGGGTACGCGATCCCATTGCTCTTCGACTTTGGCCTCAATGGAGTTGGCGATCGCCCGCACCTGCGGCATCGACAAACCCGTGATGATGACGAAGTAATCTGCCAGGTACGAGACATCTGTAACCTTGAGCAGCACAATGTCTGAACCTTTGCGATCATCAGCGGCATCAACCACCGTCAGCGCCAAGCGATAGGTATCATCCGACTCATCCAATGGGGATGGCAGGGCCTCCTGCGTCAGTGGAGCCGAAGATTCAGAGACTTGGGAACGAGATGCATGGGGGAAATTTGTCATTAATGATGTTCAGTCCTCAGCGTTTGGTAATTTTAAGCCAGCGCAGCGCTAAGATTGCTGCCCTGCTGCAGATTAGAAAGAGGAGACAGTGCAGACCAGAGCTTCCTATGCGTCTACGTCTAGGGAGCGGTCTGGAGCACAGTTCTAGCACAGCCTGCTGGGGCAATCTGCCCAGAGGAGCCGCCCATAGCAACGGACAAGTTATCCCGTGCAACACCGCCTCATCTTCTAGTTATGACACTCTGACCATAATCTGTGGAGAGGAATTAGGCCTTTTTAACATAATGTGAGGGGATGAAGCGTTGAAACGGCGACGCGGAGGGCGGCATATATGAGTCATTTCACCCAGATCCCAGCATGAATTTTTATAACGTGACCTCAGTTCGGGTTAAAACGGGACAGGCCTTTGGTACATCATTAACCCGCAGATCCCCTACCTGTTTGGCGCTTATTAAATTCCCGATGTTAGAGGACTGCGCTAGCCAAAACTAAGGGCAAATTCATCAAATTTTATAACGGCAGAATTGGGAGTGCGAGTATCAAAGCGGTAGCTGCTGACGGTGCCTGTAGCAGTGTCCAAGATGCTAAATACAGTGATGTTATTGTCTGCCACAAAAGGCATCAATTCCCCTTGGTCAGTTGCGAGGGGCGCCAGAGTAGGCAGAATAGGCTCTAGCCCATAGGGGTCACCCAGAGCGGTATAGTCCGAACTATTCTCTGGCACATCGCGAGGATTGTCACCCCAAGCGGCACCGTAGGTGTTGCCCACATTTGAGGATTCCAGTAGTTCTAGGCCACTGGGGGTGCGGAAGCGATTCCAAATATGGGAGTGTCCGTAAAAGACGAGTTGTACATTCGCGGCTTCGAGCAGTGGCATCACATCGCGGATGAGGTAATCGTCGGTTTTGGGATAGTCGTAGCGGACGGCAGCGATCGCCCCTGTATCATCCCACTCGACGATCCGAACTGGGTCAGTGTAAGGAGGCACAACATTATCCCCTAAAGAATGGGGGGGATGATGCAGCATGACAACGCGGTAACGGGCCTGAAGGAACTCGGGACTCGTGA
>JBGTOF010000439.1:0-15494 GCA_041742695.1 Elainellales cyanobacterium | reverse complement strand
GCAGTCCATGACTATCGCAGACCATAGTGAGAGGGCAAGAATGGGGCACCGGGGAGAATGCAGCCGTTAGGCAAGCCGTGAGAAGCCTCACCCAATGGTACACAACACCAGCAGCAGGGCTTCAGTCCACTCGACGGTGGCACCATAGGTGTCGCCCGTGTGCCCCCCCAACTGACGCTGAAACCAGGCTGGCACGAGCAGGGCGATCGCACTTCCGCCACCCAGCAGCAGTAGCGGCGTCATGGGTGCGCTCCACCCCAGCAGCCAGGGCAGCATCGACAGTCCTAGCAGCAGTGCCCAACTGGGCAACACATAGCCCCAATGGGGCAAAGCTGCTTTGTGGAAGGCTCCTTTGCCGCTGGGCTTGAGGTAGGGATAGCGGGCGATCGCCACCTGTTGCGCCCAGCGCCCCCATCCGGCCACTAGGGGCAACAGCCATAGCGCGTTGGCAGACTCTGCAAGTGCCGCAATTTTAAGCGTGACTAGGGCGATCGCCACCATCACCCCAAAGGCTCCCGTGCGGCTGTCGCTCATCACGTCGAGTCGGCGGGTGGGATCAGTGACCCCAAGGCCATCGGCGGCATCCATCGCCCCGTCTAGGTGCAACCCGCCAGTAATCCACACCCACAGCCCTACCACCGCCGCAGCCCGAGTGAGCGGCGGCATGCCCAATTGGGTAAACGCTAGGGCGGCGATCGCCAGCAGCCCGCCAATCATGAGCCCTACCAGCGGCGCGTAGCGAGCCACATGGGTAAACTCCCATAGCCACCCCTGAGGAACCGGGAGTTGCGTATAAAAGGCGATCGCCCCCGGGAGCGATCGCCAGGGACGTGCTTCTGTCTTCGACTCCTCTCCCGTCTTGGACGCCTCTAAGGCAGGGCTTGGATGCTCAGCTTTAGGATGATCGTCGGAGGGCGGCAGAGGTACGGATGAGCTAGGGAACAGGGGCATGGTGATGGAAGGAGTAACAGCGGGGCAATGCACGACCTGACTCTAGAGGAAAACCGCCCCATCATTACTTTAATTTTTGTCGCACGAAGGCAATCATTTGCGCCATCTGCTTTTTCAATTGATCGACTTCGATTTGCAGCTTGGCGTTTTGCGTGTGCAATTGCTCTACCCGTTGCTGCAAGGTGTGCAGCTCGTTTGAACCGGGGACATCAGCGGAGGCAACGGGCGCGGCTGGGGCGATCGCTGGGGCTGGTGGAGTTAGCTTGCGATCGCGCGCTTTGGCCGTTGCAGACTTAATGGCCTGAAATAGACGGCTTTGCTCAAAGGGCTTGCTGACAAACTCGAAGTAATCAAACAGCTCAGGAACCGTCTTCTCTACATCTTCTTTGCGGCCCGACATCATCACGATGGGGATGGTTTTGAGAGCGGGGTTGCCCTGAATTTGCTGCACCACTTCCCAGCCGTTCATGCGAGGCATAAAGAAGTCGAGCAGCACCAGATTAGGCCGCGCCGAGTGGATCACCTCCAGCCCTTCTGCACCGTCTCGCGCTTCGAGCACCTCAAAGTTGCCCTTGGGCAGCATGTCGCGCACCTGCATCCGAATGGTGGTGCTGTCGTCCACAATCAAGATTTTTTGCGTTGCCATTAGCAGAAGCCCCGTATGTCGTGGGTTTTAGATGTTTGGAGTGGAACTCGCCGCTTGCATCACCCCCGATCTTGCCCCCAACCAGGGCAGGAGGCTGGCGTGTGGCAGCCCACGTTTCGTCTCAATCTGGGATGTAAGCGGTCACGGTTGTGTCTCGTTTTGTCTCTGTCTAAGCATGCCCCAATTGGTGCAGTTCCCTAAAGGGGCGCAAGGGGCGATCGCTCCCCGCCCAATTTTCAAGCATCCAGTTTGCCGATTTCTAGAGAGAACTACCGCAGAATCGAACCAGGTTGATAAGCTAGATCTACCCTCGATCGACCCAACCTTCAGCTTTTCACTCTTCCCCAGGCCCATGCAAACTTTATCGCAGTCAACGTCACAGTCCGCCTCATCGTCTGCCTCATCAGCAACGGCATCGACAACGGCACCAGCGTCAAGCTTATTCTTGCAGCGCCTGCACAGCCCCGATCGCCCGGTGCTGGTATTTGACGGCGGCATGGGCACCAACCTGCAAACCCAAAACCTGACCGCAGACGACTTTGGCGGTGCAGACTATGAAGGCTGTAACGAGTACCTGGTGATCACCAAGCCTGAGGCGGTGGAAGCGGTGCATCGCGGCTTTTTGGAAGCCGGGGCCGACGTGATTGAAACCGACACCTTTGGCAGCGCCTCGATTGTGCTGGCGGAATATGACCTGGGCGATCGCGCCTATGAATTAAGCAAGGTAGCAGCGGAACTGGCCAAGCGTTGTGCTGCCGACTATTCCACCCCCGACAAACCGCGCTTTGTGGCCGGGTCAATGGGGCCGACTACCAAGCTGCCCACCCTGGGCCACATCGACTATGACACCATGAAGGCGTCGTTTGAGGAGCAGGCAGAGGGGTTGTTTGACGGCGGCGTCGATCTATTTATTGTGGAGACCTGTCAGGATGTGCTGCAAATTAAAGCGGCGCTGAATGCCATCGAAGCCGTGTTTGCCAAAAAGGGCGATCGCCGTCCCCTGATGGTCTCCGTCACCATTGAACTGCAGGGGACGATGCTGGTGGGGTCAGATGTGGCGGCCATGCTGACGATTCTCGAACCCTACCCCATCGATATTTTGGGGCTCAACTGCGCCACCGGCCCCGATCGTATGGCCGATCACATTCGCTATCTGTCGCAGCATTCTCCGTTTGTCATTTCCTGCATTCCCAATGCGGGCATCCCCGAAAACATTGGCGGTCACGCCCACTACAAGCTGACGCCCATGGAACTGCGGATGGCGCTGATGCACTTTGTCGAAGACCTTGGAGTGCAGGTCATTGGCGGCTGCTGCGGCACCCGCTACGACCACATTCAGCAGTTGGCGGAGCTGGCTCCTACGCTCACCCCCAAAACGCGAGACGTGCGCGGGGCAGAGGCTGGAAACGGCGCTAATCCCTCCCCTCATCCCGCCCGCCCCGCTCTCACTTACATCCCCGCTGCAGCCTCTATCTATAGCGCCCAGCCCTACGATCAAGACAACTCCTTTCTGATTATTGGCGAGCGGCTAAATGCCAGCGGCTCTAAGAAAGTGCGAGAGCTGCTGAATGCCGAAGACTGGGATGGCCTAGTGGCGGTGGCGCGATCGCAAGTCAAAGAAGGCGCACACATTCTCGACGTAAACGTGGACTATGTGGGCCGGGATGGCGAGAAAGATATGCACGACTTGGTGTCACGCCTTGTCACCAACGTGAACCTGCCGCTGATGATCGACTCGACGGAGTGGCAAAAAATGGAGGCGGGGTTGAAGGTGGCAGGGGGCAAGTGCATCCTAAACTCCACCAACTATGAAGACGGCAACGAGCGCTTTTTTAAAGTGCTAGAACTGGCAAAACAGTATGGTGCAGGCATTGTAGTCGGCACGATTGATGAAGACGGCATGGCGCGCACGGCTAAGCAAAAGGTGGCGATCGCCCAACGCGCCTATCGAGATGCCGTGGAGTATGACATTCCGCCGCACGAAATTTTCTACGATCCCCTCGCGCTGCCCATTTCCACCGGCATTGAAGAAGACCGCGTCAACGGGCGAGAAACCGTTGAGGCGATTCGTCAAATTCGGCAAACCCTGCCGGGCGTTCATATTCTATTGGGCGTATCCAATATCTCCTTTGGGCTGAGCCCGGCAGCGCGCATCACCCTCAACTCGATGTTTCTGCACGAGGCAACCCAGGCCGGGATGGATGGGGCGATCGTCAGCGCCGCCAAGATTTTGCCAATGGCTAAAATCGATTCTAAGCACCAGACGGTGTGCCACGATTTAATCTACGATCGCCGTCGCTTTGAGGGCGAGGTATGCGTCTACGATCCGCTGACGGAGCTGACGACGCTGTTTGAAGGGGTCTCGGCTAGAGAGGCGCGTTCTAATCGAGAGTCGCTGGCCGATCTACCCATCGAAGAGCGCCTGAAGCGCCACATTATTGATGGCGAGCGGATTGGGCTAGATCACGCGCTGACGGAAGCGTTGGAGAGCTATCCCCCCCTGCACATCATCAATACCTTTTTGCTAGATGGCATGAAGGTAGTGGGCGAGCTGTTTGGCTCGGGGCAGATGCAGTTGCCCTTTGTGCTGCAGTCGGCAGAAACCATGAAGGCGGCGGTGGCTCAGCTAGAGCCGTTTATGGAGAAATCTGACACAGGCAACAACGCCAAGGGCTCGTTCCTCATCGCCACGGTCAAGGGTGATGTGCATGACATCGGCAAAAATTTGGTGGATATCATCCTCACAAATAATGGCTATCAGGTGATCAACCTGGGCATTAAGCAGTCGGTCGATAGCATTATTGATGCCTATCAGGAGCATCAGCCCGACTGCATCGCCATGAGCGGTCTGCTGGTGAAATCGACTGCGTTCATGAAGGAGAACCTCGAGGTATTCAGAGAGCGCGGCATTACCGTGCCGGTGATTTTGGGCGGCGCGGCGCTGACGCCCAAATTCGTCTATGAAGACTGCCAGAACGTGTATAACGGGCGCGTGATTTATGGCAAAGACGCCTTTGCCGATCTGCACTTTATGGACAAGCTGATGCCCGCCAAGGCTGGCGAAAATTGGGACGACCAAGCCGGTTTTTTGGATGAAGTAGCAGAGACACCGCCTTTGGAGCCTGCTGCTGCAGATCAGCCTGCCGTAGCAGAGGTGGCCCAACCTGCGACCCTAGCCGTAGTGGATACGCGCCGCTCGGATGCGGTGACACTCGACCTGCCCCGCCCCACGCCTCCATTCTGGGGCACCCAAGTTCTGACTCCCGATGATATTTCGATCGCCGAGGTGTTTGAGTATCTAGATTTGCAGGCGCTGATTGCGGGGCAGTGGCAGTTTCGCAAGCCGAAGGATCAGACGCGGGCCGAGTATGACGCCTTCTTGGCAGAAACGGTGCATCCCATTCTGGCGCAGTGGAAGCAGCGGGTGATTGAGGAAAATCTGCTGCACCCCACGGTGGTCTATGGCTATTTCCCGGTGCTGGCGGAGGGGAATGGGCTGGAGGTCTATGAGCCGGCTGTGGCGGCAGGCCGTGATGGCGAGAGAGGGGCGATCGCCCACTTTGAGTTTCCCCGGCAACCGGGCGGCAAGCGTCTGTGCATTGCCGACTTCTTTCGCCCCAAGGCCGACTTTGCAGGCGAGTACGACGTCTTCCCCATGCAGGCGGTGACCGTCGGCGACATTGCGACCCAGGTGGCCAAGCAGCTGTTCGATTCCAACCAATACACCGACTACCTCTACTTCCACGGCATGGCGGTGCAATTGGCTGAAGCCTTAGCCGAGTGGACCCATGCCCGCATCCGCCGTGAACTGGGCTATGGCGATCTAGAACTCAGCACCCTCCGCGATGTGTTGCAGCAGCGCTATCAGGGATCGCGCTATAGCTTTGGCTATCCCGCTTGCCCCAACATGCAGGATCAATACACGCAATTAGATCTATTGGGGAGCGATCGCATCGGCATGTCGATGGATGACAGCGAGCAACTGTATCCTGAACAATCCACCACCGCGATTGTGGTGTATCATCCTACCGCCAAGTACTTTAGCGCTTAGGAATCTGCGGAGTGTAGCTCAGCAGTTTTAATCAAGAAATAAACGATAACTGACTTTCTGGTGGAGTGTAGCCAAGGTGCTTCCAAGCGGCGGGGGCGGCGATGCGACCGCGAGGGGTGCGGTTGAGGTAGCCGATTTGCATGAGGTAGGGTTCGTAGACTTCTTCAATGGTTTGGGCATCTTCGCCGGTAGCAGCGGCGATGGTTTCTAGCCCAACGGGGCCACCGCCGTAGTTTTCGATCATCACTGTGAGCATTCGACGATCGGTCCAGTCTAGTCCAACCGGATCCACGTTGAATAGCTCTAGGGCCGTGGCGGCGATCGCCTGATCAATGGCCTGTCCGGGGGCTTTCACTTCCACAAAGTCTCGCACTCGGCGCAGCAGCCGATTGGCAATTCGAGGGGTGCCGCGCGATCGCCGCCCGACTTCTTCTGCGCCGTCTTGGGTAATGGGTGTTGTCAAAATCTCAGCCGTGCGCAGCACAATCTGAGTCAGCTCATCTAGCTCATAGAATCGCAGCCGCTGTACCAGCCCAAAGCGATCGCGCAGCGGTGACGTGAGCGCACCCACGCGGGTTGTGGCACCCACCAACGTAAACCGCTGGAGTGGAATGCTGCGGGTGCGGGCGCTCTGACCTTTGCCGATGGTGATGTCAAGGCGATAGTCTTCCATTGCCGGGTACAAAATTTCTTCCGACATCCGCGACAGACGATGGATCTCGTCGATAAACAGCACATCCCCTGGCTTGAGGTTGACCAACAGCCCCACAATATCGCGGGGTCGCTCTAGGGCGGGGGCACTGGTGATTTTGCAATCAACCCCCATTTCCTGAGCCAAAATGAGAGACATCGTAGTTTTACCCAAGCCCGGCGGACCATAGAGCAGCAGGTGATCCAGGGTTTCGTTTCGCGCCTGGGCGGCCTGAATGGCGATCGCCAGTACCTCTTTCAAATCTTTTTGCCCCACATAGTCAGCCAAGCGTCGGGGGCGCAGGCTCTCCTCAGGCTTGCCCACCTCTTCGGGGGCGCGCTCTGCCTGCAACAGGGGATTGTCGCTTGCTGCTGCTGCCGCTGCCGCCGCTGGCACCTGCCGCCGAGGTCGGTTTGCATCCGGTTGCTGAGAAGAAATGATCGCCATGCTGTACTAATGTTCTAGCGTTTGGCTTCATTCTATAGCAGGTGCCCCGCACCCTGACTCTGCACGGGCTGCATTTTCGACCGCTGCGCCAAGGCTAGATACGATCTCAGCCAAGATTGACTGCCGTAGCGTCCACCCTCCTTCCGGCTCTTCATCCCAGCAAGGACGTCGGGTGAAGATACGACTAGCCACCAAACCCCAGTTGATTAATGGTGAGTTGCCCATCAAATACGTGAAAGGTAATGCGGCGAATATCCCTCGCCAGCAGCTTTAGTTCTAACCCCGGTGGCATCGCTGCATCAGAGCCTGCTAGGTTAGCGCCCGCCGTGGCGGTCTGGGCAATTTGGCGATTGTTCCCATCAAAGGCCGCCATCACTGTTTTGCGAGAGCCGGTCACCATGCCGCTCACAAACCGCACGGGATGGTCAAAGCTGGCCTCTAGCCAACCGCCACGGGGTGATCCCATCAGCACAATTTCGCCCTGGTCTGGCTGAAAGGCAGGGTTTGAGGGCTTGAGGGCGATCGCATTCTTAAACGTCACCCCCATAT
This sequence comes from Elainellales cyanobacterium, assembly GCA_041742695.1. Lineage (GTDB taxonomy): Bacteria > Cyanobacteriota > Cyanobacteriia > Elainellales > Elainellaceae > Kaiparowitsia. The sequence goes on along the minus strand of JBGTOF010000439.1, from coordinate 8,159 downwards.
GTTTAAACTGCCGATCGACGGTTTCAAAGGCTTTTAGATGGTCAAACGAGAGGCAAACCGTAGCCTCGGGTGTGGGGGCAAAGGGCTCGACAGTCTGCGGTGCAACGGAAGAGGGCGCATCAGGCGGCGCAAAATAATCGTGCGCCTCTGGATGATTTGCGACGTTTGGGCGCGGGTTCCATTCTGCCTGTTGCTTAGACGTGTTGACCATAATCCCTCGCTGGCCTCAATTAGATGGGTCTTCTCTAATCAGATACATTCTCGGGGTGCGATCTAAAGATCTGCCGTAGCCTTTGGTACAAAGCCACTCGTCTTTATGACTAGCGGTGTAAACCAGATAAACCAGGCCAAACGGTGCCTGGTGGTCAGCCTGACGCACCCTCTACGTATCAAGTTCCGAATTGTGTGTTTGCCATTAAGTCGTCTTGTTTCGTACGTACATTGAAGTGATACCTAAAGCCCCTATCGCTTGGTTTGCACTGGAGTCGGTTAAGTACGGCTCAGCCGATTGCCTATTAGATGAAATACAAGGGCGATCGCCCCTGTATCTGGTTTCGCCAGATCACCTTAATCCAGGAATTTCCGTGAACCGCAACCAACCGGAATTTCATTAACGAGCTATCCGGTGAATGCAAGATTGAGAGGAGTCTGCCACACTACCCCTTGCCCACAGGATCTATCGCCTAGGGAAATTACGGAAGTGATAGAGTTCCCTGTGTAAAGTCATACAAAGCGACTTGTCTGAACCTTAACAATGGCGGAGTATACTTTATACGTTCTTTATATGGCAAGGGATGCTTACCCCCCCGCGTTGTGAACTTCGGTCAGTGTCTACCTCTCGTGGTTCCCTGGTCTACTACAGCCCATCCCCGTTAGATTCCATGGCCCCACTGTCTCAAAAATCGAACGGCGACAAGACAGAAACAACAGCTACAAAACCCACGCTGGTATTTTTGCATGGCTTTGGCGGTGGGTCCTCTGCCTACGAGTGGTCAAAAGTGTATCCGGCGTTTGCAGGGCGCTATCGCGTGGTCGCACCCGATTTGCTGGGCTGGGGGCGATCGCACCATCCCACCCGCAGTCTGACGCTAGACGACTATCTGACCAGCTTGACAGAGTTTCTGGCGGCACTCGAAGATGCGCCGTTGGTGGTAATTGCCTCGTCTCTCACAGCGGGAATGGTAGTCAAACTGGCAATCGCTCAGCCCCAGCGCTTTCAAGCGTTGATTTTGGTCGCACCCACTGGGCTGTCAGATTTTGGGGTGGACTATGGCGATAGCCTGATCGCCCGAATCTCTCAAGTGGCAGGCATTAACCAACTGCTCTATTGGGTAGCGATCGCCAACCCCTTTAGCATCCGGTCATTTTTAGAGCAGCGCCAGTTTGCCCGCGCCAGCCGCGTCAGTGATGAAATGGTAGAAGCCTATACCCAATCGGCTCAGCAGCCTCATGCGGATTACGCCGCCCTGTCATTTTTGCAAGGGCAACTCAGCTTTGATCTCGCAGATTTGATTCCTCAACTCACCACGCCTACTGCGCTGATCTGGGGCCGCGAGTCGCAACTCACCCCTATGGAAATGGGCGATCGCCTACGGCTGCTCAACCCCACCGCTATCCAGTCGCTCACAATTTTGGATGACGTTGGGCTCACGCCCCATCTAGAAGTACCCGCCGTCACCATTGGCCTTCTCACTCAGCTGCTGCACACCCTCACATAGGGTCAGGATGAGTGCAAGGCTGCTCGTGCGATCGCCCGCTGCATTGTTTTGCTTCAGTTGCTAGGATGTAGAACTTTGCATACCTCCGAGGTTTGTGCAAAGTTTGCCCCCTTACCGTACTGGAGCAAACGATATGTCGCACAATAAGGCCAATGTCCACGAGAAAAATGAAGACATCCTCCCCACGCCCTTCCTGAAGGGTTCTTTAATGCTGCTCGTAGCATCCTTGAGTTTATCGCTACAAAATGTTGTAGTCAGAATTATTTTTAATTCACAAGCTCTGCTGGGAAGAATTCAAATTGGCGGATTTATTGAGCCAGGCGTTGGCAATTCTCTTCTCATCCTTTCGATGAGAGTCGGATTAGTTTTATTAGGGATAGCATGGCTCGTCTCACCCCGGTTGCATCCGCACCTATGGCAAGATTTGAAACGATTACGTCACCCTTCAAAGCGAACACTGACATTACGAATTCTATTGAGCAGCGGCTTACTATTTCTCTCTCAAATTGCCATGTATGTAGCGTTGGGAAACATTTCGGCAGGCATTGCTACAACCGTATTTTTTGTATACCCAACCGCAACGATCTTACTCAGTTGGCTGATCTTGGGCGATCGCCCCTCACCTCTATTAAGCCTAGCCGCATTAACCATTTATTCTGGATGTGTGCTGGTTATTCCCAATACTCAAGATGCCATTCAAGGCAACCCTATTCTAGGAGCGCTTACAGCAGCCATTGCAGGCATAGCGTTTTCAGCCTACGCAGTTCTAACCCAGATCTGCTCACAAACTGAACGCTTACATCCTGTATCATTCACGTTTGCGCTATTCCTTAGTATCTTTGCCTTTACCCTCATAAGTTTAGGAATCATAGCTTGGATGCCAGCACTGACAGCAGCCCTGCCGACTCTCAAAATTCATATTGTGTCAGGGGTGTGGATTTATCTATGGATTAGCGCATTCATTCTATCGATCACTAGCATCATCGGGTTTCTATTGACCAACTTTGGGATTTTGGCTGTCGGTGCAACCTATGCCTCCACCATTGGTGCAACTGGCCCTGTTTTAACCACAGTGAGTGCTTGGCTGCTCATTCAAGAAACGATTCAGAGCAGACATCAGCTCATAGGAATTTTCTTAGTGACTTTTTGGGTGGGCGCAATAAGTACTGGAAAACTATCTCAACAATTAGTGTCAAATGATGCAGAAAAGTCTCAGTCGTCATAGTTGGATGACTTGCCAAAAAAAGAGGCTGCTTATGAGGCCGCCTCTCTTTTTGCTCATTCATTCTAACTAAAACCATAGGCCTGAAAAGATGAATCACAAGACTTTTCAAGTGTGAGTATTCAAGCAGGCAAAAATAGAACACGAGAAAACCACATTCCATCTTTATCTCAAGGCTAATTGCTCAATGTGGCCTCCCAATGTCTAGCATTAATGAGAATTGATTCGATTAATGGAGTTTTGGCAATGGCATAGCTCTTTCGATCAAACTCAAATGTTTTAGCCAGCTCGTGTTTCAGTTGATTGTATCGTTTCGCTTCTTTGATATGCGCACGCAGATAGTCTCGAAATAAGATGTGCCGATGCCAAAAATCACTTTCAAAGTTTGCAATGTGAATATGATGTGTGCGCGGCATACCTTTCCGAAAAAAATGATGTTCTAAAAGGTCTAATACCTGTCCTTCATAGAGATATCCGAGGGATTGTAGAGAAATAATTTGGTTGTCTGTCAAACCGGGCTGAACTAGCGCAATCAATATATCAATAATCGGCTTAGCGGAAATACTCGGTATTGATGTACTGCCAATATGTTGAATGTCTATAATGCTTGGGCCAATGAGATGCCAAATTCGTTGCTTCTCATGCTCAAACTCTTCTGCCCACTCAGGATTATGGGGAGAGAGCGATATGGCATCTAGGGTATTTTGAGAATTCATAGGCTCACATGACGCTGAGGAGCATGTCCTTAATGATTTTATGCCACGGTCTGTCTCCCTTTCGTAACGATAACCAGGGTAGAAGTAAGGGCAAAAATCAGGTAATCTGCACAGGTCAAGGCATCCTATGCTAACTCTTCAACCCTCTTAAACCACTCAACCCCTCAAACCTCTATGAAGCGCCTGCTCACTCTTGTCTGTTTGTGTATTGCCCTGCTAGGGCTGACGGGCTGCATTCGCTACGACGTGGGGATTAATTATGCCAGCCAGACCCACGGCGAAATTGTGCAGCATATTCGCCTGGGTGAGCAGCTTAATGCATTTGATGGAAGCAGTGCGCGCGCTTGGTTAAGCAGCCTAGAGCAGCGAGCTAAGCCGTTGGGGGGGCAAGTGCGGCGATCCAGTCCGACTGAGCTGCGGGTGACGATTCCGTTTAACAATGGCAAAGAACTAGAGCAAAAGTTTAACCAATTTTTTGCCGCACCCGAGTCGTCAGAGAATGCCGGGTCTGAGGCGACGCAAACGCTGCCAGATATTTCGTCTCGACTGTTGTTGCAGGAGAGTAATTTGTTGCTGGTGCAGCGCGATCGCCTTGTTTATGATTTAGATTTGCGATCGCTCGCGGTTCTCACCACCGAGGGCGCGGTGCTGGTTAGTCCAGGCGCCCTGCTAGATCTGGAATTTAGCCTGACCACGCCTTGGGGGGCTACGGTCACGTCCGACAGTCTGCAGCCCCAGACGGTGCGGCGCAACCACCTCACATGGCGACTGGCATCGGGGCAGGTGAATCATCTCGAGGTGCTTTTTTGGATGCCGAGTCCGTTGGGCATTGGGGCATTAATCATTGCTGGGTTTGTGGCGTTGGGGATAGGGCTTAAGGCTCAGCTGTCACGTCCAACGCCAGGGTGATGGACAGCGGCTCTGCCAGCGTTTGGTGGCTGGTCGCAATGACACTATCTAAGTACTGCCGCACAATTTGCCATTGCTGCATATTAGGTCGGTAGGTTTGCTCGTTAACTCGAATAAAAAGCGGCGCAGATAGCAAGGCGCGATAGTCAGGGTTTTGCTGCGACTCAGTGGTGAGCAGGTGTCCGTCGCGCTCGAGGGGCACTAGGCCCGGCGGCAGGTGCCCTTGCAGCAGCGCTAGGATGTGGGGCTGGCAGCGTTGGGTTTGGATGCCACGACGCTCTAACGTTTGCATAAGGCTGCCTAGGGTAATCGGCGCATCAGGAAACACCCGCAGCAGCTCCATCAGCAAGAAATAATCGCTGTATTGGTGACGTGACCCGTCCACCATGTGAGGGTGCAGCGGCACAGTAGCCAAGCCGTAGGCTATCCGGCTGCAGGTGGGCACGTGAAATAGGTTGGGGGCTGAGGGGGCAGCATAGGTGTCTTGAATGATGGTGGCGTTGGGTAGCTTTTGGCGCAGCCAGCGGGCGATCGCCGCTAGTGAAGCCGTTCCCCCTGTGCAGAGCACTTGGTTCACTTCCAACACGGAGGTTCCGGACTGGGTGAGCAAGGCATTGAGCTCTCGGTTGAGCCGCTGAATGTAGGGCAGCAGCACCCGACTGCCGAGGTCTTGCCGAGTGATAGTCAGCTGCTGTCCCCCAATGGTGAGCCGGACCCGATCGCGCTGCTGCAAGGCCAACTTCAGGTGCCGTGCCGCATCTAGCAAACCCTGCCCCACAGCAGCACTCAGCAACCGACGCTGCAGGTGCAGCCGATTGACGCCATCCGCATCGCCCACCGCAGGTAGGGTCAATTGCTCCCACTGCAGAGCCCGCCACGGATCGCCCGCTGCCACAGCCGGATCGGGATGCCAGGAGGAGTCGGCACTGGGCTCAGCCACCTCGGCCTGCTCGGGCAGACGGTTGGCTTGCCGAATCCAAGCCGGATAAATCAATTGGCACAGAATATCTTGATCGAGAGCATGACCGCCATAGGGGAGCGATCGCCCTAACGCATTGCCATAGGCCAGTTGGCTCAAGTCAGTCGGCACATGCACCAACGCCAGTTCCGTTACGGCAGCACCCGCAGTTAGCACGAGGGTTTGCCCATGCCACTCGCTGCGGAAGAGATCGGGCTTCTGCGTTAGCCCAGTCGGCAAGTGCACTGCGCCCCCGTCGTCTGCTCCCAGTTCTGAGAGCAGTGCGGCGATCGCCTCATCTACAAAATAGACCTGCTCCGATCGGCCAACCAAGCGGGATGCCAGCACAGCTTCCCGCACGTTAAATGTATAGGTATCAGGCCAGTTGCTCGGGCAACTCACCACCACTGCCGACAGCTGCTGTAGCGCCTGCTGCAAAGCAGCATCCTCTAGCCCGACGGCACCGCAGGTCAGCGCTAAACCCCGAGACGGGGCAACAGCAGGTGCCGTCCACGTGAGGGTAGACAGCAGGAGCCGCACGCCCTCATGCAAGGTGCTCAGTGGAACCGCATGCTGCTCTGTCCACTGCAAGACAGGCTCCCAATGAGCCATTTCTGGCAGATAGTAGGGCACTCCGGCTTTGAGGTAGGGTTTAAGACCCGATAACTGCAGATGCGCCGCGCCGCCATAGGGTTGGGCCGTGTTGCCCAGCGTTAGCATTTGAGGATGACGGCTCCACTCTCCGATTTCCGCCAGTGGCAGAGATACGGCCAGCGGCAGTCGAAACGTTTTTTCGGCTGAGGGTTCTAGCGGTTCAGCGGCAAGAGAGAAAGACCCTGCACTCTCTAGCGTTAACCAGTAAAGCGGATACACAGCACGGCTGGGACGATGGAGCAGCACCGCAGAAATCCCGGTGGTTCCTAAGTCGAGACCCAGATACCACTGCTGCATATCCCGTGGGCGAGAGGCGGCTCCTGTAGGACTGATGGTTGACTGTTCCGCTCCCACATCGGGGGCTTGCGTCGATTCCTCGGTTAGCAGGTCTGCCAGAGAATCCGCTAGGGGGTCATCCAAGTCGGGCAAGAGCAGATCGAGTTCGTCCTCCGTACGGCGCAGAGAGGACAACTCGGCCAATTCGCGATCGCCCTCTAGATCAAGTGTTGCAGAATAGGCGCTGAAGCCATTAAACAAGCCGTCCTCAAGGGTCGAGACGGCATTGCCTGAGGCGGCATCGGCATTGGTTTTAGATTCAGTTGGCTCATTCCCGCCTGAAAGGGCCGCCAGTTCCTCCACAGCCTGCTGCAAATCGTCTAGTGTGGGCTCCCAATCTGTCATCAACTCCAGATCATCTTCCCCGCTGTTTATCGCCTCGCGAGCAAGGGGGGGAGCATCCCTGTCTTCCGATTCGCCAGCCTGCGGCACGGCCTCAACCGATTCAGCCGTTGCGTCAGATAGAGTCCATTCCATTTTGAGAGACGGATCAAGCAATGCAGCGTCCTGTTTGTCAGCAGCAGCCGTTTCGCTTAGGGCTGAGATGTCTGAGAACAACCCAGTGGATTCCTGAACCGCGCTAGACGGCTCAGACGGACGAGCCGATTGTGAGACCTCGCTGGGTGTCGGGTCGGGGGGTGTAGAGGGTGGTGCAGCGTGGGGTTGGGTGTCGTCATCTGTGCCGAAATCGAGCGCCAAATCCTCTAGCCGAGGCGTCTCTGCTCTGTCGGCCTCTCCCCAGTCTTCTGTCAAATCTAAGGCAGATAAAGGCAACTCGTTAGGGTCGAGCGATCGCCCCAAATCCAGGATCAAGTCTTCCAATCGGAGGGGTGACGGTTCAGTGGCGGGCGATCGCTCCAAGGTAATGTGCGGTTCAGGGGCAGGCTCTGATTCTGACTCTGGTGGCAAGTCAAGATTAGGAAACGCTGCAACAGCAGGTTCTGAGGAGGAGGAGAGCGCAGCCAGCGTCGCCCAGTCATCCTCCTCAGTTGGGAGGGACTGAGCAGGATCAGAGTCGCTTGGCATGGCATCGAACTGCCGCCATGGATCTGCGGCGGATGCATTGTTCACTGCACGGGCTGTGACATCTTCTGCAGCGGCATCGCTTGGGGCGAGGTTTGCAAACAGGTCGTTGCCTTGCTGGCCCAACGTTACTAGCCGATCCGGCGGGTAGATGCGACCGCTAGCGTTCTCTAGTTCCGCCAACAAATCGTCTAGCCGCTCGGCGGTCGGCGGTAGGACTGGTGGGGGTGGGGCACCTGTCGAGTCTGCGGTTGCGCTCTGTGGGCTGATTGGTGGACTGGAGCGATCGCCCATAGCCCACCCTGGCGCATTGTTGTCAGCGTCGGGGGTGGCGGTTGTCAGCGGCAACTCCAAAGCCCCGGGCTGCTCGATAGCGTCGCTTAGGATGGGGTTCTTTTTTTTTTCCGCGTCCGCTGGGGGGACGCGGTCAGTAGGGGAGGACGTAGCCGAATCTATCGGCGGCGGCACAGGCGGCACAGGCGGCTCTGATGGTTCGTCTTCAAACACCTGATTTGGTGCTTCTTCGGTAAATGAATCGTCAACCGAGTCTTCGGCTTGATTGGCGCTTGGATCGCTCATCGCCAGCTCGTTGACCGACTCGGTAAACAGCGGTGCCTCACCGC
>JBGTOF010000422.1:0-2480 GCA_041742695.1 Elainellales cyanobacterium | reverse complement strand
TCAGTTTTTGCACTAGCGCTAACCCCAGGCCAGTTCCGCCCTGATTCCAGGGATCGGAGTGGGGAATGCGGTAGAACCGATCGAAAATGTGGGCCAGTTCACTGGCGGGAATTTGGTTGCTTGTGTTGCTCACCTCGATCTGTAGCGCGTTGCGTTGGGCCTGAACGCGAACAATAATTTCCCCGGCGGGCGGCGTGTATTTGCAGGCGTTGTTGGCTAGCTCTGTCAAAATTCGTTCTAGAATCGCCGGGTCGGATACCACTATCGGCAACTCTGGGGAAACCGTAAGCTGGAATGTTTGCTGGCGATCGCGCGCTCGTTCTTGAAAGGGGGCAATCACCCGAGGCAACCAGTCTTGCAAATCAATGGGTTCTACGGCTACCTGGTGTTCCCCAGCTTCTAACCGTTGAAAATCTAATACGTCGTTGATTAATCTAATTTCGCGATCGCACTCCGTATCTAAAATATGGAGATAGTGATCAACGGCCTGCCCTTTTTGGGATTTTGCCACCCCAATCGCCGCCCGCTCTTGGGCGATCGCAATGGTTAGCATCCGAATTGCCATTCTCATGTTGGCAACGGGAGACCGCAGTTCGTGAGAGGTGGTGCTGAGGAAACTATCTTTAAGTTGGTCAAGTTTTTTCATCTCCTGAATTTGATGTTGTGAGGCTTGATAGAGTCGGGCTTGGCGAATGGCGATCGCTCCCTGGTTTGTTACCTGCTGCACCAACCGAATTTCGGACTCGCTAAAAAATTCGTGCGGCGGCTTAAATAGCCACAAATCGCCCAATGCGCCCTGCTCATCCACAATGGGGCAGGCCAAGATGGTGAAGTGACGCGAGGACGTGGCATCCAGTTCACAAAATTGGAAATATTGACCTTGCAGCAACTGCCGATAGGTTTCGGGGAGGCTAGCCATGGGGATCACCTGCCCAACCGATGAAGGAGCCGCAGTCCCGGCTGGCGTGAACTGATAGCGAACGGTTGAGGTGGCCAGCTTAAGGTCATACAGCGCCGTATCGCAACAGATTAAGCCCAGCACCAGAGCCAGTTCCTTGACTGCAGCTTGCAAAATTTGATGCTCATCCAGGCTGTCTCGCACTTTATCTGTAATGCGCTTGAGGCTGGCCTCAAAGGCTAGAGATTCTTGCAGCTCTGTCGTGCGCTCCTGCACCTGAGTTTCTAGAGTTGAGTTGAGATGTTTTAGCAAATGCTCGATTTGCTTGCGCTCGGTTACATCCCGCAATAGCCACCGCAGGCTTGTGATCTGCCCGGCGGCACCGCGCACCACGGCCACCGTTAGCGCGGCATCAAACGGCGATCGAGAGGGAGACCGCAGCCGAATTTCCCAGTCTTGCAGCGTGTCGAGCTGCTGTAACTGATCGAGGGTCAGATGAAACCTGGAGCGAGCGGGCGGGTCAATAAAAACCAGCAGCGGCTTACCCACCAAAAACGCCTGTGCAACCTGCAATACTGCTGCGATCGCACAGTTCGCTTCTTGAATTCTGCCGTTTTCATCCGTGACCAGATAGCCATCGGGGGCAAACTCAAACAGTTCGCGATAGCGCTGACGTTCGGCTTCTATGGCCTGACGGGTGGCGATTAATTCGTCATTCTGATATCGCAGTTCGTCTTCCGATGTCTGCAATTCTTCTAAGACCGCCTGAAGTTCCTCTAGCGCTTGGGAGAGGAGGGCCTGCTGTGAGGCCGGTAAGTCGTTCGCCCGCTGTTGCAGTACCCATGCTCGCTGATACACCGCCTCTAGCTGTGGGGACTGTAGCATACCTATGATCTTTCTTGGCCTGCTGATATCGCGGTGGCTTAATATCGCGGTGAGTTCGTAATGAGTGTTCACTCTATGTTAAGCGACGCTAGCACACAATTCCTCTGCCCGCTTATAGATCTTTTCGTTGCGCCGCCGCTTCGCCCTTGCCTGGCCCTGCGGTTATCGGGGCGATCGCTCACTAATATCTTCAATGGATAACAAAATTCGTTGAGAGTGATCGGCTCGAACAATCTTCCTCGCATTCAGCGACATCACCTTGTGCCCAATCTGCTCAAACTCATAGGTCACCTCAAAATTTGTCAGATCTGCATCCTCGCTCAACACAGCTTCTAGCCGCGCTTGCAGCTCAGGATTATTCCACTGACCGTTCCCTAAATCAAACAGCCGCGTCTGCACCGTTTCCGCTGCCGTGACCTGAAACATGTCGTAGAACGATCGGTTGGCGGTGCTGATCCGAAAATCCGATTCCAACACGAGCAGCGGCACCTGCACCGTTTCGACAATCGCTTCTGCATAGTTTCGCGCGGCTTCTAAGGTGGCGGCTGTACGCTTTAGCGCATCAATATCCAGCAGCACCATGACCACGCCATCAATTTGGTTTTCGGTGGTGCGATAGGGGCGAATTCGCAGCATATACCAATGCCCGTCCTGGGTTTGCACCTCTAGTTCCGTCACGATGAGGGTTTCCAGCACC
>JBGTOF010000421.1:0-12228 GCA_041742695.1 Elainellales cyanobacterium | reverse complement strand
ACTGGCTGTGCTGTTCTGCATTCTGTGCCTCGGCGGCAGCCTTGGGGGTGCCAACATGTTCCAATCTAACCAAGCGTACGCGGCAATTTCTGGAATTGTTCCGGGCTTGCCAGCGTGGCTGTTTGGGTTGGTTTTGGCGGCGTTGTCGGCATTTGTGATTATTGGCGGCATCCGACGCATTGGGGCCGTGGCTGAAAAGCTAGTGCCAGCCATGGCGTTGATTTATGTGCTGGCTTGCCTGTTTGTGCTGGTAGTGAATGCGGGACAGGTTCCAGCGGCCATTGGTACGATTATCAGCGAGGCATTCTCGCCTACCGCAGTCGGCGGCGGAATGGTTGGAGTTATGGTTCAAGGTATTCGCCGCAGTTCGTTCTCGAATGAGGCAGGGGTTGGGTCGGCGGCGATCGCCCATTCAGCCGCACGCACCGATGAACCCATCCGCGAAGGCATTGTGGCCTTGCTGGAGCCGTTCATTGACACCATTGTGATCTGCAATATGACGGCGATCGCCATCGTATTAACTGGGGCCTACCAGAACCCTGACCTCAGCGGCGTACAAATGACGGCCAGCGCCTTTGAAAGCGTGATTGGCTGGTTTCCTGTGGTGTTGAGCGTTGCCGTATGCCTATTTGCATTTTCCACCATTATTTCCTGGAGCTACTACGGCATCCAGGCATGGGCGTATTTGTTCGGCGAGCGTAGCACCCTGTTGTTTAAGATGATCTACGTCGTCTGCACGTTTTTAGGCACTCTAGCCAGTTTGCCGCTGATTATCGACTTTAGTGATTTACTGCTGCTGGGGATGGCCTTTCCCAATTTGCTTGGATGCTACCTCCTCTCTAACGAGGTTGCCGCCGACTTGAAAGACTACTGGCAGCGCCTTACCTCTGGTCAGATGTTGACCTACGAGCAAATGTTGTCCACAGAATCTGTGACCGAATCCGTTCGCAATTAAGATGGTTCTCTGTTTTGTAAGTCGGGTTTACCCATGACTTGGCAAACGCCATCTCTGTCAATCTGCTCTTTATCAATCTGTCAATCGATGGCCTGTTAGCATCGTCTAACAGCTCATTCATAAGCGCCATTGCAGCATGTTGCGAGATGTCTAAGTCGCGTGATGGGTCTATGGTGGCGCTTTGTGCTGAAGAGCGATCGCCCTAGGAACACGGCTTACGAGTGCTGCGATCGCGTTCATATCGCTGCACCCAAGCGCGTCGTTTAGATGGAGGCAGCGATTGGTAGGTGCCATAGCATTGGCTAAATTGCCAAAAAAGCTGCAAGAACCGCACTACGAACGATGCCGCTGCCATCTCCCCGATCCGATCCGTCAATCGAGATGAAAACCAAAGCATGTCGGTACTCCTCTCCCAAGTGGACACCTTGAGTGTAAAAATACCCAATCAAGTAATCAAAACACGCCATCAATCATGCGCATGAATAAAATTCATGCTGCGTCGGCAAGCTATTGTATAGGAATATTCAGTTCGAGTTGGATCAGAGTGAAAGCCTGGAATGATTGAATGAGGGTGCAGTCTGCATCCAAGCATCGGCCTGGTGCATCGTATGTTCTCAGCCGCTATGGGCACAGCTTTTTGCAATCACTCTCAAGCTCAGATTATTCGTCCAATCGGGTGATGTGAATCGTTTGCAATCTTTGTACTATCACAGCATTCAATCCATTTTATCGCTCCATAATGAGAGACAAGTTAGCCTTACCCGGGTTTGATTAGCGTCTCATTCATTGCGCAGTGTGCAATGCTTTAACTCTGTTGTATTCCAGGCATTAAACTCGGCGGAAGCGCTGTCTGTGTATGTCGCGTTTGAAGAGGATTAAGCGTTTTTAGTCTGATTTTGATCATCAAAGCTGCGCTTAGAGAGCTTCATACAAGCTATCTAACTTGTGGTGAATAAGGATTGCGCACGACGTTGATCAGTCTGGTCTATCGATGTTATTAATCTGGCTCCTTTGCTTGAGTTTCGGAATGCGGGCTGTGGGGCGATCGCACTTTATTTAGATATCTAGGCTACCGTTCTGTATTTCATTCACACTGCATTCCGCCGTTCTATTCTGCGTTGCATACCTGTAGCGAGCACTTGCATTCAACCTGCTGTTTAGTGAATAGCTGATTAGGCGTGGTTTGGGCGATCGCCCGTACTGCTCACAGCCGCTTCTTATCTGTGTAGAGAGTTCTACAAATAAATCTAGTGCTAGCTGTAGGTCATGAGGCCTAGCTTTATATCAATTCCATAAGCAACGGCTTATAGATTTCGAACCTGTTTTACAACCGTTATGCGATGTCTGGGATGCGTTAGCTCTAGGGTATGACACTGAATTGAGTCTGTTCTGTTGTTTTCTTGTAAGGCTTCGATGAAAAGGGTCACCGTCAGTCGTTCAGGGCAGTTTGTGGGGACGGCGCTGGCAACGGCGCTGCTGGTCGGCGCGTGCAGCGGTGGGCCACCCGATGGCATGATGGGCGGCCCACCGGGCTTTCCGGTGGAGCTGCAACAGCTAGAATCGGGCACAGTGCAAGAGTCGTCTGAATTTGTGGGCGCACTCGAGGCTCAGGAAAAGGTGTCGCTGCGGCCTGAGATCAGTGGCCGGGTTGTGCAGGTGTTTGTAACTGAAGGCGACCCAGTCCAGGCCGGAACACCCGTCGTGCAACTGCGCGCCGATCGCAGCCAGGCAGGGTTGACTGGGGCGATCGCCGATGTAGAAGAGGCTCAGGCATCCGTCAATACTGAGATGGCCCGGTTGCGTGCGGCGGTGGCTCAACGCGAGCGAGCAGAGTCAGATGTGCGATTGCAGGAAACCGAGTTTCGCCGAACCGAAGCGCTCGTCAATGAAGGCGCGCTAGCGCAGCAAGATCTCGACCGTGCCGTAAATAGTCGCAGCACAGCTCAATCGTCTTTGCAGGCAGCCATCGAAGAAGTAGGGGTAGCCGAGGCGTCCTTAGCAGAAGCGCGATCGCGGTTTGAGCGATCGCGAGCTGACCAAGCCGTTGCCACTGAAGATGTGCAAGATCAGCGGATTGTGTCGCCTATTACAGGAGTGGTGGGCTCTCTGCCGGTGAATCTAGGCGATGTAGTCAGCGCCACCGACACGCTAGCCAGCATCGTCCAAAACGATACCCTAGAACTCAACATTTCTGTGCCGATTGAGCGCGCTCTTGACCTGCGAGTGGGGCTCCCCGTCGAGTTGCTGAATGCGGCAGGAGAGGCCGCCGTGCGAGGGCAAATTAGCTTTATTTCGCCTGATGTGAACCAAGCCAACCAGTCGGTGCTGGCAAAGATTGCGTTTGCCAACAATGGCAGTCTGCGAGATGGGCAATTTGTGCGCACTCGTTTGATCTGGAGCACTGAGCCCGGCGTGTTGGTGCCCTCGGTGGCCGTGACGCGCATTGCGGGTCAGCCCTTCGTATATGTAGCCGAAACGGGAGAAGAACCTGGCCCCGATGGGCAACCCATGCAGATTGCGCGACAGCGCCCCGTCACGCTTGGGGCGTTGCAAGGTAACGACTATCAGGTGGTGTCTGGGCTAGAGCCTGGTGAACAAGTTGTCGTCTCTGGCATTTTGAATTTGCAGGATGGCGCCCCCATTCTGACGGGGCAGCCTGTGAGTCAGCAATAGTGGTTTAGGCTAAGCCAATCCTGGGGTCTGCCCCTAGGTGACGTTGAGAGCCCGAGTGAATGACCGTCTCCGCCCTATCGTTTCACCCTTTCAGCCATGTTCGCCAAGTATTTTATTCAGCGTCCAGTTCTGACAACGGTGTGCTCCATTATCATTGTGTTTTTGGGGGCGATCGCCGCTCCCAGCCTACCGGTGGCGCAGTTTCCTGACATCAGTCCGACTCAGGTGGTGGTGACGGCGAATTACCCCGGGGCCGATGCCGAGACCGTCGAAGCCGCGGTAACGAACCTGATTGAGCAGGAGATCAACGGCGTCCAGGGGATGCGCTATATTAGCTCGACCAGCGGCAGCGACGGCACTAGCCAGGTGATCGTAACCTTTGAGCCGACGGAAGATCCTGACTTGGCCACGGTGAATGTGCAAAGCCTTGTCTCACGGGTACAGCCACGCCTGCCGGAGTTGGTGACGCAAACGGGCGTGACCGTGTCGCAGCAGTCGAGCAACTTTTTGATGGCGATCGCCGTGTTCTCTGAGAACGGCGAATACGACGCCACCTTCATGAGCAACTACATCGACCAATTTATTGCCGACGCCATGCGGCGAATTCGGGGTGTAGGGTCGCTGCAAATTTTTGGCGAACGCAAGTATGCCATGCGCATCTGGCTCGACCCTAACCGGCTTGCTAGTCGAGGGCTAACCATTCAAGATGTCTCTGCGGCTATTCGGGAGCAAAATATTCAGGTGGGGGCCGGGCAGTTGGGAGCCCAGCCGGCTGATCCCAACCAAGAGTATCAGCTCAACCTGCGCGCCGAAAGTCGGCTAAAAGACGCCACCGAATTTGAGAATCTGGTGGTGTCTAACGCTGAGAATGGCTCACTGGTGCGCCTGCGCGATGTGGGTCGGGTGGAGCTAGGCGCTGAGAACTATGGCTCTTTTCTCACCTATAACGGTCGCGAGGCCACGGGCATCGGCATTACACAGCGGGCAGGCACCAACGCCATCGAAACAGCGCAAGCCGTCCGCGATGCCCTCGAAGAGCTAAAGCAGACGTTCCCCCCCGGTTTGGACTATGCGGTGGCGTTTGACTCGACCACCTTTGTGGCGCGATCGCTCCAAGACGTAATCGTCACCTTGATCACCGCCGTTTTACTGGTGGTGTTCGTGCTGTTTATCTTTCTGCAAGACTGGCGCGCCACGCTGGTGCCCGCGTTGGCGATTCCGATCTCGCTGGTCGGCGTGTTTATCTTCACGAATCTCTTCGGGTTTTCCATCAACACGCTGACCCTGTTTGGGTTAACTCTGGCAACCGGGGTCGTGGTGGATGATGCCATTGTGGTGGTTGAGGCGATCGCCACCAATGTAGAAAAAGGGATGACTCCCTATCGCGCCGCAATCGAAGCGATGGAGGACTTGTCAGGAGCGGTCGTGGCCACCTCTCTGGTACTCATGGCGGTGTTCATCCCAGTTGCGCTGTTTCCAGGCACCACTGGGGCAATCTATCAGCAGTTTGCGCTGACCATCGCCTTTTCCATTGTGGTGTCCACGTTCAACGCGCTCACCTTTTCGCCTGCCATGGCAGCCCTACTGCTGCGCCGCCACACCCAGCAGCCCAACTGGTTGGGACGCATTTTCGATCGGTTTAACCGCTTTTTGGATGGCGTGCGGCGGCGCTATCAAGGTGCCCTCGACCTGCTGCTGCAGATTAAGTACTTTGTTCTGGCGGGGTTTGTCGCGGCGCTGGTGATTACCGGGTTTGTCTATCGCGCTGTGCCGACCTCCTTTTTGCCGGATGAAGATCAGGGCTACTTCATTACCCTAGTTCAGGCTCCAGAGGGGGTATCGCTCAATTACACAAAGGACATTCTGGATCAGGCCTCAGACTTGGTGATGCAAGAGCCAGAAGTACTGTCAAACTTTGCGGTGACGGGCTTTAGCTTCGCCGGGATTGCCCCGAATCAGGGCATCATGTTTACCCTGCTCAAACCCTGGGAAGAGCGGCGGGGGGCAGATCAGACGGTAGAGGGGATACTCGGTCGAGTGCAGGGCAAATTCTTTGGCATTACCACTGCCCGCATTTTCTCGCTAAACCCTCCTGCCATTCAGGGTTTGGGCAGTTTTGGCGGGTTTGAACTGCAGCTGCAAGATCGGCGAGGCAACCTGCCCTTGCCAGAATTTGTAGGCTATATGTATCAACTGCTTGGGGCAGCAAACCAGCACCCTGACCTTCAGGCTGTGTTCTCGACGTTTACGGCCAACACACCCCAGCTGCTGGTAGAAGTGAACCGCGATCGCGCCAAGGCCTTAGATGTGGATCTACGCGATGTGTTCACGACGATGCAGGGCTTTTTGGGCTCAGAATATGTGAACGATTTCAACTTAGACCAGCGCACCTATCGGGTCTATGTGCAGGCGGATCAACAGTTTCGCGCTCAGCCGGAGGATGTGAACCAGCTCTATGTGCGATCGCAACGCGACGAAATGGTGCCCTTGGGCAATTTGGTGACGCTCACGCCGACCACCAGTGCTCAAACCATCAGTCACTACAATCTGTTTCGCTCGATTGCAGTGCAGGGAAATGCAGCACCGGGCAGCAGCTCGGGCCAAGCGATTCGAGCCATGGAGCAACTCGTCACACAAGTGATGCCACGCACCATTGGCTATGAATGGACCGGCACGGCCTTAGAGGAAGTAGAGTCTGGGGGGCAGGCGGCACTGTTCTTTGGCTTTGGCGTGGTGATGGTGTTTCTGGTGCTCGCCGCGCAGTATGAGAGCTACTTAGATCCCACCATTATTTTGCTCACGGTGCCACTGGCAATTTTGGGCGCGTTGGGCGCCGCCTTCATTCGCGGCTATCCTAACGATGTCTATGTACAAATCGGCCTGGTGATGCTGATTGGCCTAGCCAGCAAAAATGCAATCCTTATTGTGGAATATGCCAATCAGCTCAGGCAAGAAGGGTTGGGGATTGTGAAGGCGGCAGTAGAAGCGTCTCAAGAGCGTTTGCGGCCCATTTTGATGACGGGGATCTCGAGCTTGGTGGGCTTCTTTCCGCTGGCGATCGCCTCTGGAGCGGGGGGCGCGAGTCGCCGGTCATTGGGTACCGCGCTGGTGGGGGGGTATTTTATTGCGACGCTGCTCAGTTTGTTTGTGGTGCCGGTGCTGTATATCATCATTAAGCAACTGGGCGATCGCTTTATGCCTCGCTCGGGCGATCGCCCCAAGCTACCCAGCGATCCCGGCGAGCCTGCGGCAGCTTATTACGGCCCTCCAGCCCCCTCCGAAGAATCCAATCCCCATTACGACTAACCCCATCTTCTACACACCATGCCAACCGATGCCAGCATCAAGCTTGACCAGTTTCTCAAATGGGCAAATGTGGCCCAAACAGGGGGTGAAGCCAAGCTGCTAATTCAGGCTGGAGAGGTCATGGTAAACGGTGAGGTAGACACACGACGCGGGCGCAAACTGGTGGAGGGCGATCGCATTAACGTCTTAGGAAAAACGTTTATCGTGCAGCTCTGATCGGCGCACTTTAAGCTCTAGCACTCAAGCACAACGTCTAATACCAGATATGCCTAAACCGTGCTGCCCACCTCGCAAGCGGCTTGGTTTAGCACTTACGTTATCGTTAGATTAGCCAGACCCAACCTCTGATGGACCCAGATCGTGGAACTCCATTGGGTTCCACGAAAAAGTTAACTCCACTCGACCAGCACTTACGGCAACGCCCTCCTCAGCTAACAGAGCCTCTTGGTTGGGGAGATGGCGTGACAATAGGGCCCCCTCTACTGACACAATGCGGTGCACCGGCAGGTGGGGCGATTTTTTTAGCATGGCGGGGATAGCGCGTGCGTAACTGGGCGTGAGCCCTAGCGCCAACAGCAAGTCTCGGGTGCACACCACGTGCCCAGGGGGAATGCGGGCCACAAACTCATGGAGGCGATCGCGCGTTTTTTCTGACAGCGCCGGTAAGCGCAACGGCAGTATCTGCACCTCGTCGCCGGGACACACCACCCCATCCCGTACCACCATACCCAGCATCCCCCGCTTGCCATGAATCTGGCGCGACAGCCCCGGTTTCAGCCGCTCTAGACTGGCGCATGGCTCACACAAAAATGTCAGCCGCACCTGCGCCTGCGCTCCCAATTGCACCACTGCGCCCGACGGCAGCGCCTCTATCCAATCGCTTAGCAGCAGGTTTTCTTGCATCGCACCCGGGGCCAAGCCAAAGTCGGTCAGTGCAGGCAAACTCGCAAACAACACCTGACGGGGACTGCCAATCACTGCATTCGCGTCACCCTCAATCCCCCTGCCTCGGCGCAGCTGCAACTGCGGCACGGGTTCAACCAAGGCTCCGCGAATTGGCTTTTGAAATAGCCCCACAATTCTCAGGACTGGTGCAAAATCAGGCGATCGTTGGGGCATCGGTGGAAGTGCTGCTATGAGACGTGTGAGCAACTCTAAATGGGTCAGTCCTAATGGCGTAAAGCGAAAGCACAGCTCTGGTTCTACACCATTAGAACTCAAATAATTTGCCCTAAGTTCGGGATAAGCTCAAATCCTTAATGTGTTAGGCGTGGCGCGCAGTGCCCCAACAGCCTCTCAACCTGAACTAGCATTGAATGCCATTCTCCAAGTGTGATGAAGGTGAACTGGCATACAGCAGGTTGATGAGGGTGCCGTTAATCAGATTACAATCAAGACGGTTATTGACATCACTTCTAGAATTGATAATGGTACTTAATCCAGGCGATCCAGCCCCCGATTTCACCCTGCCCGATGGAGATGGCAATTCCATTAGTTTGTCAGACCTACAGGGCAAATGGGTCGTGTTGTACTTTTATCCTCGTGATAATACTCCTGGTTGCACGAAAGAAGCGTGTAGCTTTCGCGATGCCTATAGCGACTTTGATAGCGCTGAGGTTGCGGTGTTAGGCGTCAGTACTGACGATGCCAAATCTCATACTAGGTTTTCTACTAAGTTCAATCTCCCTTTTCCGTTATTGACAGATGCAGACGGAAAAATGGCAACAACCTATGACAGCTATGGGCTTAAAAAGTTCATGGGTAAGGAATACATGGGCATTAGCCGCAAAACCTTCATTATTGATCCAGCCAGCCAGATTGCTAAGATATACCCCAAAGTCAAGCCTGATAATCATGCAGCCCAGGTAATAGCAGACCTAGAGGCTCTGAAAGGATAGCCATGCGTCAACTCTGGCGATATTTATATTCAGCGATGGGAATCATTTTTCGGCATCCCATCACGGGCACTAGCGTCATCCCAGTGATGCCCGATGGCACCATTGTGCTAATTCGGCGACGCGATAATGGACTGTGGAGTTTGCCCGGTGGAATTGTTAACTGGGGGGAAAATATCTCAACCTCGGTGCAGCGTGAGCTAGAAGAAGAGACCGGCCTAGTCGTGAAGCAGGTTGGCCGTTTAGTTGGAATCTACTCCTCTCCCGATCGCGACCCGCGCTTTCATTCCATTTGTGTAGCAATAGAAGCCCACGTATCAGGCAACTTTCAGATACATGACACGCTGGAAGTGTTAGACGTGCAGGCGTTTGACCCTGGGGCAATTCCACTAGATGCGCTGTCCCATGATCATCAGCAGCAGCTACAAGATTATTTTGCGGGCGTAACGGCGATCGCTTGACCAATATTCAGTGGCCATGTCACCGCAAATCCCCATCCAGCATGCACTGATTTAATCAGATCAAGCGTAAATTCTATAGCGTTGTTTTAGCTCCGCGCTGCGAGGATGGAATAACGTTAAACCCCGCGAACGCCAGATCAACATAGTCGGTGTGCTGCAACGCTTCCGGCTGAACTGCTTTAGAATAATTACCTATCTTCTGTGATAGGTTCTATCGCAAGGCTTGCCAAAAGCACGTCAAGCGCTGTACAAACAGCAGATCCCACAATCGGCACCGTAACTCCTCTAACCTCTAGTTCGGCTAGTTCGGTTCAAAAGAGCGATGGGGCACCCCACGGCGCGGGGTGCCCCATGACTTTGGTGTCATGCTCGCAAAATAAATGAAACGCCAAAGGATTGAAATTACTCCGCAAACTAAGACAGTGCAGAGCTGACCATTTGAGGGCAAGTTTAAATCCTTCACACGCCCAGACCTATCTAGCGAGCGCCGACGGGCTCCTTTGTGTTGCTATTGGCATATTCAGACCATAAATGGGCCAAATCATGCGATTTTTGCTGCCACTCCGGGGTAATTTGGTACATCCGCCGAGGCCTACCCCGCCCTTCAACCTTTTTCCAATAGCCTGTAATGGCAGAAGTATCTTCCAAAAACTTGAGTGCGCTGTAAAGAACCGTATCTGACAGGCGATAGTTTGGATACTCTGACTCGAGCAATTGGATCAGCTCTGTGCCATAGGAATCGTGCTCTTGCAAAACCGCCAGCACGTAACAAACCGCCAACTCCTTATTTAGGTAAGCAGGTGGAGGACTCTGGAAAAACTGGTAAATCTGATCAATAGTGGTCATACGCGTTGTCCAAGATGGCTCTCTACGACTGCAATCCCTGGTTGGGGGGCTTTTGGACAAAAGGGATTGATTTATGCTGCGAGTTTCAGATTGTAAACGGGAACAACTGGGGAAAACCTCCATCCTCTGACAGAGGTAAAAGCTGGAGACTAGCCCTTAGGTCATGGTTAGCTGCCTACAATCTAGAACAGCATTCTATTAAACCATTGACCCAACTCAAACCAGAGAATATGTTGCCGAACCCTGCAGGCTGCTGAACCAAAAAAGCCGGATAACTTAAATCGATCAACAGGACACAGAGGCTCAAAAACGTGAGTCACCTTTGCCGACACTGCTGTAACAGTGCTTTTCTGAGAATGACTCTCATCTCCATATATTAGATTTTAGACACTGAATTAATAATCGGGTTCACTCTTCAGGGGGATTTCTTTTGTTCGTTTGTAATAGCTATTGAGCAAATCAGCCTAGTGCTTGTTGACATGCTTAAATTCATTCCGCAGGCACCACAACGTTTGCTGCCGCCCGACGCAGGAACTGCAGATATGAGGCCGAACCTACACGCCGTAAACTCTATACTTTGATAAGCTATACTACCCAGCGAGTCGTAAGCTAGGGCATAGCTTGAATGGAGCACCCGATCTACTTTAAGAATTAAGCCGCTTTCCCGTTAGGAATACGCGATGTAAGCTTAGTGTCTATCGCATCAACATGGATAGAACGCATTTATAGAGAGCATTTCAGACAATACAATCCCATCACGATTTCAAAGAATAGGTATAGATTCTAATCAATAATGACGAGCGTTGCTGAAGAATGTTCCAGGTATTAAAGAGTACACTTTGCATCATGCATCAAACTACAAATCGAGCCCATTATCCGTGTTAGACAGGGATAATCAATCTACTGTTTCAGGATTGGTCATTTACAACGCAAGCTATGAAACGAGTCTCTACGGCTAGCCGGGGTTAGCATTAGGCAGCCTAATGCTGAATTTATTGTCTGAATCGCTCGTTTTTGGGGTAGATTTACAGAAAACCCCTCTTTTTTTAAAATTGAGCACGTCTCTGTAATTAGGCAATGTGACAGCAAGCCAACTTTTTAGTGCTGATTCCGTTAGATTCGTAGCGCTAGAAGCGCAAGTTAGTATTTATATTTTTCTTGAGACCTTTACGCAGCAAGGCTTTCACGAAAAAAATAATTATGCTACGCGGTTTAACGGCTGCAGTCACGCTGGAAAACGATTGGGCAAAGCCGTCTCAATCTCCTTTAGATCTAGAAAGGACGAAGATGTTGTAAAGGCTAAAAGCAAAGTCTGAACGCTAACCTCAGAGGGCGATCGCCCCGTCTTATACCAGCCCTGACCGTAGGGCAACCACAGCAGCCTGCACCCGATCATCAACCGCCAGCTTATTCATAATGCCACGCACATGCGTCTTCACGGTATTGGGGCTTAAGTATAGCGCTGCCGCGATTTCGGGATTGCTGCGGCCATCCACCACGAGCTTCAGCACTTCTACCTCACGCTGAGAGAGTTGGCTCACCGCTGCTGCATCAGCCGCGTTTGTAGGAGATTTGAGATGCTCCATCACTAAACGCGCCACTTGGGGGTCGAGATAACTCGCCCCTTCTAGCGCGGCTTCAATGGCAACCAGCAACCGCTCAACAGTGGCTCCCTTAACACAGTAGGCATCGGCCCCGGCTGAAAGTGCTGCAATCACTTCGTTCTCAGTGGTATGCGAGGTAAGCATCACAACCCGCACGTTTGGTAAAGCTTCTTTAATCTTTTTTGTCGCCGCAATACCATCCATTCGGGGCAAGCCAATATCCATCACAACGATATCAGGATGGAGGCTGAGCGCAGCTTCGACGGCTAGGTAGCCATCGTCTGCATGTCCAACAACGGTGATATGGGGCTGGCTTGATAATGATTGCTCAAGCCCCAATTGCATCATGGGGTCGTCTTCTACGATGAGCACCCGCGCAACGGCGGGGGCTGAGGCTTCGCTCATGATGACGCTCCTTCAAGAGATAGCAGGCAAGAGACAGCAGATTACGGTTTATCCATGTTCTAGAAGAGTAACGCGACTTGGCA
>JBGTOF010000408.1:0-8968 GCA_041742695.1 Elainellales cyanobacterium | reverse complement strand
GAGAAGTCGCATGGTTATTGCCAGCAACAATGCTGTTCCTTAAGTTGACGGTACCGCCGCCACGCATGATGCCACCACCTCCACTCACAGCTGTGTTGTTGGTGACCGTAACATTGGTGAGGTTGGCAGTACCGCCATTGTGTCGAATGCCACCGCCCGCTGTACCTGTGTTGCCACTAATGGTGCTATTCGTAACCGTAAGGGTGGCACCACCATCATGGTAAATGCCACCGCCCCCATAGGCTGTATTTGTGTTGCCACTAATGGTGCTGTTGTTGATTGTGGTGGTTCCAAAGGAAATCAAGCCGCCACCCGTCGTTGCACGGCTGTTGCGGATAGCAACCGCGTTCAAAGTCAAATTCCCAGAATCATTGTAGATGCCGCCCCCATAATCACCGCCAGCATTTCCGTTGGCAATGGTGAGGTTGTTGATGTTAACGATAGTACCGCTGTTGATGAAGAAGATGCGAGAGGTGTTGTTGCCGCTGATGGTCAGTAAGTTAGCTCCGGTGCCATTGATGGTGATGTTGCTGGAAGCTACTAACTGACCGTTGGTAAGGGTGATGGTGTCGGGAGTCGCATCTGTAAAGGTGGCCCCGGCAAAGTTGATGATGTCATTTCCGGCGATCGCATTCGCATTCAAAATTGCCTGACGCAGTGAGCCTTCGCCGCTATCGTTGGTGTTGATAACAACGAAGCCATTTTGGGCAATGGTGACTGTGGCGTTGGCGCTGGCACCGATATCATAGGTGCTGCCGTCCACCACGCTGAGTCGCAGCGTTTCGGCGGCTTCTGCAAAGTTGAGGGTTTCGGCGATCGCCTCCAACGTCAAATCTACAGATGCTTGCCCGTTGGGAATGGTGATGGTGAATGTGGTTCCGTTCACCGATACAGTATTTGCGCCAACCTTGAGCGTGTAGTCTGCGGCAGAAGCGGTGCTGATGCCATCAATGGCAAGCGTGACGACGAGATCGCCGTTGGTTGCTCCGCTGCCGCGCGAAATGCGATACACACCGTTGTCTACGGCCCCTTCTGCGGCATTGGCATCGGTTGTGATGATGTTAACCGTTTGTGGGTTCACCGTAATGGTGAAGGTTTGAATTTCGGAGAGATCGACGCCACCGTTTGCGGTACCACCGCTATCGCGCACACGCACGCTAATGGTGGCGGTGCCAACGGTGCTGCCGGGCGTGTAGGTGAGGGTGCCATTTGGAGCGATCGCTGGTCCTGCCGTAAACAAGCCTGGATCGGAATTGCTGACGATTTCGTATGTCGGTGTCTGCCCAAATTCATTTGGAGGCCCGGCAATAAAGTTGGTGGCCCAGGTAGCAACCGTTTGGGCACCAGAGCCAGCCGTTACTGCTTGATCTGCCCCTTTGGTAAAGGTGGGCGCATCATTAACAGGGTTCACAATAAGGGTGAACCCAACGGTGGCAGAACTTGTAGCCCCATCACTTACCGTCAGGCTAATTTGGGTATCATCAAAAGCATCGGAAGGAGGCGTTACGGTCAAGGTACGAACCGCCTCAGTACCACCAAAGGTCAGATTTGCAGCATTGTTAGGAACAACAGTTGTATCGCTGGAGGTAGCGTTGGGAGTCAGGCTACTAGCAGCGGTTTCAAAGTCAAATACCCCGACTGAAATAGGGCCAGTTGTCGAACCTTCATTGATGGTTTGATTCGTGAGTTGCCCTGCAAAGGTAACGTTGACCGAGGCTAGACTAAAGCTGCCGCTGGCGGAGGTTGTGTTGTCGCTAAAGGCAACAAAATTGGGAGTTTCGTAAGGATCGATCGCACCAGTCAAGGCTGTGTAATTTCGCAGTCTGCCGCTGAGGATGGCGGTACCGTTGAGATACAGGGTGTAAGTGTTACCTTGAATGGCCAGGTTGTAAGTACCCATGCCAGGCTCAGGAATATCGACCCCTTCAGCCTGGGTGAACAAGAGTCTGGTATCTCCATTGCTACCCGCAAGCTGGCCAGGCGACAACTGGCTGGTGCCGTCTTCCTGTGCCCAAATACGGAGTCCCGTGGCAGTCTTGGTAAAGCCTAGCTCAATTGCCCTGGTCGGATCATTGCTAACAACCGTCACGCTAAAACCCGCACGATCGGGCTTACCATCCCCATTTTTATCGGCTCCAGAGCCTACACCGGCTTCCAGGTTTTCAAGGTTGACTTGAGCCTGGAAGGATAGCACAAACCCATTATTAGCATTGAGGGTGTTGACGATACGGGAGTAACCAGCGTATAAGCCCAAGTTTGCCGTGGAGTTTAGGGTTGTAGCTCCACCGCCAACAGTTTGGATGGAACCTGTTGTGACGGCAGTCCAGCCTTGGTTGCCGGGAGCGGTACCCAGGGAGCCATCATACAAAACTGTGTGCCGACCGATGATGGGTGCATCGTTTACCCCAGTAACGCTGACGGTTTTGGTGACGGGGGGGGTGGTTGCGCCGCCTGCAGTTAGGGTAAAGGAAACGGTGCGATTGTTTGCGGTGGTGGGCAATAGCTCGTCTACGCTGCTGTAGGCGATCGCCCTCAACAGTGTTTGCACATTCGCGGTCGTTGCGTTGGCGTTGAAGGTAATCGCGAGTGCCTCGTTGCCAAAACCACCCGTGTAAGTACCAATTTGCGTACCGCCGACCAGCACAATCCGCCCATTTAGGGTGACGTTAGCGTTGGGGAGAATAGTGAGGCGATCGCTCGCCAATGCTCCAGTCGTAATCGCCACCTGCAACGAGCCACCGTTAAAGCCAACGTTACCGGGATTCGAGAGCGTTGCGCTCCCATCTAGCAACACCGCCGCTGCATTTTCGGTGTAGCCGATGCCGCCTGCTGTAGGTAGGGCAATGGTTGGTGCGACCTCAAATGCACCTATATCAACAACACCGCCCACAATACGAGCATTGCCATTGCCCCGCTGATCGGTTGCAGCCACTCCTGTGTTGTTACCTGCATTGATGGCAAGGCTATTGGTGAGCAAGGCATGGGTTTGGGTAGAACCGCCATTGTTGGCCAAGGTTCCCAATCCTGGATTGACCGGAGCGGCGATCGTACCGACAATGTTACCGTTCACTCCATTGGTAAAGCTTGCGCTGCCATTGCTCTTGCCAATAAGGTTATTGCCCTGGTTTACAAACGTACCTGCCACATCGGGAGATGATGCGTTGTTATTCGTAGCGACAATAGTGTTCTTGATGTTGACTGTACCGCCAGTTCTACTAAAAATGCCACCGCCAGTATTAGTGGCGGTGTTGTTGGCAACAGTGACATTCGTGAGCGTTGATGTCCCCGAATAGTTATAAATCCCACCACCAATCGTTGCTATGTTACCGGAAATGGTGCTGTTGTTAATCGTCAAAGTACTGTTTTCATTATCAACAGCCCCTCCTTCAAAACCAGCATTGTTGTTGTTGAGCGTGCTGTTGTTGACTGTCAAAGTGGCATTGTGGTTTGAAATACCACCACCATAGGTGCTGGCTGAGCTATTTCGGACTGTGATGTTGTTGACGGTGAGGTTGCCTTGATTGTAAACACCGCCACCTCTACCACTAGAGATGTTGCCGTCGGCAATGGTGAGGTTGTTGATGATAGCAGTACCGTTGTTGGAGAAGACCCGAGAGGCATTGTTACCGCTGATGGTCAGTAAGTTAGCCCCGGTGCCGTCGATGGTGATGTTGCTGTTAATAAACAACTCACCGCTGGTGAGGGTAATGGTGTCGGGGGTTGCATCTGTAAAGGTGGCTCCAAAGGTGATGACGTCATCGCCAGGGGCGGCATTGGCATCGATAATGGCTTGTCGCAGCGAGCCTGCGCCATTGTCGTTGGTGTTGATCACCGTAAAGGTGGCGAGGGTATAGGTATACGCGGTTGCCCCAGAGAGCGCAAAGGGAGTTCCAGTTTCGATCGCCCCCGTGGCAAATTCCAGTGTCCAGTTGCCGCCGAGTGCGGCGTTGCCCGTCAGGTCATTAGAGGCGGCGACATCGGCTCCGGTGAGCTGGCTCAAGGCTGAGACGAAGGATTCTCCCTGGGCGGTGGCGGCCACGTTGCAGCCATAGAGCAAAATGTCGGCGTTTTCGGTGAGGGCGGTGCCCCATTGCTGCAGTTGGGGTGCATAGTCGCTCAGGTTACTGCCGGTGAGCCAGTCGCGCCCAATTTGCAGACCGCCATCCACCCCGTGAGACACAATGTGGACGCTGGCAATGCCCGATTGCCCCTGTAGCGTTTGGGTAATGCGGGCGATCGCATCCTCATCGGGATCTAGCACCACCACCTGAGTTTTGGCTGCTATGCCAGCCACCAATTGCTCATAGTCTTCTACCCGCGAATCGACGAACAGCAGCGTTCGGGATTGGCTTGAACCCGTTAGCGGCTGGGTTGCCAACGCGTCTGCACCTGTCAGTGTGCTGTAAGAGTTTGCCGCAAACGAGGCCGATGACGAGGAAAATTCTACGGGGTCAGACATATGGCTCCAACGGATCAAGTACCGTACTTAGAGTGCCCTAAAGCTCCGAAACCCCATCGGCACAACTTTAAATTCTTCTCATGGCGAACTATTTTCAAGTGGAGGGTATGGCGATATTGCGACCGATAGGGTGATCGGAGCAATTAATTCTGGTTGTAAACCCCCAAACCAGCGCGTTAAGCGCTACAGTCGCTCGTCTAAAATGCGCTGTTTATGGGTGCCCTTAGTTCCGGCGCGGGATAGGCTGATTCTCTGCCCATTTGGCGACGAGAGTTCGATGGCGCGGTTTCAGCCTCGGAACGGGGTGCTGAAACACCGTTAAACTCGCGGGCCACAGGGTTTATGCATTGCCATGGATCGCATTCTCAAAGTGGGCTGCACCATCGCCAATTTGGATGGCGCTGAAGATCTGCAAACCCACCATATTGCCGAAGCGATCCAGTACCGCACGATTGACCGGATGCAATAAGGCCATGAAGCTACCTAATGGCGATGGCCCTCTGGGCCGGTCTTTGACCATCGCGCCCATCTCGGCGACAAGCTAGAACGCTACTGTCTCAACCCCAATCATCGCAAGGGTAAAGACAAAGCGGCTCTGTTTCGCGATCGTTTGGGCATCACGTTAGAAAATAGAGATGTGCTCAAAGCGGCCATCCTAGCCGCTGCTCTCGATAACGACGCTGTAATCAGAAGTCGAGATCAGTATGGCTATCATTACAATATCCGCTTCTTTATGCAGACTGACATCGGCGAAGCCTGGGTTTTAGCCTGCTGGATTGTCCGCCACGGGGAAGACTTTCCCCGATTAACCAATGCCTACCCCGTTAGATCCTAGGAGGTTCAAGATGACTATCCATGAATATGACGTCGTCGCGCTGACGGCAGATCTACCGGCTACTCATCCAGAGACCAAAGCGCCTATCCTGCTGCGTCGCGGTCAAGTGGGCACCGTCCTGATGGAATTGGATGGCGCAGCCTGTTTAATTGATTTTTCTGATAACGATGGCCAAACCTACGCTATGGAAACAGTGCCCATGGATAAGCTCATGACGCTGTTTTACGAGCCTGTTTTAGTAACTGCATAGCTGACACAATCGCACGCAGTAATGGTCTAATACCAAATCCGAATTCCATACCCCTGATTCCCAACCGGCTAACCTGTAGGGGCGCACCGCTGTGCGCCCTGCTGAATCGGGGGTAGCCAAACAGGATTTGGTATAAGTAGGTGGCCATAAAATAAACGGTTGTCTTACGGCATTACGATCGCAGCAAGTCGGCAATTTCTTTGTAAGCGTAGGTGAGGCGATCGCCCAAAATTTGAATTACCGCCGCTTGAAACGCCGTTGCGACTTCAGGATGTTCCGCTTCCAGTCGCTGAAAACTCTCGGTGGACAAGCGGTAGAGGGTGCTGGGGGCTTCGACGATCGCAGTTGTTTGGTGAATCGAGTGACGGAAGAAATCCACGGCTCCGACCACGTTGCCAGATCCGAGGGCTTGAATTCGGTGGGTTTGATCCTGTTGCCCGCCCAGATACACCGTCACCTCCCCCACTTCGATCAGATCAATGGCATCGGCAGGTTGTCCGTGCTGATAAACGTACTCGCCGGGTTCAGCATCCCATTCTTCCAGGTAGTCGACAAACTCAGCGGCGGCATCCCGGTTAGAAAACAGATCGTTGAGCTGAATCAGCATGGGGAGGGTACGGGCACGTCGCAGGGGAATCACGCCCAGCAGTTCATTTTCACACCACTCCAGACCGTGATCGAGATCGGGAAAGACCTGGCAAACCGGATCATCCGGCAACAAGCAATCGCCGCGTTTTAGCTGCGTCCGAATGGCCGGACTGAGATGGGTCAGCACTAGCTGAATTTCCTGCTGTTGCAAGAGCTGCTTCAGCCGGACAAAGCTGAGCACTGCTGAAGAATCCAGACCCGTGACGGCCTGAAAATTTAGCACCACATATTTCAGCGGTTGCAGGCGATCATCGTGCAGCCGCGCTTGAATGCGATTGAGCAGAGCACTCGTCGTGCCAAAAAAGAGAAACCCCTGTAAATCGAGAATGTAAATCTGCTCCCCTTCTTCTTGAAGAATCCGGGTTTGGGGTAAGCTGCGAGCCGTATGACTCTGGTGGGTGGCCCCGGAAAGTGTGTACTTGGTGACGTTGACCCGACTAGCGCTGATGACAAACAGGGCGATCGCCACTACCAATCCCACCCCTACCCCTTGCAGAAACCCCAGGGTAGCAATCACACAGAGGATGAGAATCACAATGCCGTAGTCTGTTTTAGGGAGCTTAAACCAGGCATCGTAGATCCATTCCACCAAAAAGCTTAGGCCCAAAAATAACGCGATCCCGCCCAACATCGGCTTGGGAAACAGGGTCACTAAGGTTTCGCCCATGAGGAGGGTAATCAGACAAATGACTGCGGCTAAAATACCGACTAAGCGGCTCTTAGCGTTAATTTTGGCGCAGCTTAGAACGGATAATCCCAACGAATGGAACCCGACAATGCCACCGCCTAAGCCCACGAGCATATTGGCGACCCCGGCGGATCGCAGTTCTTGATTCAGATCGACATCTTGACGAGCCGCCAACTCAATGCCCGATACGTTGAGTAACAGAGCAATCACGGATAGTAGTACTACAGTGGCAATTTTATCGGCCTGCCCCAAAATGAGTGCCCAATTGACCTGGGTCAGCATTGACCAATGCAGCGGTCGCCACAGCCCTCCCTCAGGAAAAGCCCCAAACAGTAACCCCAGATTTTGAGCATCGCGGATGGGGGTTTGGGTCAGCCACAGAATTAAGTAAAAGACGAGGGTGCTACCCGCGATCACCCCTGGCAGAATGAATACGCTGTTATAGCGTCTCAGTAACAAGACTAAAGCCAGACCGATAGCGCAACCCGGCAGCCAGCGCACTGCGATCGCTGGGGCCAGCAAAGCGGGTAAATTCGCCAGATCAAAAAACTGATCCGTCATCACATTGAAGGCACCCTGGGCCAGTAGGTAACCCGTGCCTGCGAGAAAGCCACCCACGACTGGATAGGGAATAAACCGAATTAAATTGCCCAGTTTGAAGGAGCCGATTAAAAAGCAGACAATGCCGACGCTGCCGCTAGCGATCGCCAACCCCATGATGACCGTCGGCAACAAAGCCGGATCAGCGGCTGGCAGTTGAGTGGCAATGGCCCCTGCCATAATCGCCAAAATAATCGCCAGAGAATCCTGGGGCATCGTCACGATGCCAGGCATCGAGTTGGTCAACGCCACCACCACTGCGGTCACAGTCGCTGTAAACAGGGATAAGCCAATCCCTACAGGAATAAACTCTGCTAGGGGACCGGTGAAGATCAATGCGGCCATTGAGATGGAGTAGATGACCAGCAGGACACCGGTGATCGCCCCGGCTGTCAGCGTGGGGACAAGCCGAGCCGGTCGCAATTCCTGACGCAATTGGTTGCCTAAGGTTAATCGGTGAATGTGGGAATCGCTGGAGGAAATTTTCATGGCTGAGCCAATATTGCAAAAGGGTAAGGTGGCGAACTATCAATGTTGATGGCAAAGCTGTTGGTCAACCCCTCGTAGAGAGCCATCGATTTAGGTCGCCATGACCCGATCGGCCACCTGGTGATAAATCTGGGTTAGAGAATGGTCGGGATAGTGCAACGAGAATAAACCGCTACTGGCGAGCTGCATCATCTCATCGCAGTTGGGCAGCACCCCGACGACAGGAACTTCATATTTGGCTTCAAGCTGCTGGCGCACTATCTCCGGGGCAGAATTTTGCATCACCCGATTCACCACCATCAAAATTCTGGGCACCTTCAGCTTCTGAGCCAAATCGACCATGACGGCAGTGCCCTGAAAATCCTGACGGTCGGGGCGCAGAATCACCACCAGCGTGTTAGCCACAGCGATGCACAGCAGGGTTTCTTCATTGAGTCCCGGATGGGTATCGACGAAAATATAGTCCAAATCGAGCGCTTTAATCAGGTCGCGAAAGCCCCGCTTCAGCAGGCGCACATCATAGCCTTCGTGCAATATGCGGGTGATGTCGCCCGCATCGCTACTTGAGGGCACTAAGAACACCTGCCCCCCACTCTGCTTCACTGCATCGGGGCTGACATCATGGGCTACCTCTTCTACGGAGCAGCTGCCCCACAGATATTGGTTGAGGGTGGCTTGGGGATTCACCTGTTCCATGCCGAATAGAAGATGAATTCCTGGAGATTGAATATCGGTGTCAACAACTGCCACTCGTTTACCCGTGCGGGCGATCGCAGTCGCTAGATTAGCGGTGGTATTGGATTTTCCGGTGCCACCCCGAAAGGAATGGACTAATACAACTTCGGCCATGGGTTAACTCCACTCATCGTCAAAATTTCTCAGGTCGTCTCATCGTCAAAATTTCTCAGGTCGTCGGCTTCGGCCATCAACTGCTGAAAATAGTCAGTTGAGGCAATTTCGGCGACCTGGCGCTCTCGCTGCTTGTGATCAATCTCGAAC
>JBGTOF010000402.1:0-3226 GCA_041742695.1 Elainellales cyanobacterium | reverse complement strand
GAGGTTATGCCCGGCAATTTTTTCTCGTATATCTCCCTTGTTTGGCCCTATTGCATAGTACAGCTCTATTTCAACATACCCACGGTATATCACCTCGACATTACCATCAATATCGTATCCGTAGGTAACACTTCCATCCGGGTTTATGCGAGGAGCTAGTGCCTGCAAGTTAGCTAATCGCTGAGCTAAAACTCTCACTTCTATAAAAGCCTTAGGATCCCGCCAGGACTCGCGAAATGCCTGCATGCGAATCGGCCCACCAGTTGCTTCAAAAACAAGGTCTTGAGAGTTTATAAGTCTATCGCTACTAAGTGACAGACGTCCAACGGAAGAATTTACGATTTTAACATGCGCTCCCTCACGAAAATATGTAGCAGTCATGACTACCTGCTGGCCTACAGCAAAGTCACCTAAATCCCAAACCTGCAAATTACTTTTGAAGGTGAAGTTGCCAACAAGATCCCAAATAATTCTAGCAGCCATGAGTTTTTATTCTCCTGAATCAAAGAAAACAAGATTAAGTTTCAATTGGCTTTAAAAGATTTTATTTATCTGGGAAAATGGAAAAGACGAAACTTTCTGCCTTTTACTGTCTTTTAATAAATTATTGAGAATTTAAATTACATGCTGATGAATTAAATTCTATCCTTGAAAGGTAGCCATTTTGGTGCTGGAACTGTGCCTCATTTCGACAAGAAATGCTGTATGCAAATTCGTTGATAGAAATAAAGGCTTGATCAATCAGTAATATCTAAACAGCTAACTCTAGCCTTTACTACTGATTCTGAGTCTCAGTCTGGCCTTGCGTTTTGTGTATTGCGATGCATTTGCAGGGAGTTTATCTAAATATTATTCCTGACTTCATAATGCAGAAGCCTTAATCCGGATGATCTTTAGATTTATCTAGGCTTTTTTTGGTGTAATCTTGGACACTGAAAAAATGAGTCGATTGCTGACCCTTAGCTATCTCTAGGCGAAATTCGAGCCACTGCCAGAATTGCATCTCGACACTCTGGGATACTCACTTGTTGAGCAGTCCGTCCTGAAGTGGGTCAAACGGTTCGTTGGCAGCACTCGTAGCCCAGACTCTACTCGGCATTTAGTGGTGCAGAAAACTTTCTGGGTCTCATGATGGACAACCTAGACGGCCAAAATAGCGGCTGAAACCCACTGCCTTTGTCCAATCCCTTGAGAAATCCTAAATCTGCTGTCTCGGCAGGAATCCTTTGTTCATAAGGGTTTCAGGAGTTTTCTGTACCACCAAACTACTCGGCATCAAACTCGCTAACATCGTGGCCGCAAAATTTAAGTCCTTCAGCTACGGGTCAACAGGCCAGGAGGGGATTACCGGCAGCGATCGGTCAGCTCAGACATCAATTTCTAGTTCCACGGTTTGCTTCTTCCCTGAGTTCTGACGTGATCTAGCAAGGTTCTGGCTCGCTATCCGCACGATGTGGCTGGCGAATGCGATCGCATCATTCTTCCCCTGCCTGTCATGAATCTGCCTCACCACCTCACTCCCCGCTACCAGCATCAGCGCCACCTCCTTAGCCGAGCGCCCATCCCGCAACGCCCGCTGCGCCACCCGCAGCTCCAAACTTGCCGACGGCAACCCTGCTGAATATTGCTCCCACCGCGCCAAAAGCTGCTCCCTCGTGTTTGCTGCCTTCGGATCAGGGGCATCTACCCGTTGCTGCTCTCGTCCAACCGACCTTCCAACCGCTCTAGCGACGCGATCAACTGCTGCTGCAAGGCCAACTCGGTCTTGAGCTGCCCGTTCCAACTGCTCAAGGCCGCAATTAACTGTCGCAACTGCTCCTGCAAGGTCGCCTGCGCATCGGAAGAGGTCTCGTCGCTGACGATACGCTGCAATTGCGCGACCAAGAGCCCCAAGCTCTGGTTCCAGTGCTGGGGCCACATCGCCAAATCCTCGCCCAACGTCTGGATATGGTCTTCGAGGTGAAGCACCCGCTGCGTATTCACGCAGATCTCGGCCCGCAGCGGTTCTAAGCTGCTCTGCAATACGGCTTCCAACGCGCTCTCCCATTGCTCTAGGGTCAAAGCTGACGATGGGTTCTGGTTGCCGTTCTTCCCGTTCCCGTTGTTCATGCTGTCCATAGGTCATCACCTGTTGAGTTAATGGCACGTAGTCACTGACGTTCTCCTTGGCCCGCGACACCTGGGCCAGTTGCACCAAGTCAGCCTGGCTAGTGGTGTACAACGTCACCGCCCGCTTGGCTCTAGAAATCGCCACATAAAACGCTTCTCGATTCGTCGTTTCGCCCAGCAATGCCAGCACTCGCTCCGCCGTTTTGCCCTGGCTGCTGTAGGTGGTGCTCACCCAGGCGTAGTCCACATACTGATTTCCGCTGAGGTTGATGCTGGCGGTCTGCCCCGTCCCATCTTGAATCGCCGCCATCCCATCGGCCTCCAGCCCCGTCACCACAAACCCCTGCCCATTGCGGATTCCGGCTTTGGAGTTATTGCGCGTCCACCTGAGGCGATCGCCTACCGCCACCGGAATGGACTGCGTCGTGTACACCGTCTTGCGCGGAGACAGGGCAGGATTGATCGATAACACCGATCCACTCGGCGTCTCCAGCACGACCTGCTGAGCCTCGGTATTCACCGCAATCACTCGGTACTGCTCGCCTCTAACCAACCCCTGCTTTCGGTAATCCTGAATCGGCACCAGTACATCGCCCGGTTCGTAGGCCTTGAGATAATTAGCCTGAGCCGTGGTCAAATCCTTGCGGCGCAAGCTTTGCAACACAAAGCCATTCGCACTCACAACTCCTTCATCCTGTAACCCCGATCGCATCGCCTGAGTCAGAGCCAACCGCTCCATATTTGTCCCCGCCAGCACCAGCGTGGCCTCCCGCTCCTCTGCCGCCAGTGCCAAATAATCTGCTGCCACCTGCTGAATCCGCTCGTGGGGTTGAGCCCCTTCCTTCACACACCCGGCCTGGGCCAGAATTTCTATGCCTTCACTGACCTGCCCCTGGGCTACCAGTTCCACAGCAGATCGCAGCACCCCATTCTGCTGCCGCCGATGGGTCTCTAGGTAAGCGGTTGTCATCCCGCCCGCCTGCAAACTTTTGAACGGATTACCGGCTTCTACCGCTGACAGCTGCCGAGTATCCCCGACCAGCAGGACTCGTGCTTGCTCCAATGTCGCTCGCCGTAAGAGAGCATGGGCATCTTTCATGCTCAATAGCCCTGCCTC
>JBGTOF010000394.1:0-26982 GCA_041742695.1 Elainellales cyanobacterium | reverse complement strand
AAACTGGGATTAATCTACGAAGAAGTAGAACGCACCTTTGTGCAGTTCTTTGACTATGTAGAACGAGAAGAACAGGAGATTGAACCCGTGCTGACCCGCTATCAAGAAATTAACCAGCAGAGCGAACGGCTGTTTGGTGATCTGGCGACTAAATTAACGTGATGCATCTTTGAGAGAATATAAGCGCACGATGAGCCGTGCGGCGGCAGACAACCTTAATCTCCTATAGATAGCCTTCACTCTGTCCCCATCAATGCGGTACTCGATAGCTGACGCCAACTTTAGGCAAAATGTTGAAATAAGACATTTGCTCGCAACACTTGCAAGTATATTGTCTTAGCAGTAGTATTGGTACCTAATTCTAGTTTCGCTTCCGAAATCATGTCTGCCCAATACCTTTCTGTGAAAGAAACCTCTGAAATTTTAAATTGCTCGGAGCAATATATTCGTCAGCTACTCCGGTATGGCGAAATCAGTGGGGAAAGAATTAGTAGTCGGTGGATTGTGGCATCAGAGTCTGTCCAGAGCTATCGCATCAAAGGAGAAGATGCAAGCTTAAACGTTCCTGATCATGGGCGACGCTCGTTTAGCAAACCCAATTTGAAAGCCTTGAGTTTTTTTTCTGGCTGCATGGGTCTGGACTTGGGACTAGAGAAGGAAGGTATCCAAGTGCTACTTGCTTG
Organism: Elainellales cyanobacterium; assembly: GCA_041742695.1. GTDB lineage: Bacteria > Cyanobacteriota > Cyanobacteriia > Elainellales > Elainellaceae > Kaiparowitsia. The sequence goes on along the minus strand of JBGTOF010000394.1, from coordinate 26,299 downwards.
CGAAATTGATGCAGCCGCTCGAAAAACTATTGAGATAAATCGACCAGATACGGCACTGATCGGGGATATTCGGGATTACTCGGCCACAGAAATTCGAAAGAAAGCAGGGCTTACCTCGACCGATGAGATTGATGTCATCGTTGGCGGTCCGCCATGCCAAGCTTTTAGCAGTGCGGGAAAGCGCCAAGGATTCAATGACGAGCGAGGCAATGTCTTTTTAACTTTCATCGATCTAATCACTGAGCTTAAACCGAGATTTGCAGTTATTGAAAATGTTCGAGGATTATTGTCTGCTCCATTGAAGCATAGACCTCATGAAATGCGAGGGGAAAATTTCCCGCCCTTGTCTCAGGATGAACAAAGAGGATGTGCCCTGCTTTTTATTACTCAAAGACTCAGAGAGGCTGGATACAGCATATCCTTTAATTTATACAACGCTGCTAACTTTGGATCGCCACAGCAACGAGAAAGGATCGTCATCGTTTGCAGTAGGGATGGTGAAAAACTTCCTTACCTCACACCAACCCATTCAGAGAAAGGTCTATATGGACTGCCAACATGGAAAAGTTTACGAGAAGCCTTAAAAGGTCTTCCCAAAAGTGCACATCATTTTGTCAAGTTTCCTGAAAAACGGCTCAAGTATTACAGGTTACTGAAGCCTGGGCAATACTGGCGAAATTTACCAGAAGAGTTACATCAAGAAGCACTAGGGGCTTCCTACCATGCGGGAGGCGGGAAAACTGGTTTTTACCGCAGGTTAGCTTGGGATAAGCCTGCCCCAACGTTAGTAACTCATCCAGCTATGCCTGCAACTGATTTAGCTCATCCAGAAGAAGATAGACCTCTTAGCATTGAAGAGTATAAGCGCATTCAAGAATTCCCAGATGATTGGATTATCGCAGGTACTTTACTCGATCAATATCGACAAGTTGGTAATGCTGTACCCTGCTCTCTGGGAAGAGCGATCGCTAGGATGTTAATATCTCATTTAAGAGGCGAGCAGACTATTGCCTACCCGGATTTTCCATATTCCCGCTACCACAAAACAGATGATGTCAGTTGGATGGCTGCTATGGGTTGTCTTGAAGAATCCTCAGTAAAACAACTATCCCTTAACTTAATTTGATGAACCCGATAAATCCTTCCAAGGGTTGTTCTCCTCAATAGCTAAGGCCTCTGGATTGTTAGTTAAAACCTGTTGAACAAAGGTAACGAAGTTTTCTTCTGAAAAGCAATCCGTACCGTATTTGTCGTTGAAATAAGACCATCGATAAGAACCTGTCCTGGCATCCACTCGATGCCATTTTTCAATCGGCTGATTAATTCTTACTCTGGAAGATGAACTATTTTCCGAGTTGTTGCGATTTTTGACTTGTAAGAGAGAACCATTAACATTGCAAAAATCTACGTGCCGAACAGATTCTCCCCAACAGCAATACCAACCATAATCAGCGAGCTGCTCGGCCAAAAATTCTTCCAATAATAGTCCTTGAATATTCTCAGCAGACATAGATAACCTATGAGCATGTTTGATCTGCTCAAGATGCTGCGTCGTTAGTCCTGTCAATCGAGTGTTAATGATTAAACTTACGATTGGATCAGCGACTGTGCTTGGGAGATTTGAAATTCGTCTTGAAATTCGATTGTTATAGCTATCATTGTATTTCCTTAACCAAGCCTTGGATAGTATTTCTGGGCTGCTGGCTTTTAAGTCTGGAGAAAGTCCTGGATTTCTGTAGCACGCTGTTAAAATTGTTCGATGCGCCTCAAGTAGTAGCTGATCTTGTTGAGAGAATGCGTCCTCAAAAATTTGTAAAAAGTTTTCTTGAGAACTTGAGTCGCTGATAATGGTATCGAAGTTAGCAGACATTTAATATTTCCCTTTTGGACGTGCACATCATGAGACAGAAATGTCCACAAGCGTACGCAACAATCATGACCCTGGATTTGCTCCTCAAAGCTTAAATGGTTGTCGTCGAACAGGCAAGATATTAGCTACTACCTCTGCCAAGACCTAAAGCCTCTGAATTTACTAATCGACCAGTCGGTTTGTCCCCTTAATCGCATCATCCGTATATGACTATCTCTCCAGCGATTCCCAATACGGATTCGGCATTTCAGGCGTTTTTAGACGAGCTGCATCAGCAGTATGCGCCGCTGTCTGAAGGCACAGTTGCCAGCTACATTCCCGAACTGGCGAAGGAGGATCCTGCCACCTTTGGAATTTGCGTAGTGACAAAGGATGGCCGCGTGTTCGAAGCAGGAGACACCCGGCACATGTTCACTATTCAATCGATCTCGAAGGTGTTTGTGTATGGGATGGCGCTGCAAGAACATGGACGAGACTATGTGCTAACGCGGGTGGGGGTAGAGCCAACAGGCGATGCCTTTAATGCGATTGTGCTGGATGATCGCTCTATGCGTCCCTACAACCCTATGGTCAATGCAGGGGCGATCGCCACTACAAGCTTGATCAAGGGCAATGGCCCCACTGAGCGGCTAAACCGCATGCTAGATATGTTCCGGGGCTACATTGGGCATGACATCTTTGTGGATATGTCGGTGTTTATGTCAGAGCGCACCACCGGGCACCGCAACCGAGGCATGGCGCACCTGATGCGCAACTTCGGCATGATCGACGAGCGCATCGACGAATCACTGGATCTCTACTTTCAGCAATGCTCAGTCACGGTTGACTGTCGTGATCTGGCGGTGATGGCTGCGACGCTGGCCAACCATGGCAAAAATCCCATCACGGGCACGCAAGCTGTCGATCAGCGCTACATTCGCGACATTCTCAGCGTGATGCACACCTGCGGCATGTATGATTCGGCAGGCGAATGGGTGTATCGAGTGGGGCTACCGGCCAAAAGCGGCGTCTCGGGCGGCCTCATCGTCGTGGTGCCTAACCAGTTTGGCTTAGCGGTATTCTCTCCGCTGCTCAATGCTCAGGGCCATAGCCTGCGCGGTTTGCGCGTTTGCGAGGCGCTCTCCGATCACTATGGGCTGCACCTGTTTGACTCGTCGATGGGCTGCACCCGCTTTGTGCAGCAGTTGGGGCAGAGCAATGGCGAGGTGCCATAACTTAGAAGGGTTGGAAGGTTACGAACTGGGGAGTTTTGAGCTGAAGGGCAGGCCTGTAGGTTGACCAACCTACAAGGTTTCTCGCTGGGGAGACTCGTCAGAACTATCTGGCCGCAGTGCGTTTCGGGCTAGGTTTGTGATGTACCATCCTGCGGCGATCGCCAGCACCGCCCCGCCTCCTTGCAGTGCAAGGTTCTCAGGGGTAAGTCCGTCTTGAAACAGGGTTGACCCCAACGACCCCAGATAGACATAGAGCGAAATCACAGGCAACATGCCCACCCACGAGAAAAAGCAATATTGCCAAAAGTTGACCTGGGTGCAGCTAAATCCATAATTCAGCACATTCGAGGGCACCAGCGGAGATAGCCGTGTGAGCAGCAGAATCTTCCAGCCCTTTTCGCCCACTGCTTTGTCGAGCTGAGCAAAACTGGGGTTCTTGCTCAGCCATCGTTCGATGCGATCGCGGGCAAGCGTTCGCCCCACCCAAAAACAGGCGATCGCACTCAAGGTATCGGCAATAGAAACAGCTAAAATTCCTTTGAATAGGCCAAATACCGCGCCCCCGATCAGAACCAGCACAATGTTGGGCAAGCCAAACACCGTTGCCAACAAATACAGCACGATAAAGGTCGGTATTGCAGCCGGCCCCAGCGTTGAAAGCCAATTTTCAGTTTCCACAAACCAATCTTGAAACGGTAGTTTGCTGGCAACCAATGCAAGAATAATGCCACCTAAAACAAAGAGCCAAAACTTTCTGCTACGTAAAAATATCAGCTTCATTCCCACCTAGTCCTACGCGAATCGGTAAGGCGTTGGACTTTTTAAGTGTGGCAGTGATTGGCCGTTTTGTCCTCTATATCCAAAGACGGAATCAGACAATATACATCAGGATTGAACTAAATTTGAGCTATTTTTGCGGTGATTGAGCGGCAATTCAGGCGGCTTCTAGAGACATGGCTAGGCCACAAAAATGGAGACCCCGAAAGATCTCCATCGCCTGAAATGCTTAGTTTTTGGTCAACGCCCCAGGCAGGACTCGAACCTGCGACCGACTGCTTAGAAGGCAGTTGCTCTATCCGGCTGAGCTACTGGAGCACTCTGTTTAAATTTAGCGTGTTTGGCGTGAGTCTAGAATAGGCTCAAACTCCCAGCTTGTCCACGCATCGCCACACTGCATGGGGTCGAGACAAATTGTTCAGAGGTTTGAAGAGGTTTAGAGAGATCTAGAGCGATCGCCACATCTCTCAGTATGCAAAACGTTTCCCCTCACGAGCGCAAGGAATCCGGCCTGATCCCACATGGAATGCCCATTTCTACTCAAGTCAGGGGAGAATATTGAAGATATGTAAAACTGGACTGTCGCGCGAGGATCGTTTTTGTGTACACCTACTACTCCCCTCCCTACATCTTGCTCGTAGCTGGTCTGTTGGCAGGCATTACCTCTGGGGCTGCGTTTGAGGCCACGCTCAAGTTGGCAGTCAAAGATTGGTCAAAAAACCGCTCAACCCGCACCCTGGCAAACCTTCAGGGAATGCAGTTGCTGACGCCATTTCTAGGTATCTGCGGAGGCATTTGCTTTTTCTTGGCAGCGGGGCTGCAAATTTTTGGATTTCCGGGCTGGCTGGGGTATGCCATTGCGGTGCCACTGACGTTGTTTATTGGATTGTTGATCTGGACGCAGCTGGCTCAAGTGCTGAAGCAGCTAGAGCAGGGTGGGTCTCAAGCGCTAGATTTGGACTCGTTTGGTTAGGGGTTGAAATGGGCCACCAGCGCCTGCCGCATGATGTCGATGGGAGCGGGCTGCCCCGTCCAGTGTTGCAGGGCGATCGCCCCCTGTTGTGCCAGCATTTCTAGACCATCTAGGGCGATCGCCCCCTGCGCCTGCGCCAATTGCAAAAACTGAGTTGGGCGCGGGGTATAGATTAGGTCATAGGCGATCGCCCCCGTTGGCAACAGCGCCAGCGCCTCCTCAGCGAGCGGCGACGCGTCGATATGGGGATGCATTCCCACCGGGGTTGTGTTCACCAGCAGCGTGGCATGCGGGAGCAGCGTCGGCAAGGCATCCCAGGGGGCGATCGCCAGCCGAGAGGCGACCGATGCCGTTGCCCAACTCTGCTGAAACGCGTCGAGTTTGGCCGCATTACGGCCCACCACCACAATCTGCGCACAACCCAGCAGGTCACAGCCTGCCACCACGGCCCGCGCGGCTCCCCCATTGCCTAGCACTACTGCTGTTGTGTCTTCCCAGGTGCGCGGCATGGCGTGCAGCGGTGCCATAAACCCCGCCACATCGGTGTTGGTGCCCACCCAGCCGCGATCGCCCCACCACACCGTATTCACCGCCCCTACCCGTTGCGCGAGTTCCGAGACCTCCGTCAGCAGGGGCATAATCGCCTGCTTGTGGGGAATTGTGACACTAAAACCTACCAGCCCAATGGCCTCGAACCCGACGATCGCCTGGGCTAACTGCGCGGATGGCACCGGCAGCGGCAGGTAAACATAATTTAGGTTTAGATGGGCGATCGCCGCATTGTGCATCAAGGGCGACAGCGAATGCTCTACCGGATGCCCAATAACGCCGAGGAGTTTAGTCGTACCAGAGATGCGCATAGAATCTAGATAGTCTAAATAGTATCAGTGCAATTCACGCAAGATCAACGCAGACTAAGCACGCCATGTTAGGAACGCTGCTAAGCGAACGATACACACTGTTGCATGAGTTGGGGGCAGGCGGATTTGGGCAAACCTATCTGGCCGAAGACGCCACCCAAGAGCGGCAGTGCGTCGTAAAGCAATTTAAGCCCAGTAGCCATGATAAGCAGGTTTTGGACGTGGCGCGCCGCCTGTTTAAAACAGAGGCCAGTACCCTGCGGCGGCTCGGGCAGCATGGGCAGATCCCCGATTTCTACGACGCCTTTGAGGAGCAGGGTGAGTTTTATCTCGTCCAAGAGTTCATCGACGGGCACTCCATCGCCGATGAGTTTAGTAACCGGAGCAGACTCTCAGAACCTGCGGTAGTATCGCTGATCAAAGATGTGCTAGACGTGCTCCAGTTTGTTCACGCCAATCAGGTGATCCACCGCGACATCAAACCCGGAAATTTGATTCGTCGCCACAGTGATGGCAAGGTGGTGCTAATCGACTTTGGTGCCGTCAAAGAAATCCAGACCCAAATTTCGACCCTGCAAGGAGAAACCAACCTCACGGTCGGCATTGGCACCCAGGGCTATACCCCTAGCGAACAGTTGATGGGCAAGCCGCGCTATTGCAGCGATATCTACGCCTTGGGAATGACGGCTATTCAGGCGGTCACCGGGCTGCCCCCCGTGCGCCTGCCCGACGACGATCTCAGCTTAGAGGTGCTCTGGCACAATCGCGCCGAGTTGTCGCCTGGGCTTACCTTTGTGATTGACTGCATGGTGCGTCATGATCACCATCGTCGCTATCAATCGGCTGACGAGGTGCTGCACGCCCTGCAACAGCTTGAAGACCTGCCCGCCGATGCCACCGATATCTCGACAGAGCTGCTGCTGCCTGCGTCGCAGGTGACCGAGTGGCATGAAACCCAGCAAAAACCCATCACCCTATTACAGCGGGCGCGACAGGGATGGCGGGGGATGGCGATCGCCACCACACTAATCAGCGGGCTGCTACTGGGCGCACGCCATCTCGGCTGGCTGCAACCGCTAGAGCTGGCAGTGCATGATCAGATGACCCGCCTGTCTGCCGCCCAAACTCCTGACCCCCGGCTGCTGGTAGTAGGCATCACCGAGGCCGACCTGCAACAGCTCCAGCGCGTCACCCCCTCTGATTCCACCATTGCAGAAGCCATTGCACAACTGCAAACCCTGGAACCTCGGCTCATCGGGCTAGATCTACTGCGCGATTTGCCCCAAGAGCCGGGGCGTCCCGAACTGTTAGAACAGCTTGCCGCAGAGAATGTGATTGGCATTCTGCATCTGGGGGATGAGGGCAGCAACCGCGTGCCGCCCCCGCCCACCATGCCCGCCGAGCGCCTCGGTTTCAATGACTTGGTGCTAGATGACGATAACGTGATTCGCCGCAATTTGCTGTTTGCCACCTCGGGCGGAGAAGGACTCTACGCCTTTTCGACCCGGCTGGCACTGCGCTACTTGATGGATGAAGGCATTGAGCCGCGAGCCAGCGAGCAGCAAGCCGATGTGGTCGTGTTGGGCGATCGCCCGGTTCCCCCGCTGGAATCCACCTTTGGCGGCTACCAAACTATAGACGCTCGGGGCTATCAAACGCTGCTGCACTACCCCACAGCCCAGCCCGCAGAAATGGTGTCGCTCTCCCAAGTGCTCGCTGGAGAACTGGAAGCGGATCAGGTGCGCGATCGCATCATCTTGATTGGGACTACGGCCCCCAGCGCCAAAGATTTGTTCTATACCCCCTTTACGGCTGGACGTGCTGATCTGCACCAAATGCCTGGGGTGATGGTGCATGCAGCCAAAACCAGCCAACTCCTGGCCCTCGCGCTAGGGGAGCACCCCGTTCCTTGGAGTCTGCCGCACTGGGCCAACTTAGGAATAATCGGAATTTGCGCGGCGGCGGGAGGGGCGATCGCCTGGATGATTCTCCATCCTGCCCTGGTTGGGGTCGGTTTGAGCGTGGGTATACTTGTTCTAGTATCGATAGGCTGGGTGGCTCACCAGCGCGCGGGCTGGATACCCATTGCAACCCCGGCGATCGCCCTACTGCTGAGCGGCATCGGTGTTACGGCCTATCGCCTCCACTATCAACGCCAACAGCCCCAAACTCTCACTGAGTTCTTGCAATATAGCCCGACGATTCAGATGACGAAGCCCAGCAGGGACTAGGGGCCAAGGCTGGGTGGCGATCGCCCTAGCTTAACCGCGCTGGCGTCACCAAGCTTGCGTTGATTCAGCACAAGAGAGGCGGGAGGAGACAAACCAGTGTCAGAGCTTGAAAGAGAGTATATGGATGCCACAGCCGGAACCGCTGTTCAAGGGCCTGCAAAATTAGAGAAGAAAGGGAAGAATCAGGTTCAAAGTTCTCTAAAATATGGCTTGAGACGAGTTCTGTCCCACGTCTGACCCAGCAATTTTCATATCACGGGAGTCCGTACTCCGTTTTCCCAACCCCTTACCCCTACTTCCCCGATGCCAACTCACGTTGCCATTGCCATTCTCGTGCAAGATCAGAAATTTCTGATGCAGTTGCGCAACGATAAACCCGATATTGTCTTTCCCGGAGTGTGGGGCTTTTTTGGCGGACATATGGAGCCTGGAGAGACTCCGGCGATCGCCGTTGTTCGGGAGCTAGAAGAAGAAATCGGCTATGCGCCGCCGGGGCTAGCGCTGTTTGCAGAGTATCCCTCCGATACGTTTGTGCGACATGTGTTTGCAGCTCCGCTCGACAAGCCGCTGACGGCGCTAGAGCTGAACGAAGGGTGGGATATGGCGTTGGTTTCGATTGATCAGGTGCGGCAGGGGGAGTGCTATTCTCCAGTGGCAGATCAGGTGCGATCGCTCGCCCCGCCGCATCGACAGATTTTGCTGGACTACTGGCAACAGTGCATGGCCCCACCTGACGCTCCTCAAACACTATGATGCAACGGCAAGATCAGATGCCGCTAGATTACCGGATTCGGGTGAGCCAGCGCGCCAAAAACGTCAGCATCCATATTTCCCATCAGGGCGAGGTAGAGGTTGTCATTCCCCAAGGGTTTGACCCCACCCGAATTCCAGACCTGATTCTGCGGCGACATGATTGGATCGAGAAGACCACCCAGCGGCTAGCGCGCGATCGCCAGTCTGCTCCAACTGACCATACGGCAGTCTTGCCAGAGCAGGTGCATCTGCGGGCGATCGCCGAAGATTGGCAGGTCACCTATCGGCCTGTGAATGCAGCTGGGATCACTCTCGGCATGGCGGGCGATCGCCATCTGCGGCTTCAGGGCAATACCCAAGAGCCCCACCTATGCCACAGCGGACTACACCGCTGGCTGCACCGCAAAGCCCATCAAGCCTTTGAGCCGTGGCTGCGGCGCATTAGTCAAGATATCGGCCTGCCCTACCGTCGCATGTCTATTCGCCGCCAAAAGACTCTCTGGGCTAGCTGCTCCAGCCGTGATGCCATTAGCCTCAATGCCAAGCTCTTGTTTCTGCCGCCAGAACTGGTGCGCTACGTGTTTATTCACGAACTTTGCCATACCGTTCACCTCAATCATTCCCCGCAGTTTTGGGCGCTCGTAGGCGAAAAAGACCCCCACTACAAAGCCGCCGACCGCGACCTTCGCAAAGCTTGGCGCTACGTCCCGGCTTGGGCCAACTCGCCTTGAGGTCATGTCTCAAAACGCTGTTTTTAACAATTACGCCTGACGCAGTTGAACAATTGAGGGGAGGGTAGGCCTTCCAAAAGCTGATCTCAGTTAAGGTTGCTCGCGTTTAACTGGCTGATTAATCTGATTATTGAATTGTCGGAATCCTCGCTATAGTTGATTGATCTCACACGACATTTCCCTTTGAGAGAACGATAGAAGGCATGGGACGAATCTTTGTATCCGCCGGACATGGCGGCGAAGGCAGTAACTTTGACCCGGGTATTGTGGCGGGCGGTACCACCGAAGCGCGGGAGATGATCTTGACCCGCGACCTGATTGCAACCGAGTTGCGATCGCGCAATTTTGAGGTTCTCTCAGTTCCCGACGATCTCAACACCACACAAACCCTGGCGTGGATCAACGCCCGAGCCAACGAAAACGACGTGGCGCTTGAAATTCATACAGACGGCGCTAGCAACCCTAGTGTGCGTGGCGCCAGCGTTTTTTTCATTGCCAACAATGAGCAGCGCAAAGCCCATGCCGAGCTCATGCTGCTGGCCTTGCTGCGGCGCGTTCCGTCCTTGCCTAGTCGGGGCGTCCGGCCTGATACCGACTCTGGGCTAGGGCAGTTGGTGTTTTGTCGGCAGCTCAGATGTCCCTCGTTGCAGATGAATATTGGCTTTCTCACAAGCCCAGACGATCGCGCCATCATGCAAAATCGGCGACGGGATGTGGCGTTGGGTCTTTCCGACGGGCTCGCCTCTTGGAGCCGCGCTGTAGCCCCACCCGAAAGCTATCCCACCTGCGATATCAGCATCAATGGCGGTATTTATGGTGAGCGCGGCATTATCGTCAACGGCAATGCCTACATTCCAATTGACTTAGTCGATCGGCTGGGCATAGATCTGTCCCAAAATGGAGAAGTGGTACGCATCACCTACCGCAATGTGGTGTACGTCAAAGCCGTGGACTTACGCCCCTTTGGCATTGCCGTGGGTTGGGAGGGAGCAACTCGCACCGTTTTATTGCGCAATATGACGGTGTGTCCTGGCCAGATTAACCGAATTATGGGCATGGGCAATGCGTCAGAAGTCGAACTGATTGTATTTATTAAGAGCAACAATGAAGGGGCGCTCACTCGGTTTCCCGATTTGCCGAAAATCTATCGCGAAGAGGCGGCTGTTGAAGGCGTCAACCCCGACATTGCCTTTTGCCAAATGTGTCTAGAAACGGGCTATTTGCGATTTGGCACGATAGTGAGGCCTGAGCAGAATAATTTTGGGGGGTTAGGCGATGCCCAATCCAGCCCCAATGGAGCGACGTTTCCCAGTCAGCGTATTGGTGTGCGGGCACATATTCAACATCTTAAAGCCTATGGCAGCACTGCACCGCTGGTGCGAGAGCTGGTAGATCCACGGTTTGAATTTGTCGCGCGGGGAATTGCGCCAGAGGTGGAGAAATTAAGCGGCCGCTGGTCTGCAGATCCGCAGTATGGAGACAAAATTTTGGCAATTGTGCGGCGGCTCTATGACATGACCTGGAGAGCGAATGGGTGATAGCCTGCCCAGTGCTCTGACACAGCAATCATGGCTCACCTCATGACGTTTCTTTGCTACAGTTTTGGCAAGTGCGGCTTTGGTAAGTGCAGATTTAGTAGGTACGGCTAGCAGGTGCGGCAGGTGATGGCTGATGGTCGTTGAACCGCTCAATCTATGGAGTCTGTGGGTGCCGGTTGTGTTGCTGGTGCTGGTTGGGGCGATCGCCCTCTATTTCGTTTCTATTACCAATCGCTAGCTTTTTCAAGTGCTCTAACGTCGTCCTCTTAATACTCTATCCCCTCTCACCATGGCCGTTTCTCTGGCTCAAAATGCGATCGCCCTCCTGATCGACCTAGCAGAACGGGGCGAGATTGATCCCTGGGACGTCAAGGTGATTGAAGTCATCGATCGCTTTCTCAGCCAATTGCAGCCCACCCAAACCACCGACGAGGGCCGAGCACCCTACGAAGCTGATTTATCAGAATCCGGCCAAGCGTTCCTGTATGCCTCAGTGCTAGTGCTGCTCAAGGCCGACAGCCTCGCCCGTCAAGATGCTGAAGCCAATAGCCCCGTCGAAGACCCCGATGCAGACTTCGACGATAACCCCTTCAGCGACGCCCTGCTGCCCCAAACCCTTGAGCGGCGAATTCGACGGCGTGCAGTAGCGCGCCCCATCCCAAATCGACGCGTTACCCTTCAAGAGCTGATTGCTCAGTTAGAAATGATGGCAGCAGCTGTGGCGGAGCATAAGCCGCGCAACCGCGCCCGCCGTCCCCGTCCTCAGTCGCGATCGCAGGCCGCCAAAGCCATTTCTCAACTGGCTCACCAAGAGAACCTGTCAGAACTTGCGGCAGCCCTCGACCGCTTTCTCTACGACCATTGGGACGCCATCAGCCAAGGAGAAGACTGGGTTGAATTTGAAGCCTTCTTGCAAGAGTGGGTGCAGTCTGACGCCTGCGAAGCAACCCGAGTAGAGGCTGCTCATCACGGCCCTCAGAGCGATCGGGTTGGCACCTTTTGGGCACTGCTGTTTCTCTCCTCACAGTCCAAAGTAGAACTGGCACAACAGGAATTTTACAAAGACTTGAAGATTAGAAGCCTGGCTGGACTATCTGATGAAGCTCTGGCAATGCTCTCCGCATCATCTCTACCGGATTGAGAACAGACGCGCTAATCTGGTAGCAACTCATACGCGGTGTGTGATGTGCGCAAGTCTCAGTGCCCATTTACGGTAAGTTCACGGAATTGTGGACACTGATAGCAAGTTTGTGCGGATTGTTAATACTTCGTCAAGAATGATTTGGTAGCCCTGAAGGATGGAGCAACGTCTATGAAAGCCATGATTCTCGCGGCAGGTAAAGGGACGCGCGTGCGACCCATTACCTACACCATCCCCAAACCCATGATTCCTATCCTGCAAAAGCCAGTGATGGAGTTTTTGCTAGAGCTATTACGCCAGCACGGGTTTACAGAAGTGATGGTGAATGTGAGCCACTTGGCCTACGAGATTGAGAGCTATTTTCGGGATGGTCAGCGGTTTGGCGTCCAGATTGGCTACTCGTTTGAAGGTCGCATTGTGGATGGCAGCCTAGTTGGGGAAGCTATTGGGTCAGCCGGCGGCATGCGCAAAATTCAAGATTTTTGCCCCTTTTTCGACGATACGTTTATCGTGCTGTGTGGCGATGCGCTGATTGATTTGGACTTGACGGAAGCCGTGCGTTGGCATCGTGAGAAGGGATCAATCGCCACCATCATTATGAAAACGGTGCCTCGCGATGAGGTCTCCAGCTATGGCGTGGTGGTAACCGATGATGACGGGCGAATTAAGACCTTCCAGGAAAAGCCTGCCGTGGATGAAGCGTTGAGCACCGACATCAACACTGGCATTTATATCTTTGAACCGGAAATATTCAAGTACATTCCGTCTGGTGAAGAATTTGACATTGGAGGCGATCTATTTCCCAAACTCGTGGCTGAGGGCGCACCGTTCTACGGCCTCAGTATGGACTTTCAATGGGTGGATATTGGGAAAGTCCCAGATTATTGGGAAGCTGTGCGTAGCGTGTTGATGGGGAGCGTCAAAAACGTACAAATTCCCGGTCAAGAAGTGGCTCCCGGCGTTTTCGTTGGGCTGAACGTCGCAGTGAACTGGGATAAGGTCAATATTCAGGGCCCGGTCTACATCGGCAGCATGACCAAAATCGAAGATGGGGCGACGATCATAGGCCCTACGATGATTGGCCCAAGCTGTCACATTTGCAGCGGTGCAACGGTTGACAATAGCGTTATTTTTGAATACTCGCGCCTTGGGCCAGGCGTTCGCTTGGTGGACAAGCTAGTGTTTGGACGCTACTGCGTTGATAAGACTGGGGCTTCGATTGACGTGCAGGCAGCAGCGCTAGATTGGCTCATTACTGATACCCGAGTAGAAATGCCGACTAACCCACCCTATGAGCGGCAGGCGATCGCCGAGCTCTTGGGGTCTGAGCCTGATCCCGTCATGTGATCTAGCAGCTATCAAGGCACGGTACAAGTCTGAACCAGGGATGAGCAGGTCATAGGAGCTATCACGCCAAGGGATAGAGCGAACAGGAGGAACGTTTATGCAGTGCAGAGTTTCCCCTGTTCGATGTCGGCTAAGCTAGCGCTAAACCAGCGCCAGTAGCCTACAAAACCACTACTCTGCCGGGGTTTGCAGCTTTTGAGTATTTTCGACCAGACTTTTAGCAAATTGGTCAAATCGCTCAGACAATTTCTCATCTTGAAGGTTTCCTTGTTCGTCGAATGCTTGCCAAGCTTGGCCAATGGCTATCTGTTCGGGAATCACCCAGCCATGAACCCAGCGCATAATTACCCGCAAATCGTTCAGTGCATTGCTGTTGGACTGTCCTCCCAACACACTAATAAGCCCCGCAACCTTGCCTGACAGTTCGTCGAAGCTCATCAAATCTAGGGCGTTTTTGATTACCCCACTAATACCGCCATGGTACTCAGGCGTTGCCAGAATCAAGCCATCTGCGGCTTTAACAGTAGCGCGGAGATGAGCCACATCGGGATAGTCGGAATAGTCTTTTCCGCCGTGACAAAAGGGTAAGTTAAGGTCTCGCAGATCTAACATGACAGTGGTTGCACCCAGAGCAGAGGCTCGGTCAGCTGCCAGTTGTAGGGCCTGCTGACTATAAGAGCCGGGGCGCAAACTTCCGCCAATCCCAACAATTTTCACCATCGGTTTCTTCATCCCTGCAAAATTTAACTAGATCTGACCCTAATAGTTTCGTTTTGTGAAGCCTACGGAGATATGGGGCCACTGGCTCACAATAGTTGAACAGGCTGACTGGGTAGGCTCCAGCGTTGCAAAGACTCTACCGTCTTGGTTTGGGGTGACCCATTAGAGAATTGCGATGCAGCGCCAGATCTTCTACGAATCATTTAGCGTGACCCAGCTCTTGCCCCACTAGGGGCAGATCGATCTGCTTAGCAATAACTAATGCTATTACAGTAGCATAAAGCCATACTCGTAATGAGTACGAGATTTGGATACGGAGGCTGAATGTAGCGCGGAGGCTGTGTCAGTCTCCGCTGGGCAAATGCACGGTTGCCATGCTCTCGTCCGGCATTTTGATGATGACGCTACACTAAAGATTGGGGTTTGAGAGTTGAGATTTAACTGCCGAGAAAGGTTGACTGAGCATATGAAACAGGTACGCATGGTTCCGCAGACAGCACAGCATAGACAAACGTTGGCCGGGCGATCGCCCCGTCGAAAACCCAGCCTTGCTGGGACACTCACCATCGCTTGGTTTATGGTGCAAGCCCTAGTCGCGGCTCCACCAGCGCTCAGCCAGGCCACTCAGCAGCAGGAGTCTCTTACCTATACAGGGCTAATCGAAGAACTAGATGCCGGCAATGTAGCCCGGATTGAAGTAGATAACAGCCGAGGGGTCGCCCAGGTTTTTCTAAAAGGCGGCAACGACCAACCGCAACAGGTGCCGCTGTTTGCCGATGAGCAATACAACCAGCCTATTTTTGAGGCGGCGCTCAACAACAATGTCAGCGTGGTATCTCAGCCTTCTAGCGACAACAACGTGATGGCGTGGCTAGTCAACGCGCTATTGATGTTTTTGCTGATTGCTGGGGTGCTGATGATCTTCCGCCGCTCGGCCAATGCATCAGGGCAGGCGATGAATTTTGGCAAGTCTCGGGCGCGCTTTCAGATGGAAGCAAAGACCGGCGTAATGTTTGATGATGTCGCTGGAATTGAGGAAGCCAAAGAAGAGTTGTCGGAAGTGGTGACCTTCCTTAAAAAGCCAGAGAAATTTACCGCAATTGGAGCCAGAATTCCGAAGGGGGTGTTGCTGATTGGCCCTCCGGGTACAGGCAAGACACTGCTGGCAAAGGCGATCGCCGGAGAGGCCGGTGTACCGTTTTTCAGCATCTCTGGGTCTGAATTTGTCGAAATGTTTGTGGGGGTTGGGGCCTCCCGCGTTCGCGACCTGTTTAAGAAAGCGAAAGAAAATGCGCCCTGCATCATCTTCATTGATGAGATCGACGCCGTAGGTCGTCAGCGGGGCGCAGGCATCGGCGGGGGGAATGATGAGCGAGAGCAAACCCTAAACCAATTGCTGACCGAAATGGACGGGTTTGAGGGCAATACAGGCATCATCATTATTGCGGCGACAAACCGTCCCGACGTGCTAGATTCTGCCTTGCTGCGTCCTGGGCGCTTTGACCGTCAAGTGATGGTCGACTTGCCAGGTTATCGGGGGCGTCTGGGTATTTTGCAGGTACATGCACGCAACAAGAAGCTGACGCCTGAAGTGTCCTTGGAGGCGATCGCCCGTCGCACCCCCGGTTTTGCCGGAGCAGACTTAGCCAATATGCTCAACGAAGCCGCTATCCTCACGGCGCGGCGACGGAAAGAGGCCGTCACTCCCTTAGAGATTGACGACGCCATCGACCGCGTCACGATTGGCATGACCCTCGCCCCATTAATGGACAGCCAGAAAAAACGGCTGATTGCCTACCACGAGATCGGCCATGCCCTGCTGATGACGCTGCTGCCGCACACCGATGCGTTGGATAAAGTGACGATCATTCCGCGTTCGGGCGGCATTGGCGGTTTTGCCAAGCCCATCCCAAGCGAAGAAGACATTGTGTTAGAAACTCGCGCTCGCTTGATCGACCGCATCACGGTCTATTTAGGAGGCCGCGCCGCAGAAGAAGAAATCTTCGGTCATGATGAGGTGACTCAGGGCGCTCAGAGTGATATTCAGGCTGTGGCAGAGTATGCTCGCAATATGGTGACCCGTTATGGCATGTCTGATTTGGGGCCTATGGCCTTTGAGCGAGCGCCAGGGGGCGAAGTTTTCTTAGGTCGCGATCTAATGAACCAAGCGCCTGAATACTCTGAAGAAATGGCAACCCAGATCGATCGGCAGGTGCGAGAAATCGCTGTGCGCTGCTATAGCGAAGCCCGCCGTTTGATTCGCGAAAATCGCGAACTGGTCGATAAACTTGTGGATCTGCTAGTCGATCAAGAAATCATTGAAGGAACTGAGTTCCGCAAGATCGTGTCTGAATACACTACGCTGCCTGAGAAAGATATTCTGCCTGTTCCGGTTTAGATAGTGGTATGGATGCAATGACTTTATGGGCGGCGGGCTCAGCCCACCGCCCATAAAGTCATTACTGGTTTATAACTACCCCGGTTTAACGAACGGGACTGGCTACGCGGGTAAAAGGGTTAAGGCGCATGCCTCAACTCAAAATGATTAGCGGCCTTGCTGACTCCAGACTTTAGGCGGTGCGAAGGGCCGAGACGTTGCGCCGTTGAAGCTGGTGCATGTGGTTGAACAACTGCCAGCAGTAAGGCTCTGGAAGCCCACAGGTGGTAGCACCCCGCATTACCACGTTGAAGTACCAGTCGTTGGGGGCATGTTCTTCGATGGTTTTTACGACCACAGTGTAGGTGCGGACATTGCGATACGTGCGGCCGTGGCGCTGGACGGTAATCAGCGTGTGGGTGTAGCCCTCTTCTCGTTCATCTAGGCGATCGCTCAACCGCATCGGCAGCCGATACAACACTCCCTCCACCGAGGCTTGAGCCTCTGGCACAATATCCAGCACGCCGCAGTTGCGAAAGCGCGATCGCCGGAAGAACCCGAGTCGATAGTCTCTTAGGGTTCCGTGACCGATCACATAGGGATGAGTGGCTTCTCCGAGCGATCGCTTCAAGTCTACCGGGCACATGCAAGAGCCATAGGCGAAATAGTAAAACCACGGCTCTGAGTCAGAGGTATGACGTGAAATCTCGGCAACAGATGGGTGAAACGCAGAAAGTTGGCTCATGGGCAACAAAGGATTTCGGATTGGCCTAATTCTTGTCTGATGGCATAGCCGAAATTGTACTCTATGAGTCCATCTAAGTCCACCTTCCCGACGGGATTACCGTAGATTCCGAATAGAGCGAACAAAGGATTACCCTAGCGTTTAGGCGCTTAGTGCCATACACCCCTTCAAACTCGGCGTTATAAAGCAGCGCTAGGGCGGGGCGGGGTCTAGCGATTCACCGGAGCTTTAGCGAATAGGGCCACCTAACAGCCGACGGAAATGCTAGCTTGGGCTCTTAAAAAAAGCTCACTGAAACTGCACTTTGAACAGGTGAAACAGCTCACCTGCTTTTTGTCTGACGATTTTGCCCTGAGATTGCTTGATGAGTGCCTTCCAGTCGTCTAAAGAGTTGAGGGTGACCTCTGCGCCCAAGTACGTTTCGAGAATGGCCCAGTTCTCAGACAGGGGGGCATCGGGGTTGAGCACGTCAAACACAAAGACGCCCTCAGGTTTGAGCACGGCTCGTACCGCCTGTATCACGTCTTGCCAATACTCCAACGGATAATAACAACTAAAGCCTGTGGCGATCGCCCCATCAAACTGCAAGTCACCATAATCTAATATATGCGCCGGCGCAACTGTAGCTCCCTTAAACAGCTTGGAGTTAAGCTGAGACCCCCGAGAATTAAGGGTATTGCAAGCAAAGTCGCTGATATCTTGCCCATAAAAATAGGCATCCCATTCGCGCCAGGGATAAATTAGAAAGCTAACGCCACAGCCTAGATCGAGCAGCCGCTGATTCTTCTTTGGCTTCAACAATTCCCAAAATGGCGAGGCGAGTTTAGCGGCCAGCAGACCGGCCTGCCATTCCTCGTAAACAGGCATGGCTTTTACTTCATCAGGTAGCTCAAACGGCTCTCGCTGAAATTCTTTGTTGTAGCGTAGAGCGATCGCTGCAATTTGTGCATGCCAGCGATCGCCCCCAGCCTGTGATCGTGCTGCGGAGAGAAACCCTGACAGATTGCCATCCGCAGCCTGCTTCCCAGAAGAACGCGCCATGAATCTACTGCCTTATATGGAGCGTTATTCGGTAGTGCTCCCTCCTTGCGCATTGCAGCTATCCCGTGGAATGAGCAACGCTACTCCACAGGTTTGCCATTTGCAAAAACAGAGTCAACCCAAATAACTTGCCTATACTTTAGCCTTTCAAGGCGCGGCTGAAGTTTTGCCGATAGGAAGAATTAAAGATCAGCACAGGCCACGCCATCGTTAACATGAGACGATTCGTGCTGAAATTAGTCCGGTTAAACCCTTTCCAAAACTTGACTGATCCCCACCCGTAGCCCGCCAAAGCCAGTAACAGTAATAATTCCATTATCGCTCTCCACCAGTGCCAGGTTTCTTCTAGTGTACGCCAGGACGCGAGGTAGATTCGGTAGGAACATTCCCGAAAAACCGAACCATCCTAGGAGAGATATCTCGCTCTTAACGGGCAGAAAACGCGACATCCTTGCATTAAGGTCAGAAAAAATCCGACATAACCCGGATGCTCCCGGATATTTCTGTCACAGTTGAAGGAGATGGTACAGCACCCCAGGGTGCACTACCATTTCGTGCGGATTCATGCAGATTAGGTTGGGGCGCCAGGAGGAATCATGAGAGCAGTGCTAATGGCAGGAGGATCGGGAACACGGCTACGGCCACTCACCTGTGATCTGCCCAAACCTATGGTGCCGATTCTAAATCGCCCTATCGCTGAGCACATTGTTAACTTACTGCGGCGGCACGACATTACAGAAATTATCTCCACACTCCATTATTTGCCTGATGTCATGCGTGACTATTTCTTAGACGGCAGTGATTTTGGGGTACAAATGACCTATGCCGTTGAAGAAGATCAGGCTCTGGGCACTGCAGGCTGCGTCAAAAACGTCGCAGAATTGCTGAATGAGACGTTTCTGGTGATTAGCGGTGACTGCATTACTGACATTAATCTGACTGAGGCGATTCGTTTTCATCGCGAGCGCGGGGCTAAGGCCACACTCGTGCTAGCACCAGTCGCCAATCCGCTAGAGTTTGGCGTGGTGATTGTGGATGACCAGCAGCGCATCCGCCGCTTTTTAGAAAAGCCTTCCAGCAGTGAAATCTTTTCCGATACGGTGAACACCGGCATCTATATTTTGGAGCCGGAACTGTTGGATGTGCTGCCTGCCGATCAAGAAGCCGACTTTTCCAAAGACCTGTTTCCGCTACTGCTGGAAAAAGGGGTGCCCATGTATGGCTATGTGGCACGAGGCTACTGGTGCGATGTGGGCAATCTGGTGGCCTACCGCGAGGCGCACTATGCTGCACTGCATCGTGAGGTGCGGCTAGAAATTGCGTATGAGGAGCGATCGCCTGGCATTTGGGTGGGGCAAAATACCTATATTGACTCCAGCGCTACGATCGAGGCACCCGCGCTGATTGGCAGCAACTGCCACATTGGAGCGCGAGCACAGATTGATGCAGATACGGTAATTGGCGACAACGTCACCATTGGGGCGGACGCTGACCTCAAGCGCCCCGTCGTGTGGAACGGGGTCACCATTGGGGATGAGGCCCACCTGCGGGCCTGCGTCGCGGCTCGGGGCACTCGCATCGACCGTCGCGCCCACGTGCTGGAAGGGGCTGTGGTCGGGTCGCTGTCGATTGTGGGAGAAGAAGCATTAATCAACCCCGATGTCCGGATATGGCCAAGCAAGCGGATTGAACCGGGGGCAATCGCCAACATGAACCTCATTTGGGGTCATGCCACCCACCGCAACCTATTTGGGCAGCGGGGTGTATCGGGGCTGGCGAATGTGGACATCACCCCTGAGTTTGCAGTGCGGCTCGGTGCTGCCTTTGGGTCTACCCTTCAGCCTGGGGCGCAAGTGAGCGTCTCTCGCGATCAGCGCAATATCTCTCGCATGGTGTCGCGATCGATCATCTCGGGTCTGATGTCGGTCGGGGTGCATGTGCAAAACTTGGAGGCGACCGCAATCCCCCTCGCGCGTGCCGTAGCGCCCGTGCGCAATGTAGCGGGCGGCATCCATGTCCGCGTCCATCCTGATCGATCCGATCACATCCTGATTGAATTTTTTGATAGCAAGGGCATCAATCTGTCCAAATCGCGTGAGAAGAAAATCGAAGGCGCCTACTTCAAAGAAGACTTTCGCCGCGCCCAAATGCAGGAAATCGGCACCATTGTGTATGTGGATCAAGCCACGGAAATTTACTGCACTAGCTTTGAGCGAATGCTGGATGTAGATTCCGTCCGCAGCAGCAACGCCAAAGTGGTGGTGGACTATGCCTATGCCGTGTCGGGCGCTGTGCTCCCCACCCTACTGGCAAAGTTTGGCTGCGATGCCGTTGTGCTTAACGCCAGCCTCAATCAGACCGTGCCCACCATCTCGGATCGCGAAGCCCTGCTTAGCCAGCTGGGTCATGTGGTCGAAGCGCTCAAAGCCAACTTCGGGGTGCAGGTGTCGGGCAATGGCGAGCAGTTAATTTTGGTCGATGAAGGGGGTAGCCCCATTCGCGGTGAACTGCTGACCGCGCTGATGGTGCACATGAGCCTATTGCAGAATCCTCGTAGCACTGTGGTTGTGCCCGTTAACTCGTCTAGTGCAATTGAGCAGATTGCCCGACGGCACAACGGCGAGGTGATTCGTACGAAGGTGAATCCCACTGCGCTGATGGAAGCCTGTCACACCAATCCCAATGTGGTGCTGGGGGGGAGTGGCGAAATGGGCTTCATCTTCCCACAGTTGCATCCCGGCTTCGATGCCATGTTCTGCATCGCCAAGCTAATCGAGCTGCTTTCTCGGCAAGATCATCAGCGCTACGGCGGGCAGATTCGCACCTTGGGGCAAATTCGCGCTGAGCTGCCTCAGGTCTGCCACAAAACCTTGACGGTGCGTTGTCCTTGGACGGCCAAGGGATCGCTCATGCGACACCTGGTTGAAACCCACGCAAGCGAGACAATGGAGCTAATTGACGGGGTGAAAATCTTTAGCCCACAGCGGGATAGCTGGATTTTGATTTTGCCCGATGCCGGTGAACCCGTAGTGCATCTCTATGCCGACAGCGGCGACCGGGACTGGGTTGACGAAACTCTGAAGGAATACCGCCTATTGGTCCAAGCCTTTGTGGATCAAGAGATGGGTGTAGAAGCGTCAGCCACCGGCCTGGCAGGGGTAGAACGTTAGTCTTAGCAGATTTCTAGGAAAGAAGTTACCTTAGCCGCGGTAGGGCACTGCCCACCATTTGGGGAACTATTTTCTCGAAGTCACCTTAGCTCTCAGAAGTCCTTGTCAGAAGTCCTCCATGCCTTTGCGGAGTTTGGGCTCCGGTGGGCGGTAGGTGAGGCGCTTGCTGGTAGTGAGCTGCATCCCCACTAGCATTTCGGCAAACCGGACACCCGCAGCAACGGGGTCAACGCATGGCACTCCTAGTCGCTGCGATAGCGCGACTTCCATGCCACCCATGCCCGCACAGCCGAGGATGATGGCTTCGGCATGGTCGGCTTGTAGCGCCAGGCGGCCGCCCTGTTCTAGACCTTGGAGCACGGCGTCAGGGTTTTCATCACAGTCTAGGACGGGCATATCGACACAGCGAATCGACGCACAGCGATCGCCCAACCCAGTTTTTTTCACAATATGCTCTACCATCTGGTAGCTGCGAGCCAAGGTGGTGACCACAGACCAACGTGGAGCGATCGCATTGGCAGCATACATCGACGCTTCGGCAATGCCCACCACCGGCTTCGTCGTCACCTCACGCACCGCATCGAGCCCCGGATCACCCCAGCACGCAAGGACAATGGCATCACTTTCAGCATCATGCTGCTGCACCAGTTTCAGCACTTCGGGAATGGCCAGATACTCATCATAAAAACTCTCGATCGACACTGGGCCGCGCGCCGGATTCATCGTCCTAATCTCGGTACTGGGGGAGGCATGAGCCTTGGCGATCTGCCCGATGGCAGCCGTCATGGACTCGGTCGTATTGGGGTTGATTACAGTGATCCGCATAGATTACGTCGCATCAGGTGAGTTTGCATTTATTCCCAGCCATTGGAGCCAGAAGCCAAGCATGGTATCGTCCAGTCGTTAGTCTGATTACGTGATGATATCTCCATGAGCTTTGACCTCGTAAACCTTGATTCGCTCAGCGCCCTATACTTGCAAATGCAGGCTCTGGTTCTGGAGTTTGGGCTGCGTTTGATTGCGGCGATCGCCATCTTTGCCATTGGTCGGTGGCTCGCCAAACAGCTACGCCGCCTCATCAAGCGGCTAATGAACCGCACCCCGCTCAATCCCAACCTGATCTCCTTCACCAGCAACTTTGCCGAATACGGAATCACCGCCTTCGTGATTCTGGCCGCGCTAGGACAGCTCGGCATCGAAACCACCTCACTCGTCGCCATCTTGGGTGCCGCAGGTCTGGCCGTAGGGTTAGCGTTGCAAGGGTCGCTATCCAACTTTGCAGCAGGGCTGCTGATTGTGTTCTTCCACCCGTTTCGAGTGGGCGACTGGATTGAAGGCGGCGGCGAATCAGGATTTGTGGAAGATATTCAGCTCTTTACCACCATGATGCGCCGGCTCGACAACAAAACCGTAATCATCCCCAACAACAGCCTCACGGCCAACAACATCGTTAACTATTCCACCAAGGGAGTTTTGCGGGTTGATCTGGTGGTGGGCGTGGCCTACCACGAAGATATTGACCGAGTGAAGCAGGTGATTACCGCCGCACTGGCACAAGACGAGCGCATCCTGCAAGACCCGCCGCCCATGATTGGCGTGCTAGAGCTGGCAGACAGCAGCGTCAACTTTGCCGTGCGCCCCTGGACGCGCACCGAACACTACTGGCCTGTCTACTTCACAGCCTACGAAAACATTAAGAAAAAGCTAGATGCTGAGGGCATCTCCATTCCCTTTCCGCAGCGCGATGTTTATCTTTATCAGAAGAATTCGGGATAAGGGGGCACCTCACCGGCACGCAGCGTCCTACAGGCACTTGCCACCGACTCAGTGCTCGTAGTAAAACGACTACAATCAATGCAGTTTGAGCAGTTGCGTTCATCAGACGTAATTTCTTAAGCTGAGCTGAATAAATCTATAGATTTGGGCCATTGAGAGTAACAGTTAAAACTATGGATTTGTCGCTCCACCGCGTCGTGTTAGCAAATTAATCCACCCTGGCAGAAATTTCGCGGCCTAGCGCAAACTCAGTCCATGGGTATTAGGTCATCTCTGGCAAAAACTTTTCCTGTATTGGGCAATACCCACACTGCCTTCAGTCTGATTGCGCCAATACCTCTAGTGTGTGACTGCTAAGTGCTCAAGAACTTTCTTTGACAGAAACCGCCTTGAGATCCTATTGCTAGGTAGCCAAACTCGTGCTCTCTGGGCCTAGTCGCTAGTATGAGCATGGTGCAGCATTCTCAAGCGTTAACCCAGACCGTTTTAGTCCAATTGTGTGAGGTATGCCATTTTTATGAATACGCTATTGATCTATCCTATTTTTCCTCCCACGTTTTGGTCTTACGACAAAATTTTGGAACTGATCGATCGCAAAGTGTTGCTGCCGCCGTTGGGGCTTATCACCGTCGCCGCCATCCTGCCACAAGAGTGGAACTTTAAGCTGGTAGATCGCAATATTCGCCCAGCCACCGAGGAAGAATGGGACTGGGCGGATTTGGTCATCATCTCTGGCATGATTGTGCAAAAAGGCGACATGCTGGATCAGGTGCACGAGGCCAAGCGCCGCGGCAAGCTCGTTGCCGTGGGTGGTCCCTATGCCACCTCTGTGCCCCACGAAGTGGAAACTGCTGGCGTCGATTTCTTGATTTTGGACGAAGGCGAAATCACGCTACCCATGTTTGTGGAGGCGATTCAGCGAGGCGAGACCAGTGGCACGTTTCGCACCAGCGAAAAGCCCGATGTCACTACGACGCCCGTCCCCCGCTATGACCTGCTAGAGCTAGATGCCTACGATTCTATGTCGGTGCAGTTTTCGCGTGGGTGCCCGTTTCAGTGTGAGTTTTGCGACATTATTGTGCTGTATGGGCGCAAGCCGCGCACCAAAGACCCAGCGCAGCTTCTGGCCGAGTTGGACTATCTGTATGAGTTGGGCTGGCGGCGCAGTGTGTTCATGGTGGATGACAACTTCATTGGCAACAAGCGCAACGTAAAGCTGCTGCTGCATGAGCTAAAGCAGTGGATGGCTGACCACCAGTATCCGTTTAGCTTTGATACCGAAGCGTCGATCGACCTGGCGCAAGACCCAGAACTGCTGGAACTGATGGTGGAAAGCGGCTTTAAGGCGGTGTTTTTGGGCATCGAAACGCCGGATGAAGATAGTCTGCAGCTGACAAAGAAGTTTCAAAACATGCGCAGTTCTTTGACAGAGGCAGTAGAAACAATTATTCGATCAGGGCTACGCCCTATGGCTGGCTTCATCATTGGGTTTGATGGAGAAAAAGCTGGAGCGGGCGATCGCATCGTTCGATTTGCCGAGTTAGCGGCTATTCCCTCCACTACATTTGCCATGCTGCAAGCCTTGCCGAACACAGCCTTGTGGCATCGTCTCAAAAAAGAAGGGCGACTGCGCGACAACGCCGATGGCAACATCAACCAAACCACGTTGATGAACTTTACTCCAACGCGTCCATTAGAAGATATTGCCACCGAATATGTTGAGGCCTTCTGTGCCCTCTATGACCCCGTGCGCTATCTAGATCGCACCTATCGCTGTTTTATGATGATGGGTGGCCCCAGTTGGTCGGCCCCGGCGAAGTGGCCGGAGTGGGTGCTTGTGAAAGCACTATTGATTGTGATCTGGCGGCAGGGGTTCAAGCGCGAAACCCGCTGGAAGTTCTGGCATCATCTGTTCAGCATTGTGCGCCACAATCCCAAGGTGGCCGATTTATATCTGTCCGCGTGTGCTCACAATGAGCACTTTTTAGAATACCGTCAGATTGTCCGCGAGCAAATTGAATCGCAGCTGGCAGTGTTTAAGCAACAGGAGATGCAGGCTGTTGCGGCTGAGGTTGCCTCAGCAGATGAGAATGAAGTGGCGATTGCTTCATAGTGCTCTAAGTGCTCTAGTGTGATCGGGGTGACTGTCGTCTGACTGTCTCTTGGTCCAGGTATTACCATCCTGTGCCAGCTATCACCATCGTGAAGGTTTGTGGCGCGAGGGCTTATCCCTCGCGCCACAAACTTTTTATGGTCTGAGACATGCGTTTGATAGCGGAGTTTCAGGCTCGCGCTACGGGGCTAAACCAAGACAGTTCATGAACCGTCGATAAACATTCCGAAGTTCTACTCAACTTAGTTAATTCAGCACTAGTTTGCATCGTTTTCTAGGAGCATCTGGGAATCTTAGCTGTAGTGTGGATTCCGAGTGATCTGTTGCATGACAATGCTGTTTAACCATGACGCTGATGAGCGATCGCCCCTGATGCATCGCTTGACTGAACTTGAGGCGGCATATCGCCAGAGCGAAGCCGCGCGTATGCAGGCAGAGCGATCGCTCCATGAGGCCCAGCAGCTGATCAACGGCATTGCCGCCCTATCGCCTGATATCATCTACGTCTTTGATTGTCTGGGGCAGCATAATGTTTGGTGCAGCAGCGAACTTTACACCGTTCTAGGCTACGAGCCGGAGCATTTTCAGGCTCAAGGGTCAGGCTTTATTGCCACGTTGATTCATCCCGATGAGCTGCCGTTGGTTCAGGCTCATTGGGCGCGGCTTGCCACTGCCCAAGATGGTCAAGTGTACGAAATAAGCTATCGCATTCGGCATGCCAATGGAGAGTGGCGATCGCTCCACAGCCGCGAACGAGTTCTCAGCCGCAACTCGGCGGGTGCCGTGCAACAGGTCGTCGGCATTGCCCAAGATATTACTCAACATCAGCAACTCGAGCATCGAGAGCGCACCTCCCAACAAATTTTGCAGTTCGTGTTGGATACTCTGCCTCAGCGCGTGTTTTGGAAAGACTGCCAGCACC
>JBGTOF010000346.1:0-5457 GCA_041742695.1 Elainellales cyanobacterium | reverse complement strand
GCCAATGGGTGAGAGCATCATGGTGGCGGGCAGTTCTTTCATGGCGGTGAGAAAGATCAGCACGAAGCCGCTGATCAGGCCGGGGTTGATCAGCGGCAGGGTGATTTGGCGCAGTGTTTGCCAGGGCGATCGCCCCAAACTACGGGCTGAATCTTCGAGCGAGGGGCGCACCTGCAAGAGAGAACTGCGGATGGTTCCCACCGACTGCGGCAAAAACAGCACCAAATAGGCAAACACCAGCATGGGCATAGTTTGGTAAATGACCGGCAGGTAGCGCGCCCCAAAGAAGACCAGCGCCAGCGCCACCACGACCCCCGGCAGACCAAACCCAATGTAGGAGCCGCGTTCGATCAGCGTGGTGAGGCGGCTCGGAAAGCGAACAGAGAGGACGGCAATGGGGAGCGCAAACACTGTCGCCACGGCGGCAGCCAGTCCCGAGGCCCACGCTGAATTCAGCGCTAGGGGCCATACATTGGTCAGCACAGTCCAGACGCGCGGCGATCGCCCCAGCCATAGAACAATCACCCCCAACGGCAGCGCCACACAGAGCAGCGTCACCACGGTGCAAAACGCCAGCGCCACCCAGCGCCAACGCCCTAGAGGAATGAGGCGGCGATCGCCCCGGGGCTCCCGGCTGCTGTAGTAGGCCGCTCGGCTGCGCGCCCGATATTCTAGCCAGAGAATGGCCAGCACCAGCGCCACCAATATGAGCGACAGCAGCGCTGCCACGCTGCGGTCAAAGCTCCCACGATATTGGGTAAAAATCGCTTGGGTAAAGGAATTAAACCGCATCAGCGAGGGCGTGCCAAAGTCTTGAAGTGCGTAAAGTGCCACCAGTAGCGACCCCGCCACAATCGAGGGCTTGAGCTGCGGCAGCGTCACCCGAAAAAACACTGACCAGGGATTGTGCCCCAAACTTTGCGCTGCTTCTTCGACTGACGGGCTGAGACCCTGCAATCCGGCGCGCAAGCTGAGCAATAGATAGGGATAGGAAAATAGCGTAATCGCCGCGACGCAGCCAGGTAGACCATAAATAGACGGTAGGCGATCGACCCCCAGTGGGGCTAGCCACGATTGCAGTAAACTGCCCCGGGGCCCCACGGTGGCAATTAAGGCAAAGCTGCCCACATAGGTGGGCACCGACAGCGGTAGCGCGGTCACCACTGACCAAAACCGTCGCCCCGGTAGATCAGTGCAAACGGTTAAAAAGGCCAGCGGCACGGCAATTAAATTGGCAAACAGCGTCACCAGCCCTGCCATGAGCAAACTGTTCAGCAGAATTTGAGCAGTGCGCGGCTGCGAAACAAGCGTCCACAAGCGCTGCGGCTCAATGCTGAGCGTTCGCAAGACAAGGTAGATCAGCGGCAGGGCCAGGGCGATCGCCGTAATGCTGCCCATCACCACCAAAAACAAGGGTGGAGACAGGGGCGATCGCCCTTGTCTCCACCGGTTTTGCAGCGCCTTCCAAACAGGAGTGGTCATAGCATTCTGGCGCATTCTGGCGTCTATTAAGTCAGTGAGGGGTGGGTGAGAGCTGATGATCCCTATAGTAAACCTGCCTGTTGCAGCAGTTCTAGCGTGCCTTCGAGATCTTCTAGACTGCTCAGGTCAATGTCGGGTGCCTGAATTTGCTCCAGCGGCACCTGGTCGGCAGGGGCCGGTGCGCCACTGACCAGGGCATACTCGTTGGTTTCTTGGGTAAAGTAGCTCTGCGCTTCGGATGAGAGCAGGTATTCAACTAGGGCGATCGCCGCCTCTTCTTGGTCGGTGCTGTCGATAATCGCCACGCCTGCCACATTGATCATCGCACCCGCATCGTCCTCAAAGTAGTGATGCGCCACCGGGAAGTTGGGGTCTTCGGCCTTAAATCGACTTAAGTAGTAGTTGTTAACGAGGCCCACTTCTACTTCGCCACGGCCCAGCGCTTCCACAATGCCTGTGTTGTTGGTGTATATCTGGGTGCCATTGGCTTTCATCGCTTCGAGCCATTCCAGCGTGCGTTCGTCACCTTCGGTTACGCGCAGCGCCGTCACAAATGACTGAAACGAACCGTTGGTGGGAGCCCAGCCCACGCGCCCCTGCCACTCATCTTCCGTCAGTTCCCAAATAGACGCAGGCAACTCGGCGGCATCCACATCATCAGTGTTGTAGTCCAACACGCGGGCCCGGCCTGAAATGCCAATCCACTGGCCTTCGGGCGATCGCAGCCGTTCATCTACCTGGCTTAGCAATTCTTCGGGAATAGCACGGGTGCGCCCCTCTTTTTGCAGTGCGCCCAGCGCGCCTGCATCTTGCCCAAAAAACACATCGGCCGGGGTATTGTCTCCCTCTTCTAGAATCGCGGCAGCGAGTTCAGCTGTGTCGCCATAGCGCACCTCGACGGAGATGCCGGTGCTCTCTTCAAACTGCTCAAGCAGAGACCCAATAAGTTCCTCATTGCGCCCGGAATAGATGGTGAGTTCGGCGGCGTCTCCTGTAGCCCCAGCCCCAGCGGCGGAATCAGCAGCGGAATCGGCGGCGGGATCGACGGATGCGGGTCCACCACAGGCGATCGCCAACGTCCCAGCAAGCACGGCAGCACCAAAATACGATAAAAGCGATCGACGCTTCATGACAAAACTCCTGAGTGTTGTTAGTAGAAAATAGTTATAAGAACAAGCCGTTGCTCTGAGAGATAGCCACTGATTGAGCGGGCTAAGCCTCAACTTGATCGGCATAGTGGGATCTAAGCCGTCATAGTCCTAAATGCTGTGCACAAATCAGAGCATAAAGTATCTCAACAGGACGTAAGTTTGGGCTGTTCTATTGAAAGTCTTTCTCAATATACGACAGGATGGCTACCTGCGCGTCATAAATTTTTTGCTTTGATTTGGGCTCTGAATCCGGGATGCAGTTCTGCAGACTTTTCTGCAAGTCGTGGCTCACCCCACGATCTGAAAGGACAGAGTCTCACGTTCTGCCATTACCCGTTGTCGGGTTAACCCCCGCATCCCCAACTCCTAATCCGTACCCTGCTGAACAGATTTTGAGCCGATTAGCCCCATAATGATGGGGTTGTGGTTTATCGAGATCAGTGATTATGGGTCGTGCTGATAAGGTCGTTTTGGCCTATTCCGGTGGGGTAGACACCTCTGTTTGCATCCCCTACCTCAAGGAAGAATGGGGCGTGAAAGAGGTGATTACGCTGGCGGCAGATTTAGGGCAGGGAGAAGAACTTGGCCCCATTAAAGAGAAGGCCCTAACCTCAGGAGCGTCGGTCTCGTTGGTGGCCGATGCCAAGGATCAGTTCATCCGTGACTATGCTTTTCCCTCGATTCAGGCGAATGCGCTCTATGAAAACCGCTACCCCCTATCGACAGCGCTGGCTCGTCCGCTGATTGCAAAACTGCTGGTGGATGCAGCGGCAGAGTATGGGGCGGATGCGGTCGCCCACGGCTGCACCGGAAAAGGAAATGATCAGGTGCGGTTTGATGTGTCGATTGCGGCGCTCAATCCCAGCCTCAAGGTGCTGGCTCCGGCGCGAGAGTGGGGCATGAGCCGTGAACAAACCATTGCCTATGGCGAACAGTTTGGGATCCCATCTCCGGTGAAAAAGTCGTCACCCTATAGCATTGACCGCAACTTGTTGGGCCGCAGCATTGAGGCGGGGCCGTTGGAAGATCCCTGGACGGAGCCGCTGGAGGAAGTCTATGCCATGACGCGGGCGATCGCTGACACGCCCGATGAACCCGACTATGTGGAAATCGACTTTATCAAGGGAATTCCCGTCAGCCTTAATGGCAAAGCGCTCGATCCCCTAGCATTGGTAGACGCGCTGAACAACGTAGTGGGCAAGCATGGCGTCGGTCGCATCGACATGGTCGAAAACCGCCTAGTGGGCATTAAATCGCGAGAAATCTACGAGGCTCCGGCGCTGCTAGTGTTGATTCAAGCCCACCGCGATCTCGAAAGCTTAACGCTGACGGCCGATGTCTCCCACTATAAGCGAGGCATAGAAGAGACCTACTCCCAAATGATTTATAACGGCCTCTGGTATAGCCCGCTCAAGGGCGCGCTGGATGCGTTTATTGCGCAAACTCAGGAGCAGGTGTCGGGCACGGTGCGGGTGAAGCTGTTTAAGGGCACGGCATCCATGGTGGGCCGCAAATCCGAAAACTCGCTTTACACGCCAGATCTGGCGACCTATGGGGAAGATGACGTGTTTGACCACAAGGCCGCCGAGGGCTTCATCTATGTGTGGGGGTTGCCCACGCGCGTCTGGTCAGAGAAGATTCGCGGCTAGTCTCGCGATCGCATCGCGGCAGCAGGGCTCGCGTGAGCGGTATCGCCCCCTTTCGACGTCTGCCTACTGAGTACGCAAATCTTGTTGTCATCGGCTACATCCTGGAAGATCCCCCTAAATCCCCCTTAAAAAGGGAGACTTTGAATCCAGGTTCCCCCCTTGCTAAAGGGGGATAGGGGGGATCAATCCCCGAGAAGGTCTACGTTGAGGATTTATGTGTACTTAGTAGACGTCTGCACAAGGTCTGCTGCCGCGCGCTACCGTAAAGCTATAGCCACAGCGTATTTAGTGTGAGCTTGAGTTTGAAGAGGATGCGCAGAGATGTTGCGCGGGGACAACTGATGCAGCCGTGCTTGCACTCCTTAGGACATTGCCTGTAGAACGACCGTTCGACTGGATTTGAGATGCTTTTTTGAATTGCTTTAGGGTTAATCGGAATCCTATGCGTTGCTGATTGGAGGGACTTGATGACGATGCTAGATGCTTATCGCAGCCACGTAGACGAACGAGCCCAGCTCGGCATTCCGCCGCTGCCGCTGGATGCAGAGCAAACCTCTGCCCTGTGCGACTTGCTACAAGCGCCTCCGGCTGGAGAAGAGGCGTTTTTGCTGCACCTGTTGCGCGATCGCATTCCCCCCGGGGTTGATCAGGCGGCCTATGTCAAGGCTGGGTTTTTGACGGCGATCGCCCAACGCACCCTTTCTAGCCCGATCATTACGCCCGTAGATGCGGTGGAATTGCTCGGCACGATGATGGGTGGCTATAACGTGCACGCGCTGATCGAGCTGCTCACATCTGAAGACGCCGAACTGGCGGCCACCGCCACGACAGCCCTGAGCAAAACGCTGCTGGTGTATGACGCCTATCACGATATTGATGAGCTGGCCGACGATGGCAACGCCTATGCCAAACAGGTGATGGAGTCTTGGGCCAATGCAGACTGGTTTACCCAGCGTCCTGAACTGGCCGAGGCGATTACCGTGACGGTGTTCAAAGTCCCCGGCGAAACCAACACGGATGACCTGTCTCCGGCCCCCCACGCCACGACGCGGCCCGATATTCCGCTGCATGCCGTGGTCATGCTCGAAAGCCGGATGGAGGATCCCATTGGGGCGATCGCCCAGCTCAAAGAGAAGGGACATCCCGTTGCCTATGTGGGCGATGTCGTGGGCACT
>JBGTOF010000328.1:0-3316 GCA_041742695.1 Elainellales cyanobacterium | reverse complement strand
GCGCCACTTCAGAGGTTTTGGGGCGCTCCAAAACCTGTCTTAATCTGAAGAACTGACCTGAAGGAACTAGAGTAACTCTACAACACCGGTTTCACCATTCAGCCGGATACGCTGACCATTTCGCAACTGCTGGGTAGCGTTGGTGATATTCATCACGGCGGGAATACCATACTCTCGCGCTACGATGGCTCCGTGAGACAGGCGTCCCCCAACTTCAGATAAAATACCGCTGGCTCTAGAAAGCAATGGTGCCCAGCCTGCATCGGTATAGGGAACGACGACGATGGTGTTGAGCTGAATAGCGCCAGCATCTGCCAACTGTCGCACAATCAAGACCTCGCCTTCCACAATGCCGACGCTGGCACCAGTGCCGCAGAGTTGTCGTGCTGTGGGGGTTGGGGGTGGCGCTAGCGGAGGCGGAGGGGCGTTGCCGTAAACTAGTGATGGAATATTTGCCTGTTGGCGATCGCTCTCCCATACTTGTCGCCGTGCCGCAATCCGCTGGGGCAGAGCAGCTGTGAGATCACGACTCAAGCCGTCATCAGCCTGCATAATCAGCTCTCGAATCTCATCCAGTTCTAGGAAGAACAAATCGTCGCGGTGTTCAATCCAGCCCCAGTCACACCACTGCTGTGCCAGCGCCAGCAGACTCCAACGGAGTTCTGCCAGCAGCCGGTTATACACCTCGGCCACTCGCCCCTTGAGGCTGAGGCGACGTTGCACCATTCCATCAGCCCGAGACACCTTAGCGATTAATGCTGGAGGCTGTTCCATAAATTGAGCCACCAGCTGAGTCACATAGTCGGGTGTTTCGCGCCAGCGGGGAATTGAGACATCAGTAGTGACCTGTCCTAGATAGCCGTAGTTATCCATAAACTGAGCCAATTGAGCTAGCACAGGTTGACCTTCAGGCATCTGCGCCAGCTGCTCACGCCAATCCGCCCATTTTTCTGGGGAGGAACGATCGCTGGATTGGGGCGGAGGCGCATCGCCCAACACATGCCGCGCCTTCTGAGCCAGCTGTTGTAGGGCTCGTACTGCAGCCACTTCTGGGATTTGGGTGGTGTCTAGAGTCACTTCATCCACACGGAGGAGCGATCGCCGTAGGGCAAAACTGAGCGGTGCCAGAATGTTGTAATAGGTGGCTCGCTCTAGCAGGTCAAGAATATGGTCTACGCGATGGAGCAGCGCTTCGGGGGATAAGCTCTCGGGCAATTCCGCTCGCAAGGCTGTCAACTCTGGCTGAAACCGCTGGCGATCGTCTTGTTCAAAATCTTGTGCCACGTGCCATTCGCGACGCAGCAGCCGCAGCAATCCCGGCACATTCTGCAAGGTTGACATGAGGGGCGGCTTGCCAAATGAGGCGCCAAGGGTCAAAAACTCTAAGCTCTCAGCAGGCAGCCCCATGCGGCGAAACAGATCGCCCAGCAGCGTTGCGTTAAAGTAGGCGGCAGAGTGGTGCAGCGTTGCGGTTTCGGTAAAATCTAACCCTGTGGCGCGATCGCCCAACACCACCGTAAATAAGGTACCCCATACCCCACAGGTAAGAGGCCGGTTAATGGACCACGTGAGCGGCGGAATAAATCCCGGAATTACCTCTGCCGCAATTTTGCGTGTCCAGATAGGACGTAGTGTCGTGATGGGGCGGGTTTGTACTACCCAAACCTGTTGCCCGTCATGCACCCATTCCACATCTTGAGGGATGCCATGATAGCGCCGCTCTAAATCCCTCGCCAGCACCGCTGCTTGGTAAATCACCGCACGCGGCACGTCTCCTTCCCCTTCCACTAAGCTCTGTTCGGCGTCGAGACCTGGCTCTTCTTTAATTTGCCCACTGTCTGAGAGATACACTCGATACTGTTCCGGCGTAACGCGTCCCGACACAATCCGGCTAGCGCCTCCGGGCAATGCTTCTAGCACCACCGCGTTTCCCTGCCGCTGGATCGGGTCGCGACTAAAGGCGACACCCGAAAAAACTCCAGTAATTTGCTGCTGCACCACTACCGCCATACCGCCTTCAGGAATCTGGCGCGCCTGTCTGTAGCGGATGGCGCCGGGCGAATTGTATGACCCCTGGCAACGCAGCACTGCCTGTTCTAGAGCAGGGCGACTTGTGATATCTAGAAAAGAGTCGTACTGTCCTGCTGCTGAGGCGGTTTCTGTATCTTCGCCAATGGCAGAGGACCGCACTACGACAGGATGTTCTGCGCTCGGATGAATAGCCTCAAACAAGGGTGTAGGGTCGTCTCCTGGTGGCAGCACCCACCCTGCAGGTACCGTAAAGCCCCAGCGTTTGAGCTGTGAGAGCGTCGCGGCTTTCTGCCCAACCTGGTTAGGCTTAAGAGTTTGGTCGAGTGAGCGTAAGGAGCGATCGCCCCGAAAGAAACGAAACACGCGGCTTGAATCCTCTTGAACAGCATCTTTAGGTAAGTCTAAATCATCCGGGATTCGGGTATAGACCAGTGCGAGCAGACCAGCCAACAGCATGACGGACACAATGCGATCGCCCTGATGGGGATAGCGCAAAATTGTCAGCAGCGGCAGCAGTCCTAATACGCTGTACTTTCCTATCGTGCGATCGCGCAACAGCGTAAAACCAATGCCGCCTATTAACGCAGTCAGCCCAGCTACGCGCCAGTCATGAACCAAATAGCCCCATACTACGTTCGTCGTGCCAGCGCCGCGTCCCCAAAAGTAGCGTCCTGTAACCAACGCCATCAGTGCCACTAATTCCACCACGGGTGTCGTGGGAAACAGCCATCGTGCTAGCACTACCGACGCGATTCCTTTAAACGCTTCGGTACAAACTGCCAGAATGCCAGCCGCTTGTCCCCCATGATAAAACGCTGCCGAAACACTAACGTTGCCAGTGCCTAATCGTCTCAAGTGGCGACCCGTAATTAGCCAAGTGCTCCACTCGACTAGGGGTAGTGCTCCCAGCCCAGCGCTTATTATCAGAAGCCCTATCAGCGCCCATACCTGCGGCATGACTCTTCCTAATCGTTACATCACAGTCTAATTGTGGTCGAAAGTCGATGTATCCCTATCCATCAGGAAAATCGCCTTAGCCACATCTTGCACCATTCTGGACAAGTCACACAGCTCTTTTATTAACAAAAATGCTCTCGAACAAAGGTTGCAGGGATGCTAGAAAAATTACAGCCAGCTTTATATCCCTAACAAAAGAGGTGCTCTCCAGTGATGGAGAGCACCTCTTTTGCTGTGCATGATGGCTAGAAAACTAATCTCAGCAGACAATCGATTGCAAACGACTAACCGTTGATAGCAGGTGCAGTCAGCGCCACAGGGGTCGCCT
>JBGTOF010000320.1:0-6336 GCA_041742695.1 Elainellales cyanobacterium | reverse complement strand
TGTTGCCGATCCCCTCAGTCTGGTAAACTCATACACTGAAACACGGTCTGGAAAGTGACGCAAACTCAGCAGTTGGAGGCGATCTCAGGTGGAAGCGACTCTTGGCTTAGAAATTATTGAGGTGGTAGAACAGGCGGCGATTGCCTCTGCCCGGTTGATGGGAAAAGGAGACAAGAATGAAGCCGATCGAGTAGCAGTAGAAGCTATGCGCGAGCGCATGAACAAGATTCAGATGCGCGGTCGCATCGTCATTGGGGAAGGTGAGCGGGATGACGCTCCGATGCTTTTCATCGGCGAAGAGGTCGGCATTTGCACCCAGCCCGATGCCAAAGATTTCTGCAACCCTGAAGAGTTGATAGAAATTGACATCGCCGTTGACCCCTGCGAAGGCACTAACCTCTGCGCCTATGGTCAGCCCGGTGCAATGGCAGTGCTGGCGATCGCCGAAAAAGGCGGCCTGTTCAACGCACCCGACTTCTACATGAAAAAGCTCGCGGCCCCTGCTGCTGCAAAGGGCAAAGTAGACATCCGCAAAAGCGCCACCGAAAACCTCAAAATTTTGTCGGAGTGCCTCGACCGCTCCATTGATGAACTCGTGGTGGTCGTGATGAAGCGAGAGCGCCACGATGAGCTAATTGCTGAGATTCGCGAAGCGGGTGCTCGGGTGCGCCTGATCAGCGATGGCGACGTGTCTGCGGCCATTTCTTGCGCCTTTAATGGCACCAACACCCACGCCCTAATGGGCATCGGTGCGGCTCCTGAAGGGGTGATTTCTGCCGCTGCCATGAAGTGCCTGGGCGGTCACTTTCAGGGGCAATTGATCTATGACCCTGCCGTGGTGAAAACCAAGGAATGGGCCAACATGACCAAAGAAGGCAACCTGGCCCGCCTATCCGAAATGAACATCAGCGATCCTGACAAGGTCTACGAAACGGAAGAGCTGGCCTCGGGCAAGACGGTGCTGTTTGCCGCTTGCGGCATCACCCCCGGCGTGCTGATGGAAGGAGTGCGCTTCTTTGGGGGCGGTTCTCGTACGCAGAGCTTGGTCATCTCTACCCAGTCCAAAACGGTGCGGTTTGTAGACACCATCCACATGGCAGACAAAACCAAAGCGCTCCAGCTCCGGTAGAACGCGCGCATTGACTCACACTAATAGGTTCTAAAAAGCGCGTCCTGATCGCAATCAGGACGCGCTTTTCTATTCTTTAACGTTCGTTCGGCAGATTCCTTTGGCGCGCTGGTGCCCCACAATCGTCTTAACCTGAACTGAGATTGCCTAGGTGAGCGCCGGTTGGGCGTCAAGCAGCGGGGCCTCGTCGGCTAGGGCACTGGCTCTATGTTTGACCAACGTCGATTTGGGGAGGGGGCCGCGCAGATGATCCCACGGCAGCGGCTGGTCTGTGTCCCAATCAGAAAACACATAATAGTCAAGCGGGGGCAGTTGACCGCAAAATTCCTTAAAGGCGCGGCGATAGCTCCCCAGCGTGTCGCCATAGTGACGCACCTGCTCCAACAGGGGCGAGAGGCGGCGATCGCCCCGAGAGATGAGCGCTTGAATCACTGACCAGTTGTAGCTTTCAGGCCGAAAATCGACCCCAATCGGGCGCAACTGCTTCTGCAAGAGCTTCAGCCGTTTTTCTGCGTGGGGGTTTACCCCCTGCCACTGAAACGGCGTGTGCGCCTTGGGCACAAAGGTGCTGCACCCGAGCGTCAGGCGCAGGCCGGGTGCAGCGCGCTTGAGCTGTTGCATCATTGCCACGGTTGCTGCGATGTCGTCGGGCTCTTCGCCGGGGATCCCCGCCATGCCATACAGCTTAAGGCTGCTCAGACCGCCCGCCTTGGCGTGAACCGCAGCTTGCACAATTTCGTCATTCTCTAGCTTTTTGTTAATGATGCGGCGCAGGCGATCGCTCCCACTTTCGACCGCAATGGTGATAGACCGCGACTCCCGCTTCACCAGCACCCGCGCTAGCTTTTCGGTCACAGTATTGGTACGAACCGAGGAGAGGCTAACGCGCACGCCATCAAACTGGGGCTGATCGAGATAGTCCAATACATCCTCAAATTCAGGATGCTGCGTCACCGAAGCCCCTAGCAGCCCCAAGCGGCGCGTGGCCGTCAACCCGCGCTCAATCGCTGGGATTAGCGACGCCTCGAAACTGGCGGGGCGAAACGGCAGCGTGAGATAGCTCGCCAGACAGAAGCGGCACATCTCTGGGCAACTCCGCACCACCTCCACCATATAAATGCTCTCCCAGGCCGCTCGGGGCGTCACCACCGTCGACGCAGACAGCACATTGCCGCGATAGGTCTGTTTTTCCACCTCAGCGGGAATGGCAGAATCCATCGGCAGAATGTGGGCGATCGCCCCATCCGCTGCCTCATAGGTCACCGTGTATAAGCTGGGAACGTACACCCCCGGCACCTGTGCCAGATGCCGCAACACCTCTACCCGGCTCGCGCCTCGCACCGCGTCATAGGCCGAAACAAACGCCTCCAGCAGATGCTCCCCATCTCCCAGCAGCACCACATCAAAAAAATCAGCAAAGGGTTCTGGATTGGCTGTCAGCACTGGGCCACCCCCAAATACCAGAGGGTGTGAGCTGGTGCGATCTGCTGCCCGCAGGGGAACCTCTAGCCGCTCTAGCAAGCTCAGAATATTGACATAGTCCAACTCCCAAGACACCGAAAAGCCCAGCAGCTCAGGCTGGGACGGCAAGCTCTCCTGTAAATCAGTAAACAGCCGACTCACCTGCACCCTGGGATTGAGCGCCAACGCTGCCCACACCACCTGATAGCCCAAGCTGGTGATGCCAACCGTGTACTCATTGGGAAACGCAAAAATGGTGGGGATGGCATCAGCCTGGGGCGCAACGGGCGAAAACAGCAGGTGCTCGTCGGCAAATACGGAACTCACAATAATCTTGAACTCTTGAGAAGACTCACCCCTTCAGCCTAGCACCGCAAACCCATCCTGACCGGCCTATAAACTCGGTGTCGATGCCGCCTACTGGCTAAGACAGCCTGGCGTTTCTGTATCTTTTCTATTGAAAAAATAATTTCACTTACGGAGATACACGGATGCATTTTCACTGGGATCGCCGAGCAAAACCTCGAAATATCAGGGCATCTACTCTATAGGTTTTGCGATCGATTGAATACGCTTGAAAAGTCGATAAAAATAAAAAGATACACGCAACTTTTGTTGCGGAATGATGAAGTTGGCAATCAGGCGCTAGCGCTCCATGCATGATTCGGCCATGCTTGCCCTCACATCCTTTATCGCTGAGTAGATGCTCAAGGGCAGAATAAGCGCTGTTCGCCGCATATTGTCCTTCTTACTAACGCCATGCATACCCACATCCCCATTCTCCATCCCATCGCTGCGCCCGGCAGCGCTACCATGCTCAGCCCTGCAGAGCATCGGCGCGTTGTGGCACTCGATGGGGTCGCTCTGTCAGCACAGGGCATCAAATTCTTTGGATTCTATGGGGGAACTCCCCTAGGGTTCAGATGCTCCAGAGCCATCGACCTAGCCCTAAAAGGGAAGGACTGTCAGGGTTCACTGGCATCTACTCCTCACACCCTATGGGGTCAGTCTAAGCAAAACCCAGGCGGATCATCCCCCCGGTGGCGGGGGGCTTGTTGCCGCATTACCTCGCACGGAGGCTGATCTATGGTGAACTCACCCGATGCCTATCATGAAACGTTTGTGCCTCCTACGGAGCGAATTCTTGACCGAGGCGAGCCGGCTCGATTGGTGCCCGACACGACCAAACAAGAGCTGGATGCGCTGCTCGAGCAAGCCATTGAGCAATATCAAATTCAAGATTATGAAGCAGCGCTGAACACGTTTCAGCAGGTGCTCGTGCACTATCGGCGGCTGCCGGATATGCAGGGAGAAGGCGCAACCCTCAGCGGCATTGGGCTGACCTACTATGCGCTGGCGCATTATCAAAAAGCGATCGCCCATTCCTATCAAGCGTTGGCGATCGCTCGACAGGTGTGCGATCGCAAAACCGAGCGACAGGCGCTCGGCAATTTAGGGAACGCTTATCGCCACCTGCACTATTACGACAAAGCGGTGGAATATAAGCTGGAAAGTTTGAAAATTGCCCGCGAAATTCAAGATCGCCGGGGCGAAGTGGCCGCGCTCAATAACCTGGGCATGGTGTTCAAAGCAATGAGTGATTGCGATCGTGCGATCGCTTACTACAGCCGAGCCCTCGAGTTGGCGAAGGATCTAGACGAGGTGCAGGTGCAGGTGCAGGTGCTCCGCAACCTGGGCAATGCGTACCATGCTAAGGCGGATCATGAGCAAACCATTGTCTGTTATGAACGGCTGCATAGCCTCGCCCAGACCCATGGCGACCGAGCGCTGGAAGGGCAAGTGTTAAAGAACCTGGCGATCGCCTGTCATTCGGTAGAAGCCTATGACAAAGCGATTGGCTATCACCGTCAGCGGCTGATCCTGGCGCGAGAACTGGGCGATCGCCGTAATGAGGACCAAGCCCTCGAAAGCCTCTGCGCGATCTACGAAACCCAGAACAACTATGAGCTTGCCATTAACTGCTGCGAACAGCGGCTCCAGCTGGCGCAAACTGCTAACGACAACAGCCTGATGCAGCAAGCGCTTAATAGCCTCAAAGCCCTCTGCTGCTCCATTGGCGACTATGCCCGAGCCAGCCAATACGGCACGATCAAGCCCAGAAGCTAACGCCGCTTCACCCTGTCCTACCCGGGTGAAGCTGTTCTATCTGGGTGACGACCCTGCGACTGAGTCGGCTACTGCCCTTCTAACGGCAATACGCCATCCAGCGGTTCTGTTGTCTCGGTTGCCTCTGTCTCAATCGAATAGTCGCGGGCAGGACGCGCCATTTGGTCGCGTAATTGCCGCAGGCCAGCCAGTTGCGACTGCGCTTGGGCGTAGGCCGTCGTATTGGGCGGCAGTTGCTCCATCAGGGCGATCGCCCCAGCCACGTCATACCCCGCTTGGCTTTGGGCGGCTTGCAGCACCTCGCTGCTCCACTGATTCACCATGCGGGTGGCCTCGGCAGACACCGAGGTGCCCGCAGGCACCTGCCCTGCCAGCCGAATACTCTCTAGCAAGGCAGCGGGCGTGCGAGCGGTGGCAAGGCTACGAGCTTGCTGCATGTTCGATAGGGCTTCGACCTGGGTGCGCCACGCGCGCAGCTCGTTTTGGGCATCCGTATGCAATACGCGTCCGGTTTGGATGCGCTCTGCGGTAACAATGGCCCCAGTGAGATCCCCAGAGGATGCCAATTGCCGCGCCCGATCAAGCACCGGCTGATCCTGCGCCCGCTGAATTTGATTCGTCCAGCCCTGAATGCGGGTTTGGGCATCACTGTGTAAGGCGCGCCCTGAACGAATTCGTTGGGCTACGGCGATCGCCGACGGCAAATCACCCACACTGGCATAGGAATCGGCTTGGGTCAGCAGCGGGCGATCTTCGGTGGTTTCGATCTCGGTCGTCCACTCGCGAATCAGCTCATTGGCCTCATCAGCCCGGGGATTATTGCGGGGCACGGCACGAGCCTCGGCAATGGCAGCGCGCAAATCGCCTAGGGTGCCGAGCGCGGCCACTTCTCTCGCTCGTGCTAGAGTAGCGACGTCCTGAATCTCAAGCTGCCAGCGGGCAATCCACTCTTGGGCTTTGCCATAGAGGGGGCGATCGCTCCGCATCCGCTGCAGCTGCACCACAGCGGCCTGCAAATCGGCCACGGTGCCCTGCCAAGACTGCGCTCGCGCCTGGGCCAGGGTCTTAAAGTCTTGCACATCCTGCTGCAACGCCGGGGTGTTGGGAATTTCGTCCACGATTGCCAAGGCTTCTTCTAAGTTGCGGCGGTCTAGCGACGCCTCAGCCACGGCCATCATGTCTCGCCCAATGCTATCGATTAGCCGCTGAGCCGAAGAGTAAATAGGGCTATTGGGCTTGATCTCGCGAGCCATTTCAACGGCTTTGAGCAGGTTAGTCAACCCGCCTTGCCGCGCGAGTTGCCGAATCTCTGCCAGACGGCTGCCGTCTTCCCGCGAAGCGGTGATCAAGTCCTGCAACTGCTGGTATTTCGTGGTTTCCCAATAGCGGTTGCCTACGGTGAGCAACTGCACGGCTAGGTCAAACGCCTTGCGCGGGTCTTGCCCATCAAACAGCAGGTCTTCTGCCTCGCCGTAGATCGACTCAGCAGAGGCCCAGACCTCTTGCCAAGACTCGATGCGCTGAGAGACATCCTGATGAGCATCGGTATCTTGGGGGATGCGCTGGGCAATGGCGATCGCCCCCTGCAGTTCGCCGCGATGAAAGGTTTCATCGGCTAT
>JBGTOF010000317.1:0-5056 GCA_041742695.1 Elainellales cyanobacterium | reverse complement strand
CCAATCTCAAAGTAATTCATCCCCGTTTGCACCATCAGATCTGCGACTCGGGGGGATAGGTTGTCTGCGCGGATATAGGCCGCCCAGTGAATATCCGTCATGCCGGAATCCACAATTTTCTGCAGCAGTTCCTCTGCATCGGCAATGAAGCGCCGTGCTGGGATGAACTGCGCATCTGTAAACCAGA
Organism: Elainellales cyanobacterium; assembly: GCA_041742695.1. Taxonomy (GTDB): domain Bacteria; phylum Cyanobacteriota; class Cyanobacteriia; order Elainellales; family Elainellaceae; genus Kaiparowitsia. Next base: position 4,869 of record JBGTOF010000317.1, on the reverse strand, counting down.
AGTTGCGGATGCCACGATCATAGAGTTGCCGCATTTCCGCCACGACTTCTTCTGCCGGGTTAATGCGCACCTGCTTGCCTTCCACCACGGTATAGACGCAATAGCAGCAGTTGTGGGGGCAACCTCGCTTGGTCTGCACGCCCACATAAAAATCCTGATCTTGAAGGTAATAACTAAATTCTGGCCAAATTTGGGCAATGTAGTCGTAGTTGCAGGCGGTCTTTTCCAAGGGTGACGGCTGTTCGTGGATGAGGCGATCGCGCGGAGCCTCTTCGCCCACCACATAGCAGCGTTCCGTTGAAATATCCTGCCCCTGCAGCAGCTTTTGCAGCAGCAGTTCCCCTTCGCCGACTGAAATAATGGCTCCCTTCGGCAAGGATGAGCCCAATTGCTCATAGAAGACGCTCACCGCGCCGCCCCCCACCACCAGCTTGACATCAGAACAAAACCGCTGCGCTCGCCGAGTGCCCCGCTTGATTAACCCCAGGTTGCGCCACAGCTCGCCATAATAGCCCGATGCAATGCGCGTTAGCCCAAAGGCTCCCTTGAGCTTAGTGAGGGGATTGCGGGCATAGAAAAACTCAAAGGTATATTGCAGGGGGTTGCCGCCGCGCCCACCTACTGGCGCATAAATTTGAATGTCACGCCAAGAAAAGACGAGATGGGTCGGCTGAAACTCATCAATGCAGCGATCTAAGGCTGGGGCAAAGTCGAGAGGTGGAACGGTGCCCAAGTCGAAGATTCGCTGCTCTACCTCAGGCAGCACCTTGTGCAGGTGGTCTGCTAGGTAAACGACCCCAATGGGGAAGATGGGGTTGCAGGGAAGCCGAACATAGAGGATACGAGCCATCAGGTTGCCGCAATATCTGGTAGGTTTTTCAGATTCGATTCATATAACTTCACCATAACACTGGGATTCTTAGACCCGCAGATCAAAGCCGCAGATCCTATCGTGGAGTGTTGCAGAGGGGCGATCGCCTTTAGAGTCAAGTCACTACAAAGCATCTGCAATAACTTGCGGAGCAGCTCCTGCAAGCGTGAGAGCCAGCAATCAATCGGCTGATTGGCTCAAACCTAGGCACTGACTATCCTATGCTTAGAGGCCGCCATAGCCACGCGACCTCTGCCTCTGGTGGGATCATGCTGAGGTTGTAGTTGAGTTTACAACGATGGGGATCAGACGGTGTTAGCGTTATAGGCAAGTTCATATATCATCGTTAAGGCTCCTCACCGCCATGGCCCAAATTATTGATCCCGTCCCGCAGGATAACTCCGACAATATTCTTTGCTGCTACGTCAATGCCACAAGCAAGATTCAGGTAGCCCGCATTACGAACGTTCCCAATTGGTATTTTGAGCGCGTCGTGTTTCCCGGACAGCGGTTGATGTTTGAGGCATTGTCTCATGCCATGCTCGAGATTCACTGTGGCATGATGGCCAGCTCCATCCTGTCAGATACTATTCCCTGTGAGCAGATTCGTATCGAAGCTGAGCTGAACGCCACCTATGACGCTTCGTTGGAGGGGCTTTCGGGTAATGCGCCGTTTCGAGAATCCCTAACAGTAGCGTCGGCTTCTGTTGTTCCCGAATAGGTTGTTTGTGGAGAGGGCATGCCCATTGGGCGGCGCCATTGCCCATCTGCAATGGTAGTGCTACAGCCAGGGTTGGTGACCCAGCCGTGGCTGGGGAGCTAGGATTGTCGCCCACGACTCGTTAAGATTTAATTAGGTTTTTAGTACCACTATAAATTCAACATTTGAATTACTCGGTTATGACTCGGGGCAGCAGAGATGCTGCCCTATTTTGTGTGAATCGCGCGGTGGCAGGGATGGCTCAACGCTAGGGAGCACCCCTTCTTGACTGATTGCGCTGGTTGCCCTGCTACAAAGCTCAGGATTTTTAGAGTAGTCCAATTAATAAAGCGTTCAGCGTATGCCCTCACCCCCTCAGTCCCCCTCTCCCAAACATGGGCGAGGGGGAAGCCAGACAAGGCGTTTCGGCCCTCTTTCTCCCATTCTGGGAGAAGGGATTGGGGGATGAGGGCCAGGGGGATGAGGGCCAGATGGATGAATTTTTTTATGGAATACTCTTAGGATTTCTTTCCCCTCTAGGGTTCTATATCTTGCAGCCCGTTACAAAACAGTTTGCAATAGTTTGCGCTGGAGCCTGAACGATAAATAATAGATTAGGCAGTTTGTGAGGGCTCTCCCTCAAGTCGGGTTTAAGTTGGATTTACCCTCGTTTCTTTGGTTGTGGCGTATTGCAGCGTGGTCGATGGGACTTTCTGTCACGCTCTATGCTTTGTTGGCGATCTCGGGTCTGTGGGTGCGGGTGGCGCGGGTGCGATCGCTCTCTCGTCCGGCCTGGTTAGGGCTGGCGCATGTGGTCATGGGCTCCTTGTTGGTGGCGTTGGTGATACTGCTACTAGCGGTCGGCGTGGTGGGAACCCTGGGCTACTACGGGGACTTGGGGCATTCGGTGCATTTGCCGGCTGGGCTGATTGTGGTCGGCCTCACGCTAGCGTCTGCCTGGAGTGCTAGCCGAATTTTGGCGCAGCAGCCCTGGGCGCGATCGCTCCATATCACCCTAAACCTAGCGTTGCTGCTGGGGTTTGCTCTGGTGTCTGCCACCGGCTGGAGCGTGGTACAAAAATATCTGCCCTAAGCGTGAGTTTGATAGCGAGCAGAAGGGGTTTAGACATTTGCCGAGATGGTGTTGCCATAGGAATGTCTGCCGTAGAGAGTACCCTCGATACGATATGCAGGTTATCTGCGTAGCTACCCGACAGGCATCTCAGGGGGCACAGCAGCGGGTGCTATGGCCGAGGCCGGCAACCAGCGATTGGCAATGGGGACGCGCCAGCCCGTACCAAAGGCGCGATCGGTAATCTTGAGGCCGGGTGGGGCCTGTTTGCGCTTGAACTCGGCCCGCGTCACCAAGCGCACCACAAGGTTCACCACATCGGGATCATGCCCCCCCGTCACAATGTCAGCTGGGGATTGGTGCTGTTCTACAAACCGAGCCAGGATATCGTCCAGAATGTCGTAGGGCGGCAGCGAATCCTGATCGAGTTGCCCGGGCTTGAGTTCGGCGCTGGGGGGTTTAGCAATGACATGTTTGGGAATGAGTTCTGATCTCGCGGGCAGTCCTGTGATGTCGCTGGATTGGCCGTGTGCGTTGAGCCAGCGGCAGAGGTCGTAAACGCGGGTTTTGGGCACATCGGCGATCGCCCCCAGTCCGCCATTCATATCGCCATAGAGGGTGCAGTAGCCCACCGCCATTTCTGACTTGTTGCCCGTGGTAATCAGCAACTGGCCAAACTTGTTGGACACGGCCATGAGCAGCGTCCCCCGAATGCGAGATTGCAGGTTTTCCTCTGCGACACCCAACTCTGTGCCCGCAAACAGCGGTGCCAGCCCCTCGTCAAACCCCGCCATCATGGGCTGAATCGGCACGGTATGGGTACGAATTCCCAACTGCTTCGCCAAATCTAGCGCATCTTGAATCGAGTGGTCGCTGCTGTAGGGGGAGGGCATGAGGATGCCCAGCACGTTTTCTGCGCCAATGGCCGCTGCGGCGATCGCCGCCACCAGCGATGAATCAATGCCGCCGCTCAGCCCCAGCACCGCCGTCTTAAACCCACACTTGCGCACATAGTCGCGCACCCCGAGCACTAGCGCCATCCAGATCTCGTGATTGTCATCTTCGATGCATGGGGCGATCGCCCCCGGCTGCACATCCCCTGCGGCATCAAACTCCACAATTGCCAGATCGGTCTCAAACTCGCGACAGCGAAACACTAGCCCGCCCTCACAGTTGAGCCCAAAGCTGCTGCCGTCAAAAATCAAATCATCATTGCCGCCCACCTGGTTGGCGTAGAGAATCGGCACTCGGCAGCGGGCCGCGCCGTGGCGCAGCATCGCCTCTCGGATGGCCTGCTTGCCGACGCTATAGGGCGACGCTGACAGATTCACAATCAGGTCTACCCCTTGGGCTGCCAAGTCTTCGAGCGGATTGTTGGGATAGATACGCTTGCCCCAAAAGGCTTCGTCATTCCACAGATCCTCACAAATGGTGACGCCAATTTTTAGCGAAGACACATGCGGCAGCGACGCATCAACGGATTCATCCCCCGGCTGCTCTATCAGGCCATTGAGCAAGAACCAGTTGGCGTCGCGCCCCGGTTCAAAGTAGCGGTCTTCGTCAAACACGTCGTAGGTCGGCAGCAGCCGCTTGTGAAAGTAGCACTGCACCGTCCCGTTTTGCACCAAAGCGGTGGTGTTAAACAGCGGTTTGCCGCCAGTCCGCGCGGCATCTGGATTAGGAACGACCGTGCCCACCAGCACCGCCAACTGGGGCGGCAAGTCTCGCGCCAACTGATGCAACGTATTCGCTAACGCGGCCAAAAATTCGGGCTGCATCAGCAAATCGCGGGGCGGGTAGCCGCAGAGCGATAGCTCTGTGGTCAGCAGCAGTCGCGCCCCCTGTGCTGCCGCCTGCGCTGCCGCATCGAGAATGCGCTGGGCATTCCCTGCTAGGTCGCCAATGGTGGGGTTGAGTTGGGCGATCGCAATTTTCATAGGGACTCGTAATAGAGCGGTTGAAATAACTTGGCTGAAGAAACGCTGAAGAAAATAAAACTATCAAGTCAACACATCGACACCCAAAATCAGCATCTATCGATACTTAATTAGAATAGTTTTTGCCTCTTTTTTGATTTCAAACACCTGCGACGCTTGCACCAGCTCACTCAACTTTTTATAGCCATAGTTTCGCGGGTCAAATGAAGAGGAGATCTTGGTGATTTGGGTTCCCAACAGGCCCAGATGAATCCATTCGTCTTCTTCGGCGATCGCCTCATAGGAATCC
>JBGTOF010000243.1:0-24848 GCA_041742695.1 Elainellales cyanobacterium | reverse complement strand
GTTGGCTAAACTCGGACATCTCACCGCACTCTCTAATTTTTAGCGTCAACCTAGCCTATAGCGACTGCGCTGACCTCTTCCCGGCGAAGTATCTACGGTACTCTAATCTGCTCATACAAAACCCCTACAGGATTAGCTTTCCAAAGGGGGCTAGGGGGGATCAATCCCCGGGAAGGTCTACTTTGAGGACTGATGTGTACTTAGTAGGGCCAGCGCAATAGACAGGGCTACCGATGAATGGGGTGTGGAGGCAGCGTCTCTGCAGATCCAAAAACGGGCGTGGGGTCTAGCCCAGTAATCTGCTGAAACTGAGCTGGCGTGATCGTACTGCTGATGGCATCTACCTCCCAAATACGGAGCCTACGATGCGCATGGGCAAAAAACTGCGTTCCTCGAATCATGGGCGTATTAAGCCAATAATCCACTAAGGTTTCTACCAACGCCAGTTCAACCAGTGGCGCTGGATATTGATTGAGCAACTGGGTGAGATAAATCTGACAGGAATCGGAGTCATCACCTTCTAGCCCATAGCTCATGACGATGTGCTTCACCCGCTGTTGGTTGAGCCTGGTTTGAATATCATCCATATGCATCATCCATATGCATTGAGCCGGAGCAGTGGGCGTTGCCAAGTAGAAGATGCCGCATCGGGTGCTCTCATCAACTCGATACAGAACACCGGTGCAGCAGTCTTGTAGATTTAAGACAAATTTAAGACGAACTCAGGCAATTCTCTTATTTGCATTTTGAAATCTGCAATGCAGAAATACACGAGCGCCTACTTAAATCTTTACATCTTGTGGCTCAGCCCGTTGCATCAAGCCTCACGCCGAACGGCACGGCATTGGTTGCGGCTTTGCTCATCGGGGATGCGGTTAACGCGGTTGGTGGTGCGGCAGCCTTCCCAAACCAAGTTTCTGCGGATGCTGACGGGGAGTTGCTCGCGCAATTCTAACGCTTGGTTAAACAGCGGCAAACTTTCTTCGTTGCGACCCAAGCGCACCAGAATTTGGGCTTTAAGATAAAGCATTTCTGGGTTGTCGGGCGTTTCTGCTAAGGCTTGATCCACTGCTGCTAGGGCAGACTCTTGCTGATCGAGATCGCGATAGGCGATCGCCAGCCCTCGATTCACCAAATACGAGGGTGCGGCATTCTCCTGAAATCGGGCGATCGCCTGGTTGGGATTCGAAAAGGGTAGATTGACTGCCAGCATCAAATCCATAAAGCCCCGCAGCAGGTTCAGTTCTGGATCATCTGGATCTTCAGTTTCGGCACGTCTCAAATGGGTAAACACCTGTTGCAGTTTGCCCAGCACGCTGGGGGTAGCAGCGGCCAGTCCGCGCTCCTCAACGATCTGCGCCCCTTCAAGGAAATTGGCGCTGGCTAAATATAGATTGCCGCGTAAGGCATCGCGCTCTAGCAAACGCTCAGCTGCTGCGCGGGTGAGAGCCGCATGGGTGGACAAAGAGGCGTTGTCGCCATTGAGGTAGGCAATAGATGCGCGCATGCCATGGGTGAGAGGCTCATCCTCTGACGCCGTTTGCAGCAGTTCTGCTGCTGTTACATAGTCACCTTGTTTGAACAACGCCTCAAACGCCGCTTCGGCCTGGGGATCAATCGGGCGAGGGCTCGAGTTGCGGAAGGGATCAGCTAAACCCGGTGCTACAAATAAGCTGAGAGCGATCGCTACACTGCCTAAGGCTGAGGTGGCCACTCTCTGCCACCCCCGCTGTCCCCGGCTTGGCTCTGAGTCCCTAGGCCGCGCCTCAATGCATTGACGATGAATAACACGGTGTTGAATCAACGGATTTCCATGACGCATATGACGCATAAATCTACCTCAAATCCCCCACAAACAACAATTCTGAATCCACTTAGCAATATAACGATGCAGCAATCGAGCCTAGGTCATTGGCTCCGCCGATCATTTCACGTACTGCCCTCACAGCTTGCCCGTCAAGCTCTACAAACAAACAGGTTCACCCACAGACGACACAAACTCACATAAGAATCAGGATAGGGGGCAGCAATCGCTATCCCGATCCCCAGATGCATCTTTCTCTCACTTTCCACCCCATGTCACCTCTTAAGCAGGGTACTACTGGGCGATCGTTGCACCCTTTAGAGTGCCATAGTCGGCGCTGACCTCCCTCGCCATGCTGGGTGATTTATACTCATAACCTGGCGACGATAATGTAAGGCCAACTTCAGTTCGATCGTTTGCCACTCCAGCCCTTAAGCACATCGCGAATCAGCTGCAATGCATTGATAGCTGCGCTACTGTTGGTACGGGAATTCGAGTACGGAAACTCGAGTTCGGGAACTCAGGAGTAATAATAGATGATGGGATTCCCTTAGCCGTACCGACTGAAAGCGCTTGCCGATGTGACAATTGCTACAGAGTTAGACGCAGTCTCATCTATTGAGTTCCGCACGTTGCCCCTTAGCAAGTTTTGCTTAACGGAGGCGTTTGCCGCTAGAAGTTTGCCACAATAGGAATAATTTGCGCAGGGCTATGCCGATAACGTTGGCTCTGCAGGGTTCAAGACTTTTCTCTTTTTTGCTTGATGCTAAATTTGCACAATCTGAGTTACCATCCCGCTGCTACTCCTGATCCAATCCTCAATGCCATTCAGCTTGAATTGGCACCTCAGCAGTTGGGGTTAGTTGTGGGGCCGAGTGGCTCGGGTAAAAGCACGCTGTTGGAGATTCTGTCTGGGTTAGCGAAGAAAACGTCGGGCGTCATTCGCTGGCGTGATCAAGACCTCACCCCAGATGATTTGCAGCAGTTGAGTGGGCTGGTGTTTCAGTTTCCAGAGCGGCATTTTTGCGGCAGCACTATTTTAGAGGAACTGCGGCTAGGGCATCCAGAACTCAGCAAAGCACGCATTGACCAGGCCTTAGAGGATGTGGGGCTGGGGCATTTGCCGCTTAAAACTCCACCCCGATCCCTGAGTGGTGGGCAACAGCGACGGCTTGCCTTGGCGGTGCAGCTGATTCGGCAGCCGTTTTTGCTGTTGCTGGATGAACCCACTGCTGGCTTAGATTGGTCGATGCGGCAGCAATTAGTAAATGTGCTAACGCGGCTTAAGGCGGATTGGAGTTTGCTCGTGGTGTCTCATGATGCGAGTGAGCTGGCGGCGATCGCCGACCGCTGCTGGACGTTACATCACGGTGTTCTAGAATCGGTAGATCCCCAAAAACTTCTGCCTGCCTCCACTGCTCACTAGGCCGCTCAGAGCTTGTGAAACTCTGCGCCTAACTCAGCCCAGTCCTCACCAAATGGACTATTCAGAAGCCGTCTATGTGCCCTACTTCAATCTCACTATCTTCGGTGCCCTCCCTTCCTTTGCTGGGCGATCGCTGGCAAGCGACTCTGGGCTGGCAGCCAACTGCAACTCAGCAGCAGCAGTTTCAGCAGCTCTATGAGCAGATCCTCCTGGGCAACCGCAGTCTCAATCTCACTCGCATTACTGATCCGAATGAGTTTTGGGAAAAGCACCTGTGGGATTCTCTAAGCGGCATTCAACGGTATCTAGAGCCTCGTCTGACCTCATCAGCAGGGGGGGGTTCTGCAGAGGATGCTTCTGTAAAAGAGCCGTCTGTAGAAGAGACGCTTGCAAAGACTGTCAGCCCGAGCGATGGTTCCAGCTCTGACCCTAACCTCAAAGGTGCCGCTGATTCTGATGCTGCACTCGATGTGGGTGGGAGCCTGAATACTTTGGAGACAAAGGAGCCTACTTCTGTAGCGGTTCCTACGCCATCTGAGTATTTGCGTGTGATTGACATTGGTACAGGGGCTGGGTTTCCAGGCATTCCCATTGCGATCGCCCGCCCTGATATGCAGGTGACGCTACTCGACGCTACCCGCAAAAAAATTGCCTTTTTAGATAATCTTTGCGAGCACTTACAATTGCCCAATGCCAGTGGGTTTGCTGAGCGAGTGGAAACCGCAGGGCGAGACGTGGCCCATCGAGCCCGCTACGACCTGGCAACCTTAAGGGCGATCGCCCCGGCGGTGGTCTGTGCAGAATATGCCCTGCCATTGCTGAAGCTGGGCGGAACTGCAATTCTCTATCGAGGTCAGTGGAGTGACGAGGAACAGACGCTATTGATCCAGGTAGTGGGGCAATTAGGCGGGGCGATCGCCCAGGTAGAGGCCTTCACCACACCTCTCACGGAGAGCGTGCGCCATTGCATTTATCTGCAAAAGCTGGTCAATACACCCAAACAGTTCCCTAGGTCGGCGGGCATTCCTAGCCAAAAGCCGCTGGGTTAGCAGAATCTTAGGGGATCAGCGGGTGAATGCTGTGCCAGAGGACTGTTGAGGGTTGAACGATGTTAAAGCAGCTTCATTGTTTTCTAGCGAGTTCCTAAACATTGACGCAATCGGGGATCATTGCACCCTAACGATTGCGCCGCACCTTAGTGCATTCCATTAGGGAATGAGTCAGGTGCGATCGCCCACCGTTACTCTGCAGCGTCTTTGGCCGTAACGCCTTCACCCTGCATCCCAAACCGCCACAGCGTTGCGGCAGCCTCGGCGCGGGTCACCGCAGCCTTGGGCTGGAACAGGGTGGTATAGCCAAACGCACGGCGAATGTTAGACAAATCTGAGTTTTGATAATCCGCCAACACGGCTCGTAGTGCTCGGGGCTGAATCTGGGCCGTGTCCTGAAACCCCCAGGTTTGCTCTACTGCATCGATGCTGGCTTCGGGGAGCGATCGCCGCAAATCCAGCGGCATCTTCCACAACACCAGATCTTCTCGCGTCAGCGGTGCATCCGGGCGAAACGCCACAGTCGTCGTATTGCCCGACAGCGGGCTGGGAATGATCCCCGCGTTGGCTAACCCTTGAATCGCGCCAAAGTCAGGGTCAGAGGTGGGCACATCCTGAAATGCCGGTTGAGATGATCCCACAGCAGTGCGAATTTGCTTGTCAGGCTGAGCGCTGTGAATCCGGTTGTTTGCCGCCATCAGCCAGCGAGCATAGGCGCGGCGAGTAACGGGCTCATTGGGCTGAAACTCACTGCCGCTGTCTAACACGCCTAGCCCAGCGAGATCGGTGAGATAGGGCCGCAATGGCTCTGGTGCCGTCGCTAGATCGGTGTAGCGTTGAGCGGGTCTAGGGCTGGCGATCGCATTGGATTCAGATCCCGTCGATGAATCGGTAGCATTGCTATCGACAAAATCCTGCGAAGCTGTTGATCCCAGCGCTTCGTCCGGGTTGACGCCGACCCGATAGCTCAAGATGAATTCGGTCAATACGGGTGTCACCTCTGCTGCCTCGGGCGAATCTGCGGCATCAGTCGCCTGAGTATCCGAAGCCTCGTCCGATGCAACAGGCATATCTGGGCCAGCGATAGGGCTAGGACTGGGATCACTGGCGGCTGCATCACGCGAGTCAAACACTATCAGCTGCACGTCCAAATCATCCTGGATCACCGATAGTTCATATCCGCCGGAGGCTTGCACTTGCCAGTCTCCCGGCTGAAACTGCTGCTGGTAATACTGCCACACTTGGTCAGCACTGTCGCGAGTTTGCCAGCGGGTGACGACTCGCTGGGCCGAGGTCGCGTCTGGGCTGGCGTCTGTCGTGGCGTCTGGGCTGGCATCTACTGTGGCATCTGCATTGTCCCTGTTGGACATAGGGTCATCAGAGTCCACGGCTGTATCTGCCGGTGTGTCTGTGTCTGCACCTGCATTGCCCACTGCGTCATTTGCCGCATCCACTGTTACCGATTGCAGTGCTGCACCCGGATAGCGAGGAATCTCAGACGGAAAATCCGGCGGGAGTATGGCGCGTGACTGAAGGTTAGCGCCATCCTCTTGCAGTGTGGGATCAGGGGCGATCGCCTGCTCCCACGCATCGCGCGAAAATCCAGAACATGCTCCCAATGGCAACGACACTGCTAGCAGCAGGCTTGTCAGGGTTAGAAATTGACGAGCAGCCATGGCATCAGTGGTAAATTCAGCAATTCCACGTTAGCGCAAACACACCCTTTCTAGCGCAACGCTAAGGGCACTGAGCTAAACGCCGTTAGTTGCCCCAGTCGCCCTCAGCTCTTGGGTTTTTCCACGGTGGTGATGTGTAGCTCTTTCAACTGCTTGGGATCAACCTCGTTAGGAGCGTTGGTGAGCAAACACCGCGCCTGCTGCGTTTTGGGGAAGGCGATCGCATCGCGAATGGAGTCTTCACCGGCTAGCAGCATCACCAGCCGATCGAGCCCATAGGCGATGCCGCCGTGGGGTGGCGTGCCATACTCAAACGCTTCGAGCAAAAAGCCAAACTTGTTCTGGGCTTCCTCTTCTGACAATCCAATGGTTTCAAATACCTGCTGCTGCAGCTCGGGCTGATAAATTCGCAGACTGCCGCCGCCCACTTCAAACCCGTTATAGACCAGGTCATAGGCTTGAGCTCGGGCTGTTTTTAGGTCGTGCGCATCATCGGGATAGGGAGCCGTGAAGGGATGATGCAGCGCCTCTAGCCGCTTCTCGTCAGCGTTCCACTCAAACATGGGGAACTCCGTAATCCACAACAGGTTGACCTGCTTGGTTGGGATCAAGCTCAACTCCCGCGCAACCACCTGTCGCAGCCGATCGAGCGTTTTATTCACCGTCGCCGTATCGCCTGCGCCAAACAGCAGTAAGTGCCCGGGTTGTGCCCCCGTCCGAGAGAGGATTTCCTGCTTCTGCTCGTCGCTGAGGTTATCTTTAATCGCGCCAATGGTGTCGATCTCGCCCCCGTCACGCACGCGAATGTAAGCCAGCCCGCGCGCGCCAGCTTCCGAGGCTTCCTTAAACAAATCGCCACCCGGCTTGATCCGAACATTGGAAATAGCGTCATTGCCGTTGGGGATCGGTAAAATCTTGACAATACCGCCCTGTTTTACCGCCTCGGCGAATACCTTAAAGCCACTGGTCGCCGCAATATCGGAGACATCCACGAGTTCTAACCCATAGCGGGTGTCGGGCTTGTCAGAGCCGTAGCGGTTCATGGCGTCGGCATAGGTCAGCCGAGGGAAGGGGCGCGGCAGGTCTATGCTCTTAATTTGTTTGAATACATGGCACACCAACTGTTCATTTAAATCGAGGATCTCGTCTTGAGACATAAAACTCATTTCCATGTCGAGTTGGGTGAATTCGGGCTGGCGATCGGCGCGCAGGTCTTCATCGCGGAAGCAGCGGGCAATTTGGTAGTAGCGATCGCACCCCGACACCATCAAAATTTGCTTAAACAACTGGGGCGATTGGGGCAGCGCATAGAATTCCTCAGGGTTGACCCGGCTAGGCACCAGGTAGTCTCGCGCACCCTCGGGCGTAGAGCGGGTGAGGATGGGAGTTTCTACCTCCATAAAGTGCTCTTGGTCTTCTAAAAAGCGACGGATGGCTTTGATCACGTTGTGGCGCAACTGCAGGTTGCGGCTCATGCGATCGCGCCGCAGGTCTAGATAGCGATACTTCAGCCGCAACTCTTCGCGCACGGGCTCTTGCTCAGCCGTAGACACCTGAAACGGTAGTTGCTTCCGCACTGCATTCAGCAGCTCAATCTGGTCGGCATAAATTTCAACTTCCCCTGTGGGCAACTTGGGATTAAGTGATTCTGCCGGACGCCCCGTCACCCGCCCCGTCACCTTGACCACATACTCATTACGGAGCTTGTCTGCGTCGGCATAGGATGCGGGTGTTCGCTCGGGATCGCTGACGATTTGGGCAACACCAGAGCGATCGCGCACATCTAAAAACACAACGCCGCCATGATCTCGACGGCGATCAACCCAGCCATACAGGGTAACCGTTTCTCCAATGTGTTCAGCGCGTAGGTGACCGCAATAATGGCTTCGCATGGCAGCAATTGACAGTAATAAAACAGCGGGATGGGAGTCAAGAGTTTATGCAACTGGCAGTCATGGAGGGATCAATTCTGTGGGCAAAGACCTAACCCACATAGAATGCCGCACAACACGCATCAGTCCAATATCTTGAAAACCTTTACATTATCCTGCATTGGCTGCAATCCTGAGCAGGTTGCGGAAAAGTCGTCAATACAGCCGCCCAGAGCACACTAGAGCGATCCTCTCGAATGGCGGCGCGTATAGAGACCAAGCAAAAAACCATACAGCCTGAGCCGTAAACGGCGGCTGTGCGAAGAAACGTTGCAGCAGTACCGCGAAAAAGAAGAGCGATCGCTACAATTTTGCCCATCCTACTTTGCCTGTCCTACGCTGACTGCCGTGACCGAGTCCCTACCAAGCGACCTGATTTGTGGAGTAAGCATCTGTAGTCTCATCTTGGGCACTTTGGGGGAGGCCTGATGGACTGGGCAAACGTTGTTTTCGTTGGAGTTTCTATGATCTTGACTACGCTAGAGGGTGTGCCAGGGCGCAGAATTGTACGGCATTTTGGCCTAGTGCAAGGGAGCACAGTGCGAGCCAAACACGTAGGCCGTGACTTGATGGCAAGTCTGCAAAACCTGGTGGGTGGGGAACTCCAAGGCTATACGGAACTATTACAGGAAGCTCGTGAAGAGGCAACGAATCGCATGATTAAAGACGCCGCTCGAATGGGAGCGAATGCCATTGTGAATGTGCGATTCGCCACGTCATCGGTGGCGCAGGGCGCGGCAGAGCTGTTTGCCTATGGCACTGCGGTAGTAGTGGAGTAACCCCGGTGGATCCAGAAACTGTTTTTCAGATTGGGCTTTTCATTGGCTTGCTTATGCTGGGGCTATCAGTGGGCTCCATCATCGAGAATCGACACTTTGCCAGCTTGCACCACCGAGAGCAGGAGAGTCGCCATCTTTCTACCGTTAACTTTGGCTGCAAACATCCCCTTCCTGACACAGCCGAAGCCCAGATATTTATCGGTAGTGTCGTGGTTTCTAGCGACTATTTCAAAACCGTGATTGGGGCATTGATCAGCCTATTCGGGGGGCGGCTCACCGTATTTGAAACGCTGCTAGAGCGGGGACGGCGGGAAGCAGTGCTGCGGATGAAAGAGCAGGCGATCGCCTGGGGTGCCACTCAAGTTCTCAATGTGCGATTAGAGACATCAGAACTGAACACCAACGGGCAAAATCCTATAACCGCCATTGAGGTCATCGCCTATGGCACGGGCATTCGATAACGCTAGCTCTTGCAACCGATAGGTTGATCAAGACGATTGATGTGAACTCCCTGACGCGCAGGGAGTTCACAATAACAAACACGTCAATCAGTGCACTAAGCGCTATGAAACCAAATCTTCAGTCGAAGGCGCTAAATCTTTAGAAGTGCTGAATAATGGCCTGAGCAAACTCAGAACACTTCAGCGGCGGCTCTACCGGGGGTTCCATCAGCCGCGCTAAATCGTAGGTCACCTCGCGATTTGAGATGGCAGCGCCAATTCCTTTTTTGATCAGGTCCGCCGCTTCTTGCCAGCCCATAAACTCCAGCATCATCACACCTGAGAGAATGACAGAGCCAGGATTGATTCGATCTAACCCGGCATGTTTAGGTGCAGTGCCGTGAGTCGCTTCAAAAATAGCGCACTCGTCCCCAATATTGGCGCCTGGCCCCATGCCCAGCCCGCCCACGATCGCCGCTGCCGCATCTGACAAATAATCACCATTGAGGTTCATTGTCGCCAAAATAGAGTATTCATCAGGGCGAGTCTGAATTTGCTGAAAGATGCTGTCGGCAATGCGGTCATTGACCATGATCTTATCTTTCCACTGGCCGTTGCCATGGCTAGACCAGATGGCATCCAGCACAGCAGACACTTCCCCACAGATTTCTGCCTTCTTTTCTGCAGTCAGGTTGTCATAGCCGGGTTCAAGCATCCGGGCGTTGTCTTCAACGCTGAGGTCAGGAGTCTTCTCCTTGTTGCCCAGAATCCACGATTCACGTTCGGTGACGCATTCCTCCCGAAACTCTGCGGTAGCCAGCTCATAGCCCCAGTCACGAAATGCACCTTCGGTATATTTCATGATGTTGCCTTTGTGTACCAGCGTCACCATTTGCTTGGCTTTGGGCAGGCGCAAGGCGTGGCTAATGGCGCGGCGCACCAGACGCTGCGATCCCTGCTTGCTGATCGGTTTAATGCCGATGCCAGAGTCAAGGGGAATGCGCTTTTTACCGTGTTCTGGCGTGGCGGGAATCAGATCCTCATTTAGGATTTTGATCAGGCGATTGCCCACCTCACTACCCTGCTTCCACTCAATCCCCAGATAGATGTCTTCCGTATTCTCGCGATAGACAATCACATCCAGCTTTTCTGGAAACTTGTGAGGCGAGGGCGTGCCTGCATAGTAGGTGCAGGGCCGCACACAAGCATAAAGGTCAAAGATCTGGCGCAGCGCCACGTTCAACGAACGAATGCCACCGCCAATCGGCGTGGTCAGCGGGCCCTTGATCGCGACGCGATAGTCACGAATGGCGCTGAGGGTGTCTTCGGGCAAATATTGATAGGTGCCGTATAAGTCACACGCTTCGTCACCCGCATAGACTCTAAACCAGACAATCGAGCGCTTGCCACCATAGGCTTTGGCAACGGCTGCGTCAAACACAGCCTGAGCCGCAGGCCAAATATCAACCCCCGTCCCGTCTCCCCGAATGAAGGGAATAATGGGGTTATCGGGAACTTGCGGCTTGCCATCCGCAAAAGTAATGCGCGACCCAGCACTGGGGGCAACGATTTTCTCATACATACACGCCATACTCCTAAGCGATAACTAGTTCTAACCCTGACGCACCTTAATGCAATGGCTTGGTTTGTAAGGCGCTCGGGGCAAATTGCGCCCATCCCGAGTCACCCAACTGCATCAGTCCTGGTTTCTTTATGAGTTCTGATACTGCAGGATGCATGCAGGATGCAACTGGCATCATATCCCGAGCTGAAACAACTGCTCACTGTCGCAGAGGATAACGGGCATAACTGTTCATAGAGGACAAACCGAAGCCTGACTCAGACAAGTGGCGTTTGTGAGTTAGCCTTTGGCGAGCACGCATTGTCCTCCACCAGTCTGCCCTTCTCCCATTTACTCAACAAAATTCTGCCTGCGAAAACCCATCGGAAAGAAAAGCCCACAGCTTAGAAACTCAAGCTCAGCCCGAGACTTCTTGCGCTCTTATTAAGACTTTCTTAAAATAGAGATTAAAATGTATTGAGTGAAACATACCTCATTCTGTCAAGACGAGGTCAGAATCCCTGGTAATGGGAGTCTGTGAACTGCATACATAAATCATGTGAAGACTTAGATTATTTAGGATAAGTTGCTATTTTTGCTAGCGTCTCTGGTGTAAGGAGTCACATTGCCAGCTTTGGTGGCGGCAAGATGAGAATGCTCCAGCAACTAGTCATGCTGTTTTCTAAATCCATAATTGCTATGGGTATTCTATGTATAGATATTTAGGTATGGAACATAAGCCCTAAGATCGGGTGCATTCACTTTTGTAGCGTACTCATAGAGAAGCCGCAATCTTCGGGATTTCACTTAGGTAGAGTTTTATTTTTTTATCTCAATTATTACGGCCATCGCTTAGCCTACTGAGTTGCTTGACCAGTGGGCAGTTGCTGGATACAGATTGGGAAGGATAACTACTAAGTTGGAGTTTTCTAATGCAAGATTGCTCATTAGACTATCGACGTGTTGAGGGAGCAGATCATAGATGAAGCAGGTTTTGATTGTCGACGACGATTTAACGTTGAGAACAGCGTTGACTCGATATCTACAATCGCGGGGCTATGTGGTTCAACAGGCTAGTTCTGGCGATGAAGGGCTAGAGGCATTCGACAAAAACCCACCGGATTTGGTGGTATCGGATGTGATGATGCCTGAGATGGATGGCATAGAGTTTTGTCGCCGCCTTCGGGAAACGCGATTGGGGCAGCTCGTTCCGTTTATTTTTTTGTCGAATCGGTCGGATGTAGATGACCGCGTCAAGGGACACCAAATTGGAGCAGATGATTATTTGGTTAAGCCCTTTGCGATGGAGGAGTTGGTGGCCAAAATTGAAGCACAGTTAGAGCGATCGCGCCGCATTAACTCTGAGATTGTGCGCTTGATGCAGCAAACCGCCAGTTTTTCGCCAGCTCCAGCGGAGCCAAGTATAGCCGAGGTGCCAGAGCCATTGCCGCTTACCCCAGCAGAAGAAAAGGTATTTTGGGAGGTCATTCGAGGCTATACCAATAAACAAATTGGCGATCGCCTGTTCATTAGCCCGCGCACGGTGCAAACCCATCTCAGCAACATTTTGAGCAAGCTAGATCTTGAAAACCGCTCTCAGCTGATTCGCTACGCCTATGAGCTTGGCTATCGCCCTACCCCCAACGCCGCCGATTAGCAGATGACGATAGCGCCATTTTCAATCCTTTTGCCCACATCTAATCCCTAATCCCTACCGACCACTTCACGAATCCGGTAGATGGGGCGATTTTGTGACTCATGGTAGGTGCGCATCAGCAGTTCTGCGAGCAGCCCAAAGCTAAAGAGCTGGACGCCTGTGATGAACAGGACGACAGCAAGAATCAAGAGAGGGCGATCGCCAATGGCCTGGCCTAGCCCAAACTTAAGGAACGTGAGGTAAAGCCCCAAGGCGGTGCCCGCAAAGAGCGACAGCAACCCAAATAGCCCAAACACATGCATGGGTTTGGTGAGGAATTTTTTCATAAAAGCGATGGTAGACAAATCCATCAGCACTCGAAACGTGCGCCCCAGCCCATACTTGCTTTGACCAAACTGTCGCGCGTGATGGCGCACGGGCAGTTCGGCAATTCGAGCGCCTTCAATAAAGGCTAGCGCTGGCAAAAACCGGTGCAGTTCGCCATATAGATTTAAATCCCTAACTAAATCGGCGCGGTAAGCCTTGAGAGAGCAGCCATAATCATGCAGCTTTACCCCGGTTACGGAGGCAATCAGCAGGTTTGCCAGCTTAGAGGGCAGCAGCCGAGTGAGGGCGTCATCTTGCCGCTGCTTGCGCCAGCCGCTCACAAGGTCATAGCCCCCGTCTTCTAGCTCTTGCACCAGAATGGGGATGTCGGCTGGGTCGTTCTGCAGGTCGCCATCCATCGTCACTATTACAGCACCCTGCGCATGGTGAAAGCCAGCGGCCATGGCTGCTGTTTGCCCATAGTTGCGCCGCAACACCACGGCTCTCAGATCCGTTCGGGCGGTTGCCAACTGCCGCAGCACGTCCACTGAGCCATCGCTAGACCCATCATCTACGCACACAATTTCGTAGCTAAACCCGGTGGGCTGCAGCGCTTGGGCGATCGCATCGACTAACCGGGGCAGGCTCTCGACTTCGTTATAGATCGGCACCACGATCGAAACCTTGCAGGTGGGCGCTGCACCGTTTGCGCTATTGACCGACTGCGCCTGAGGAAGATGCGCCTTTGATTGCACAAATGATGTCATGGGGATAGCAGCACTGAGACTGTGTAGATGAACAGTTTATAACGCGTCTCTTGATAATAAACCCCCAAGCCTAAGACACAAACCTCAAACCTGGAATGCCCCAATTGACGCATCAATGCTCTTCTAAAAACCGCTTTAACTCCAGCGCCATCCGCCGCATGCCTTGCTGTTCATCTCGTCGAATCCAAGGCAGAAAAACGCGAGACAGTGCCCCAGAGAACGAAATACGGTGGGTGTATTGGGTGCGATCGCGGTCAATATCTTGCAGTTGAAACCGATGCTCGCTCTGAAAGCCGGGTGCCTTGTAAACCCAACCTAAGCATACCTCTGGCTGAAGCAAGGTGATATAGGGTTCGATTTCGGTCTCACTTTCGCGGGAATCACGCTTAAGCGATAGCACGATGCGATCGCCCTGCCGAAAGGGCTGATCGGGAGACAGATCGTACAAAAACGTGTTCCACTTAAGCCAGTGGTCTTTGCGGATGAGCGATCGCCACACCGCAGATCGGGATGCGTGAATCGTAATCTCGGTGTAGAGAGTGGGCATGGCTCATTTAACACATGGAGCAGCAAATCAATCGGAAACTGGAGCATCTGCAATTGAAACATCTGCACTAGAGGCTGCAGGCGACACCTGTTTTAGATAAACCCGATCGCACCGAGCCGTTTCTACTCCCGTCGCTGGCAGGTAGCCATTGCGCTCATAGAGGTAAACGGCCTCGGTTAACACACTAGCCGTTTCAATCCAGATTTGGCGATAGCCTCGCTGGGCGATCGCCTCTTCTAGAATACCCAACAGAAACCGCCCCAATCCCAGACCCCTCACCTGCGGCAGCAAGTACATTTTGCGAATTTCTACAGCCTGCTCCCCGCGTGCGACGGGGTAATAGGCGGCAGTGCCCACGAGCTTACCCTGCTGTTCTACCACCCAGAACTCGCCACCCCGCTCGAGATACGCGGTTTCTACGTGCCACACATCTTGGTCTGCGCCATCTGGCTCACTGATGAGGCCGTATTCTGCCAGCACGGTTTGAATTAGATCAAAGGCAGGCTGGCGATCGCCCGGCTGCCAGTCTCGAATTCCAAATTCCCAGTCGGTCTTGCGGTAGGTTGTGCGCATTGGGTCTATCTATAACGCTCTGCCAATCTCAGGTTATCTCTCTGGGACTTCTCTCTAGGACTATTGATCTAGGACTGCCTATCTGGGGTTACTTGCGGCTATCTGCTTAGGGTTCCCGCGAAATTACGCCATGGCTAAATTAAAATCAGCAGATTTGCCGAGTCGGTTTGGGTACTCTACGGTCAATACTGTGCAGAGGCACGACTTATGCGTCAGTGACCAAGTTGAATCGACGGGCTATTGCTGAGGTTGGATCGAAATAAGCGTAAACTCACCCTGTGGTGTTAACGCCCCTAGCAATGCAGCCATATCCTGAAACATTCTCATTCTGGAGCGCAGGCTTAGTGAAAAGCCTGGACTGACATCCATGGCAGCAGATATTGCAACCAATCGATTGATTAAGACAGCTCTAGAACCCCGATAAACACTCAAACCATCGCGTTAAGCGCTGTATGCCCGTGTTTTGGGCCCATGTTTTGGGTAGGTCGGGCTGAGGAGCCTGCAGTATTTCATCACCATACCTGAAGTCGTCAGCGTAACGAACGCTACGCCACAGGGAATTTAGAGGTAAGTTGTGCAAAAAATCCTGGTCATTGAGGATGATGCGTCTGTTCGCAACGCCATTATGAAGTTTCTCCAGGCTGCAGATTTTGAGGTCATTAGTGCTGCAGATGGGGAAGCCGGGATGCGCTTGGCTCTAGAACATGAGCCGGACTTGATTGTGTGCGATGCCATGATGCCAGAGTTGACGGGCGATCGCGTTTTGCAACTGCTGCGGGCCAACGAAAGAACCCAGTCCATTCCGTTTTTAGTGCTTGTAACCCGAAACAATGATGCTGAGCTGCCTGAGGGCATGGTTGCCGGGATCGATGATGCCCTGGTCAAACCGTTTACGTGCGATGTGTTGCTGCGGGCGATCGCCCGGCAGCTCAGCCAGCACGCTACACGTTCAGAGCCTCCATCCATCAAAGACTCTGGGCCCTACCGCCAGACGGTTGAACAAATTACGCAGATTACCTATGGCGACCCGCTGACAGACTTACCCAGCCGCATGGTGTTACTGCATCAGCTACGCCAAGCGCTCTTGCAAGATAGCCCAGTCTGTCCATCGGTGGCTTTCATCTGTCTGTGCCTCGATCAGTTGACGATGCTTAGCCAGCAGCATGGCTTTAGCCTGAGCGATCGCCTTGTGCGCCAGATGAGCGATCGCCTTGTCCACAGTCTTCCCTTGCACTATACCGTTGCTCGAACGGGCACCGATGCCTTCGGGGTTTTGATTCCTGATATGGCATCTGCCCAGGAATTGCTGGACTTTGCCCAGCATCTTCAGCATCACCTAACCCAGCCCTATCAGATTGGGGCTACCACCATCCATCTGCCGTGCGCCATTGGCATTGCCTGCAACAGCTTTAGCGGAACCAAAGCCGAAGAGCTAATGCATCAAGCACGCCTTGCTGCGCATCACGCGACTCAGCAAGACTGCTCAATTCACCTCTATGTGCCACCCCAGAAAAATCAGGCCCCTCAGCAAGAAACCCTAGTGCAAGCGCTCTATCGTGCCCTAGACCAGCAGGAGTTTTTTTTGGAATATCAGCCCCAAGTCAACCTCATGACAGGGCGCATTATCGCAGCCGAGGCGCTGTTACGTTGGCAGCATCCCCAGTGGGGGGTGCTCTATCCACCGCAATTTCTGTCTGTCGCCGATGATATTGGCGTGTTGGTGCCCATTGGGGAATGGGTTCTACAAACGGCCTGTCGCCAGGCTGAGACTTGGCAATCGGCTGCTCAGAACCCAATCAAAGTGGGCGTTAATTTATCGAGTCGCCAGTTTCACCATCCTCAACTGGTGAGGGCGATCGCCTATGCCACAGCCCAGAGCAGCCTTGACCCCAGTCTGCTCATGCTCGACCTCATAGAATCAACCCTAATGCACCACTGGGAAACCAGTCGTTCCACGCTAGATCAGCTCAAGCAGGTCGGCATTTGTATTAACATCGACGACTTTGGCACTGGGCTATCGTCACTGAACTACCTGCACCAGCTGCCGATTCATTACCTTAAGATTGACCCGTCTTTTATTCGGGGTATTGTCACTAGTCCTAAAGCACTGGATGTGGCGCGGGCAATTATAGCGATGGCCCAAAATCTACACATGCACACCACCGCAGAGGGCGTAGAAGCGCGCGAGCAGGTCGCACTTTTGCGTCAAATTGGCTGTTACTCAGTCCAAGGCAATTTGTTTAGCCCGCCTGTAAGCGCAGCGGATCTCGAAGAGATGCTGCTGACCGACAAACGGATCTAATCGCACCAGCCTCATCGCATTGGCGCAAGCCGTGTCTAATCTTGCCGAGTCCACGCCGGGTGATTGAGTAATGAAGAGATCGCTCGCACACCCCGCAGTTGGTTTGACAGCGGCAAATGTCCTCGGGGTGCTGTCATATCCCACGTGAATTCATTCGGGTAGCGTGTCCAGGTATTGCCCGACTTCCAGCCAATGATCTCCCACAGGCGTTCCCAGCGTTTGCCGGCCCCTAACCACAGCTCTCGCTGCACCGAAAAGCCAAACCGCCCTTCAGAATAGAGTTGCCACAATCTATTGATTAACTGCAAGTCGTCAGAGGGGAGCTGATCTACTTCGGTGAAATAAACCCAGCGGCGCTGCGTTGCCATTTCCCCAGCGAGCTCGCACAGCTTTTCTAGCGTCAGGCGATCGGCCTCTTGGTATTCTTGTCGAACCAAGTGGTGCGCCAACGCACTGTAATCTATGTCGCAGGGCGATCGCAGCGCAATCAGCCCCTCTGCCAAATGCGTGGCCAAAAATTCCTGAGTTTTAGGCGTATCAGCCGCCACCAGTAGTTGATGGGCTTTACCATCCACAATGCCTGCTAGAGAAGCGTTGCGACGCTCTAGCAGGCATTTCATCAGCACCTCAAGCCCTGACTCTCCTTTGTCTGCCAGTTCTTGCACTAGCTTTAGCTGGTTTTTTTCAGACTCAGATTGCAAACGCAGCAAGAATTCTGTCATAAACTCAGCAGGGGAGGAAACCATTGCGTCGTCCGAGTCTGCTATAAACGGGTTTGGGTTAGTTTGCACATCGTCCATGAACAACAGCGAAAAAAGCACTCCATCTCTCACTTTAACGGTAGATGCAGAGGTTTCACGGTTTTTCTTAAGGATTAGAAGGTGAGAGTTTATGACAGACGCGGCTGGACTTGGCCATTCATCCCTATGGGGGCCGATATCAGCAGCATTTATCTCTAACGTCAAAGTCTATGTTTCACTAAACTCTGTCAGCAAATTAACTTTGTTAGAAAATAGAGCAGCAGATCCAACCGATTGGCTAAACACTATGGGCCTTTGATCCAAGTCATTCACCAAAACGAAGGTTAAGGGGGCCTGAGGGAACTGCCCTTCGGCCTCGATCTGCTGCACCAACTCCACCGCTGTCTCCGTTCGTTTGCGGTAGGTCCAACGGTTCTTCTGGCAGTGCAGCAATTCTACTAATCGCTGCTGTACCTGCGCCATCTCCTCGTAGTTCTCTTGGGCCGTCATCGCCAGATACGCCCTCTCTTCGGCTTCATGGTTGGGAAACTAAACCTCTACCGCGAGCCCGTCCACCCGCTGTGATTGGCCACCGCAGCAGTCATCACCGTCTGATAGCGACTTATTCGCTTCTCCACATAATCATAAGAGCGCTTCACCCCGTAGATCTGCTCGCTCCGCTCATGATGGGCTAACGTCCAATCGAGGCTGATGACCTCAGGGCCGTGACCCCGGTGCCGCTGGCTGACTGTCGCCCGATGCTGCACCATCAGCGCCTCTCGGTTCCATCCAGCCTCAAACACCGCCTCATGCATCGCCCGACGGCTAACCGCTGCGCCTGGCGGAAACACCCACTGGCTATGAATCCCCTGCAATGTCTTGTTCGCACTCAGTAGTAGCCCACTGATATAGCGACTAACATGCTCAAAGCCCGCGTTCATCACTACAACTCATCCTTACTTGTTTAGGACTACCCTTGACTGCACTATGGTCTTATCGTTTGCCACGATTGAATCGAGCTTTGAGATCTTCAAGGCTGGGGGCGGAGGTAGCAGGCTTGTCAAGCTTGGCAGATTGCTGAGGTTGGGCTTGGGTGCTAGAGGGTAGTGAAGTGTTGGGTTGGGAGGTCGATGGCGCTGTATTTGGGGCAGGTGTGCCTGCTGAGTCTGATCGCATGGAGAGACTAATGCGCTTCAGCGACTCGTTCACCTCCAGCACGCGCACCGTTACAATTTGCCCTACTTTCACAATTTCTTTGGGGTCTTTGACAAAGCGATCCGCCAGTTGCGACACATGCACCAGCCCGTCTTGATGCACTCCGACATCCACAAATGCCCCAAAGTTAGCCACGTTAGTGACGATGCCTTCTAGGATCATGCCGGTTTTCAGATCGCGCATATCTTGAATGTCATCACGGAAGGTGGCATAGGCAAACTGGGCGCGGGGATCGCGTCCGGGCTTTTCTAGCTCGGCCAGGATGTCGCGTAGTGTGGGTTCACCGATGGTGTCTGTGACGTAACGCGCTAAGTCAATGCGCTTCAGATCGATGGATTTGAGTGGCGTGTCTGCTGACTCATTAGCCGGGTTGATCTGATGGATTTGATGAAGAGAGAGGTGCAGATCGTGGGCGATCGCCTCTACAACCTTATAGCTTTCGGGATGAACGGCGGTGTTATCGAGGGGGTTTTTGCCATTGCGAATCCGCAAAAAACCAGCGGCTTGTTCATAGGCTTTGGGGCCTAGCTTTGCTACTTTCTTTAACTCGCGGCGATCGCCAAACGCCCCATTTTGATTGCGATACTGCACGATGTTGTTGGCGACGCTGGCCGAGATTCCTGAAACGTAGCTCAACAGCTCTTTCGACGCGGTGTTCAAGTCCACGCCGACGTAGTTAACGCAGCTTTCTACCGTTTCATCTAGCTTTTTTTTCAGCAGTTTTTGATCGACATCGTGCTGATCCTGACCCACCCCAAGGGCTTTGGGGTCGATTTTGACTAATTCAGCCAGGGGGTCTTGCAGCCGACGGCCAATGCTAATCGCGCCGCGAACCGTGATATCCAGATCAGGAAATTCGGCGATCGCCACCTCACTTGCTGAATAAATCGATGCGCCAGATTCGTTCACTATCACCGTTATCGGTTGGGTGGCAAGCGGCTGCACCACCTCGCCCACAAAGGCATCGGTTTCGCGGCTGGCGGTGCCGTTGCCAATGGCGATCAGGCTAATGCCATACGTCTGGATCAAGTGAGCCAAGGTTTGGGCAGCCTTTTGGCGCTGCCCTGCACCGGTATGGGGAAAAATGGCCTGATATTCCAAAAACTGCCCCGTTTGGTCAATCACGGCGACTTTGCAGCCGGTGCGAAAGCCAGGGTCAATCGCCAGGGTCGGCTTCATGCCCGCCGGAGGCGACAGCAGCAGCTCGCGCAAATTGGACTCAAACGTGGTGATAGACTCGACATCAGCCCATCGCTTTTTCTCGGCAATCACCTCGCCCGTGAGGGAGGCGCGCATTAGTCGGTTAAACGCATCCCGCAGCATGGCCTGGTAGAACGCCCGCACAGGCTTCGCCTTGGCGCGCAGCACTTTTCCCTCGAGGTAAGACTGCACCTCAGCGTCATCAAAGACCAACTCCACCGACAGCACCCCCTCCTTCTCTCCCCGCAGCAGCGCGAGCAGGTTATGGGGCTGAATGCTGGTTACCCCAGATGTGTAGTTCCGGTACATCTCATATTTAGTTGTGCCTTCGGGGAACTTGGCTTTGATGCTGGAGGTGAAGCAGCCGGATTTGAGCAGAAACTGGCGCAGGTGCGATCGCACCTCTGCCCAATCGGCCACGCCTTCAGCCAAAATATCTGACGCCCCTTGCAGCGCATCCTGCGGCGACTTCACGCCGTTCTCTTCATCCAGATAGCGGGCCGCTTCGTCTTCAAGGTCGGCGTGGGGTGCCTGCGGTTGGTTGAGCGACTCCATCCACTGGGCCAAGGGCTCTAGCCCCCGCTCGCGGGCAATGGTGGCGCGGGTGCGACGCTTGGGGCGATAGGGCAAATATAGGTCTTCTAATTCAGTCTTCAGCAGGGTTTGCTCTATTTGGCGCTGCAGAATGTCGGTGAGTTTGCCTTGTTCGGCGATCGCCCTCACCACCGTTTGCTTGCGGTCTTCTAGCTCTGTAAGGTAGGTGTGGCGATCGCTCAGCTCGCGCAGTTGGGTTTCGTTGAGTTCGCCAGTGCGCTCTTTGCGATACCGCGCGATGAACGGCACCGTGGCTCCCTCAGCAAACAGGTCGAGCGCGTTTGTCACCTGAAACGGCTTGAGCGAGAGTTCTTGAGCCAGCAGCTTGGGAATGTCGAGCATAGAGTTTAGAGTCTCATATCAGCCGATGCATTACTCACTATAGCGATCGCCCACCATCGCTCCTTACAAGAAGCAGAAGATGGGCGATCGCTCAGCCCTTCAACGGGCCAAACGGTTTTGCCTCGGCAATATCAAAGATGTCAATACTTTTCTGCGTGCGAACCATGCGCTTCTCTAAATGGGGAAAATCTGCAATTTCGACATCCAGATTCTCGCCCCCCATGAGATAGACCAAGTCCTCTTCGCCGCCATTTCGCAAATGGTGCGCGACAGACGGCGTCGGAAATGCCATAAAGTCTCCTGTTCGTACCTCAAATTCTTGCCCATCCACTTCTGCAATGCCCGTGCCGGAGATGATATAAAGCCATTCTTCTTCGCGTTGGTGAGCGTGATACACAAACGACTCTTTGCCCGGCGGAATTTTTGCAAGGTTAACACCCGTGCGTTTTAGGCCCAAAGCACGCCCCAAATACGCACCTGAAATTTCGGATTTTGAATTCCAAGGATGAGAAAAGGGTTGCAGACTGGCCTCGATATGCTGCGCTCGCAAGAGATAGGGTTGCTGATCCGTCATGGGTTTAATTACCTCGAAACAACTAACAAAGGAAGCAGAAAAGGAGAGAGAAGACCAGACAAATAGAGTGGCACAAAAGCGGCACACCAGTGGGAATTCTTGACCACGCAAGTTCTACCTCAGCGCCGACCCCCTACAGCGTAGCGTTCTCACAACGCCTTCATCGGCGAGACACCCAATCAGGGCTTTACCTTGAGCAAACCTTTCAGACTTCTGTCATCTCAGCCGTTGTCATCCGAGCCAGAGCCTAGAGGTTCCGCGCTGATCAGAGCCTCCTTTAACTGACCCCACATTCCGCCAGCCATACTGCGTACAGTACACAATCGGGATAAACAGGGATATTCCATCAAATTTAATGTCTCTGCGATCGCCGTGCAAACACCGGCCTGATCTCATCCCCAGTCAGTACGGCTTGTCTAAAACTTCGCTCCAATTCAGCATTTCGGAGGTGTCCGCAGGCTCTGGGTCAAGGCTCTGATTCATCGCCTCGACTGTTATAGCTGAGACCTATGGGTATATCCTGTGACCAGGCCGATGTCAGCAATGCCAAATTCCCTTAAGTTAACTAAGGGGGAGATAGAACGATGCAAAAGTCTACAAACAGACCAATATCGCAACTTAGCTAGGCAGTCTGAAACTTAACGGACAAAGAATTCTATCTTGTAAGATGATCAAAATGTGCGTGGAAAGAAGCCTCAAAAACCTCTTATTCAGGGATAGGCAATTCAAAAAACATTCTGGAATGGCGGTGGTTTCGGCAAAGGCGCAAATCCTTGCCTTATGCCTAGTCCTATATTTGTTCCCACACTCCCAACCTTGAACGAGCTGAGACCGATGAAGTGGTGGTAAGCAAATTGCAGATACAGAAGCGAAAACGCGGGGTGATTTTGAGTTCTCAAGGGTGGCAGCGGTTGCAGGCTGCGGAGCATTTAACGTCGCTTCAAGAAAATGAGAGCAAGCCGTTTACGTTAGAGCAACTGAGCGATCGCACCCGCCTTAGCACCAAAACCGTCACCAAGGTGCGACGGCGGCAAAAGCCTGTAGATCAGCCCACCCTTGAAGCCTACTTTGAAGCCTTTAACCTGACCCTCGGCAGTGATGATTGCATTGGTCAAGATTTAGAACCCATGCATCCTTCGGCTGCCGTGCAGCAAGTGCCGCTGCGAGGGCAGATTCCGATCGACTCGCTGCTTTACGTATATCGCCCCCCCATTGAGCAAATTTGTCTCAACGAGATCATGAATCCGGGGGCGCTCATTCGCATCAAAGCGCCTCGGCAGTTTGGTAAGACGTCGTTGATGGCGCGGATGCTGGGCCAAGCCGAAGAGCAGGGGCTGCGAACAGCGGCGTTGAGTCTGCGGATGGCAGACAGCTCCGTTCTGCAAACGCTCGATAGCTTTCTGCAATGGTTTTGCGCATCAGCCTCTCGCAGTTTGGGCTTGCCCAATCGTTTAGATGACTATTGGAATCAGCCGTTTGGCAGAAGCTATTGCTGTGCCGACTATTTTGAAAGCTACCTCTTGCCTGCGTCAGATGCCCCGCTGTTGCTGGCGATTGATGATGTGGATGTGCTGTTCCACTATCCCGAAATCGCCACCGATTTTTTTGGCATGCTGCGTGCCTGGTATGAGCAAGCACGCCACGGCATTGCGGCGAGCCACATGTGGCAAAACCTGCGCTTGGTGATTTTGCACTCTACCGAAGTGCTGCTGCGGTTGAGCCTGCATCAGTCCCCGTTCAACGTAGGAATTTTGGTTGATTTACCCTCCTTTACGCAAGAACAGGTGCAGAATTTGGCGCTGCGCTACGACTTGCCGACAACTCAGGTTCAGGCGGATCAACTGGTGGAGTGGGTGGGGGGCAATCCGTATTTGGTACAGCTTGTGCTGCATCACCTCAGTGCGTATGACTTATCTCTGCAAGATGTGTTAAGAACGGCGATCGCCCCAGACGGGGTTTTGGGCAGCTACCTCCGGCAACTGCTGGGATATCTCGATGAAAACCCTCACTTGGGCGACGCGATTGTGGCGTTGACAGAGCAGCCTAAGGGCGTAGAACTGCGTCCCGAAGATGCATTTCAACTCTATGGGCTGGGGCTGCTGAAGTTTGACGGACGCATTGCAACCTTTAACGGCTCGTTACATCAACATTATTTCTCACAAATGGCAGGGCTGCTCCGAAGCCGCGACATGACGTGACCCCATGGAACCTGTCTTAACCCCCTATCAGGCTGGCGGCACGTTGCCCGCAGATGCGCCGACCTATGTGCGGCGTCAGGCCGACGAGGATCTGGTTCGGGCGCTGCAACATGGGGAGTTTTGCTATGTGTTTAACTCTCGGCAAATGGGTAAGTCGAGTCTGCGGATGCAGGCGGCGCAACAGTTGATGACCGCAGGGGTGCAGTGTGGGCTGATCGACATTACGGCAATTGGGACGCAGCAAATCACGCCGGACGAATGGTATGGCGGGATGGTGGGATTTCTGGCCAAGCGCTTTGGCCTGCAGGTAAACCTGCGGCAGTGGTGGGGCGATCGCACCCATCTATCTCTGATTCAACGGCTGAGCGAGTTTGTCGATACGGTGCTGCTAGAGCAGATCGCTGACCCGATTGTGGTCTTTATCGACGAAATCGATGGCGTGCTCGGGCTGAAATTCCCCACAAATGACTTTTTTGCGTTTATTCGCAGTTGCTATAACCATCGCTCGGATGACGAACGCTACCGCCGTCTTACCTTTGCGCTATTGGGCGTCACCACTCCCAGCGATCTAATTGCAGACAAAACCCGCACGCCGTTTAATATTGGCCGGGCGATCGCCCTCGACGGCTTCCGGTTAAACGATGCCACGCCGCTGCTCTCGGGGCTGATCGATGTGGTGCCCAATCCCAACGTGACGCTAGAGCGAATTTTATATTGGACCGGTGGGCAGCCGTTTCTTACCCAAAAGCTGTGCCACTTAGTGGTGCAAACCATGGGCGTGGGAGAAAGCGGACTGAGTGCCTCTAAGCTGGTGGATGCCATTGTGAACGCTAAGATTGTGGCAAATTGGGAAGCCCAGGATGAACCCGAGCATCTGCGCACCATCCGCGATCGCCTCCTCCATCATCCTGAAACTGCCAGCCAACTACTGGGACTCTACCAACAGATTTTGCAGGGAGAGGCATCTGCTCAGTCCATCAGCAGCACGCCATTCGAGCCGCGGGTGAGTGCTGTTCCGGTGGATGAGTCACCCGTGCAAACGGAGCTGCAGCTTACCGGATTGGTGGAGCGGCGGCAGGGCTATCTCTGCATTAAAAACCCTATCTATCGCGCGATCTTCACCCCCGACTGGGTAGCCCGCCAGCTGGGCAATCTGCGCCCCTATTC
>JBGTOF010000182.1:0-1960 GCA_041742695.1 Elainellales cyanobacterium | reverse complement strand
CAATGGGTCGGGATATAGTGACTCTAGCGAGTCTACGAGTGTTGACGTCAGTATGTCTGTTAGCCAAGATGATGAGGCGGAGTTACCGCAGCTAGTGCGCACGACCACCCGGCTGGAAGAAGAGATTGATAAGGCCCTGCGCCACCTCTGTATGGATGAGAAGATCACCAAGGAGGTGTGGTTTGAGGCGGCGTACCTTTACCTGGTGGAGCACCCAAAGGCGATGCAGGCGGTAAATGGGGTGGCGAAGGAGCGCTACCAGCGGCGGAAGCGGGCGGCGGATTTAAGGAAGCTAGAGACGATGCAGAAGCGATTAAGAGGTTAAGGAAAAAGGCGCTATTTTTCGCAGAAAAGATTTTCAAAGTAGCCGAGAGATAGCCAAAATGGCATTGCTGATATGCTCAGCCGCTTGAGTTATGTCTGATTCGGTAGTAAATTTGCCCAATCCGATACGAAGTGAGCCTTCTACTAAAGGTTCTGACAAATTCATAGATTTTAAGACGTGGGAGGGGGCTTCAACACCAGAAGAACAGGCAGATCCGGTAGAAATGGCAATCTGGTGGCGTACTCTAGCAATGATGGCACTATTAGGGATTCCGGGAAAAGAGATGTGCAGATTCCCGGCCAGACGGTTTTGTGGGTCGCCGTTGATAACTAGGTCGGGGATTTGGTCTTGGAGAAGGGCTTGCAGGCGATCGCGCTTTTTCCCAATCTCAACCTCATCCACCACCATCTCTTCTACCCGAAGCCGACAGGCTTCGCCCAAACCAACGATGCCTGGCAGATTCAGGGTGCCCGGTCGTAATCCCTTTTGCTGTCCACCCCCATAGAGCAACGGCTCTAAACGATGGTCTCGACGCACTACGAGCGCCCCAACGCCTTGGGGGCCATAGAGCTTATGAGCCGATAGGGCCAACATAGTTATGCCCCACTCGTTGAACTGGATGGGAATTTTGCCAACGGCTTGGGAGGCATCGCAGAGAAAGGGGGCTTGGTAGTTTTGGGCGATCGCAGCAATTTTTTCCAGAGGGTATAGGGTACCGACTTCGTTGTTGGCCGCCATGATGCAGAGCAGGTGAATGCCTCTGGCACAGGCTTGCTCTAGCTGGCCCAGATCAAGGCGGGCCTGGGTATCAACCGGAATATGGATCAGCTCAATGCGCCCCTGTTTGTGGAGGGCGACGCAGGTGTCAAGGACGGCTTTATGCTCAACGTTGGAGATGGCTACGCGAGGCTTAGTGCCAGATTGTTCTAGATGCTGAACGGTGCCCTGGATAGCGAGGTTGAGGCTTTCGGTGGCACCGGAGGTGAAAAGGATGTCTCTGGAGGTAGCGCCTACTAAGTCGGCGACATGGCGGGTGGCTTGTTTGACGGCGGCTTCGGCGCGATCGCCAACCTCATGATCAATGCTGCTGGCATTGCCAAAGTTAGTGGTCATGGCCTGCAAAACCTTTTCAGCCACTCTTGGGTCAACGGGGGTAGTGGCGTGGTAGTCGAGGTAAATCACAGGGGCAAGAGCTGAGAGTTGTACATATTTTACAAAAGCTTATGCTCTAAAGAAAATTGTGCCAATAAGAACTACATGGTTTCTACCAAAATATCGCGACCAAACTGGCGGAATTCGTCGTCTAGGTAATATTCAGAGTTGCGGATGGCTTGGCGCAATCTGCAAGCAGGCTTTAGACAATCGCGATCAAAATCCATTAGGGTTAACTCTAGGTGGGGGTAGAGAATTTTGAGGAACCCAGATGCGGATTTGAGGATAGCATTTTGGTCACGGACAGAGGCAGTATTGTCGAACTTAGTGTGCTGCTGAGCGTAGGCTAAGTAGCGGTTGTCGCGACGAAAACTCAATAGTGCTTCACCAAAAAAGTCCATTTTTAGCCCGATTTGAGAAGCAGCCATCTCACGCTTAAACTTGGGGATTTCCCAGCCGGGAATAATGCCTGAAAAACGGTCG
>JBGTOF010000122.1:0-18773 GCA_041742695.1 Elainellales cyanobacterium | reverse complement strand
CCTGGGCTTTGTCGACAGCAATCTGATGCAACTTGATCTGAACGAAACCAAACTCCCATGACTCTTCTCCTCTCTCCAGAATCTAACCATTTGGCAGACTATCTCGCCCCCTCAGCGGTAATTGACTGTCAACATCCGACCGTTCTGCCCCTGGCGCAATCCCTGACCCAGGGCATTTGCTCCGGAACGGAGCAAATCAAAGTGGTGTACGAGTGGGTGCGGGATTGTATCGCCCACACCTGCGACATTGGCCACCCTCGCGTCACCTGCACCGCCTCTGAAGTGCTACACCAGGGCCACGGCTTCTGCTTTGCCAAAGCTCACCTGCTGGCGGCACTGCTGCGCAGTTGCGACATTCCCACCGGCTTTTGCTACCAGCGCCTGGTGTTCGACAAGGCCCAGCCCGACCGATTCACCCTGCACGGCCTCAACGCCGTTTACCTGGCAGAGCTAAATCGTTGGGTGCGCCTGGATGCCCGAGGCAATAAACCCGACGTGCAGGCAGAGTTTTGTGGCGTTGGCCCCCCAGGGCCAGATTTTAACCCTCGCGAACAGCTCGCCTACCCCATCCGCCCCCACTGCGGCGAAATCGACTATCCCACCCTCTACCCCCAACCCCACCCCAAACTCATCACCGCCCTGCAAACCCACCCCACTGCCCCAGCCCTCATCGCCCACCTCCCCGCCAATCTCTAACGCTACCCATCCCATCCACCCATCCACACCATGACTAACTCCCCCACCCCCCGCACCCAAGTCAAGCGCGTTCCCCAGCGGGCCAGCTATGACCCCCAGCAAGTCTACGACATTCTCGATGAAGGGCTGGTCTGCCACCTGGGCTTTGTCGTCGAAGGGCAACCCTTTGTGATTCCCACCGCCTATGGCCGATTGGAAGACCAGCTCTACATCCACGGTTCCCCCGCCAGCCGCATGCTGCGCACCCTTGATCAGGGGGTGGAAGTGTGCCTGACGGTGACGCTGCTGGATGGGCTGGTGCTGGCGCGATCAGCCTTTCACCACTCGATGAACTACCGCTCGGTGGTGCTGTTTGGCACCGCAACTCCGGTGGATGACCCGGCTGAAAAGCTAACGGCGCTAAAAGCGTTTACCGACCATGTTGTTTGCGATCGCTGGTCAGAGGTACGCTCCCCCAACCCCCAGGAGCTGGCGGGTACTCTAGTGCTGGCCCTACCCATCGCTGAAGTCTCGGCCAAGGTGCGCACTGGCCCACCGATTGATGCACCGGAAGATTACGCGCTGCCGGTGTGGGCGGGGGAGATTCCGCTGCGACTGACGGCAGCGGCTCCGGTAGCTGATGATCGGTGTCTAGCACAGCTTGAGGTGCCGAGGTATGCGGTGAACTACCAGCGAGGTAGGCAGGTTTGATGGGTAGGCTTGGCCAACTGCGCAGCATCAGGATTCAGTCGCAGTCATCAAGTTGCAGAAGCCTGCTTGGTGAAAATGGTGATCGCTCACCGACTAATTTTCAACATTTTGTTCCCACCCTTTTGAAACTCGTAAGCAACGGTTTGAACTTGTGTATTATAACCTTTGTCAGATAAATCTTCCATCACTAGCTCAAGGTATGGAGATACCTCACAATCAAGTTTTAGTAACGGAAAAATTCTTATTTCTGGGGCAATTCGCAGGAGTTCATGAATCGAACCTATATGAAATTCAAGGGATAACTGTTCCGAATACAAGAAGAGCAAATGAGAGCACAAGCACAGCTCAAACTGATTGCCAGAAAATTCTAGACTGGGCAAAGATTGGTCTAAATATCGTTCCGAAGCTTTCCCTGCTTCATAGTCCGACAAAAACTTCTCCATTGCGTTTAGACGAGCTTTGCCCAGTTCATCAGCATCTTGAAAGCTCTTCCAAATATAGTTGTGAGAATTTTGCTTCACTTGTGAAATGACTTGATCATAAGTCGCTCGAACACGCTGCTCAATTTGTTCGGCAGAAAACTGATAAACCGGATCGATAGACACGACAGAGTGTCCTAACGCAGTCATTTCGGCATTGAAGCTGGCTGGTCCATCACCACATCCAAGAATTTTTCTGCTTAAATCTGTTTCTGATAGGCTAAACATTGTCTTGTATTCTTCCAGCGTTCTGCCCCAAGGGACAACTTCATTAAGCTTCATTTGCACTAACCTCAAGACATCGATTCTACAAAAGTCCAATTGGCATAACGATCTGGTTCACCAGACGCAGGCAGTCAGGTTGATAGCTACCCTTATGCAAATATTGATTTATAATCCCGAGCAAATTCATTAAAAGTAATTGGTTGCTTTCTTCCAATTTTAGTGACCACATCAGTAAGGGTCGGTTCTCCTTTGTTAGCGATTTGCCAAGACGTTGTTACCGCCTCAGCAAACCACTCTGAAATACCAGAACAGATTATTATCTGCTTAAAGTTTGACGGAGAATCATCAATGTAAGCAATATTTTGATTGGCGACTGTGGAAAGCTTTTCAGCAATCTCTTGTAATGAAAGTAGCTCTGAACCTGTTAAATTATATGTTTTCCCCTCATGCTCTCCTTCTGTCAAAATTGCAGTTCCAATGCGCACAACATCACGAATATCTATGGGTGCGGTTCTTGCATCTCTCATGGGTAAAGACAAAGTACCTTTCGTCCTTATCTCATGAGCAAACCATAGAAAGTTTTGCATGAACGAGTTTGTTTGCAGAATTGTAAACTTGATACCTAATTGTTTTAGATACTGCTCTGCGATGGCATGTTGCTTGAAAAAATAGCAGGGCGACTCAAGGTCGGATTTAACAGTAGATAATTTGACAATATGCTGTATTCCAGTGCGTTTAGCTGCTTGATAAAGTTGAATCTCTTGTTCCGCTTGATTGATAGTATTGGGAGGAATTGAAAAAAGATGATCGCACTTCTGCAATGCAATATCTAAATGATCTAATCGATTGAGATCTCCTAAGCAAACAGATGCTCCCAATGCTTGAAGGCTAGCTGCTTTTTGCGGATTTCTGACCAGCACCCTTACTTGTTTGCCCGATTGCAAAAGCGATTCAACCAGCTTACTACCAACCCTTCCAGTTGCACCTGTTATGAGAATCATGGGAATTGCTTTTAAACCTTGTACTCATATAATGTAGGAATAAAAATATACTGCCGCACCAATGTTTTTAACGATGAGAACGATATGTTCTAGCGCATCCACTTTCATTTTCATCACCTACCTTCCAAAAACAGTTCTGCCATGAATAAGTTTTCACATTGAGGGCTGACGACATAACTTCTGATTCTGCTTGACTGACAAAACTCTCGAAACCTTGATTCTGCCGTAGGTTGGGTTAGCAATAGCGTAACCTAACGAAACTATTGCTGGCGTTGGGTTTCGTGACCTCAACCCAACCTACAGGGCAAACTTTTGTCTCAAGACATCGATTTTATAAGAGTCTAATCGGCATAACGCAGAGTTGTGCGGCGGTCCGCACGAAATATGATGAGGGCGAGGCGCTTCCTGCCCGCCCGCACTAGCGCCGAGTTAGCCCCCTTCATAGCACCGGACGCTCGTGGTTGGCCCAAAGCTGGACAGATGGCCGTTGCCACTGGTGTCTTGCATAGACGGCAAGTCTTTCGGGAACTGAGTCACCGTTTAGAACGAGTCGATTGAGCATGAGTGCAAGGTCGGTGTCCGCGATGCACCATTCACCGAACAGATTTAGTGCGTTGGTCGGAAGCAAAGCGCTGGCCGCAGCAAAGAGCTTTTCTGCTGAGGCGAGGGCATCAGCAGAAAGCGGTGCATCGGTGGGCTTATAGAAGACGACCTCTGTGGAACGCTCATGTCTGATGGGCATGAGGTCGCTGCGTAACCACGCTTGAAGTTGCCGCGCCCTAGCGCGATCACGTGGCTCACGAGGATAGACGGGCGGTTCTGGAAACAACTCGTCGAGGTACTCGGAGATGGCTGACGACTCAGAAATGCTGAAGTCGTCGTGAACGAGGGTTGGAATCCGGCGCGTCAGTGATACTGCCGCGAAGCTTGCTTTGCTGTTCTCTTGTGCTGCGAGATTCAGCGTCTTAAGATCGAAGGGCAGTCCTTTCTCGCGCAAGGTCACAAACGCAGACATGGCGTACGGACTCACATACTGAGCATCAACGTAGAGAAGAAGGCTTGACGAGGGCATGGGTGCTCCTAAGAAGGGCTAACTTCTAACTAAAGAGAAAATTGCGGCTTTATACCCCTGTGTGACGGCTCAGGCAGAAATTTGTCCGTCTAATACCTCTCTAGAGGGTAATTAAGCGAATTTTTTCAGCATGGTCAGTTCGCCAACTTTGGGCGAGATCGCACCGATCATCTTCACCTTTAGCTCCAGCCCATCATGGTCTTAGGATCAGAGCAAGACTGTGAGCCGCAACTGCTCCTGTCGCCCCCACCCCCACTAGATAGGCCAGAAACCGCCAGGGCTGTCGCCCCGCCAGGTAAAACAGCGTATGGGCTGTCCGTGCGATCGCCCACCTCAATCGACTGCGCCCCCGCCCCGATGTGGTGGTTGCTACTGGTGATCTAGTCCATCGCGGACAGGTGGCGGAGTATGAAATTTTGCGATCACTCCTCTTGCCTTTAGAAATTCCTATCTACCTGCTGCCAGGCAACCACGATGAACATCAAGCTTTGTGCAGTGTCTTTGGCAACACACCCAGTCTGCCTGTGGCAGGCAACCACACATTGCACTATCTGGTTGATAGCCATCCAATTCGCCTGCTGTTGCTAGATACAGTAGTTCCCCATCAGGAATATGGCGTTCTCGACGCAGCCCAACTCCAATGGTTAGACCATCAGCTGTCTGTGGCACCAGAGAAGCCGACCATTCTGTTTATGCATCACCCACCCTTCGCCACTGGCATTGACTCCATGGATCAAATAGGGCTCCAAGACAGCGAAGTATTGGCTGAGGTTGTGGCGCGACACAAAACGGTCGAACGAATTGCAGCAGGGCATCTTCATCGTCCAATTTTTGGCCGTTGGGCCAACACTGTAGTGAGCACTGCACCCAGTCTGGTACACCAAGTTAGCTTAGACTTGTATCCCAACGCCAATGGTTCTTTTGTAATGGAACCGCCAGCTTATCAGCTGCATCTGTGGCATCAAACCGCTTACTTGATTACCCATGTCGCTTATGTAGATCCCTATCCTGGACCTTACCCATTTTCTGAAAAGCGTTAAGCATCAGGTTAGTCTCGGGTAAGTCTTGCCGAGGTGAAGATCGCTGTTATCACTTGCCATAGCTCGGATTACCAAAAATTTTAGAAGGTTGCGAGGTGCAATCATAGGTTACGACCTTCTAAATACCTAAGTCCTGCAAGGCGAAGCGGATCTGCTCCAACCGCCGTCTATTCACGCCTAAATCGGATTCTCCTAATCGGGCGGCGGCTCGAACATGGATAACTGACTCATCCTCCGGCAAGTAGAATTCAGTGTCGTCTACAAACCCCATCATGCGGCTGGTAGACTTAACGCGGATGTAGTCCTCTTGCTGCGTCGCAATCTCAGTACGTGGCACTACTCCCAGCACTTTAGGAGTCGTTCGTAAATAAACTACCGAATTCGAGCCTGCTGGGACTATAGATTCAGCCGTATAGACCATCAGCAATCCGGTAACTTAATTCCGAACGGATCCTTAGTCAGCAGCTCACGAGCTGCTTCTCGACTACCTGTGTATGCAATGGGCTCAATTGCGTGGTCTTGGTCAGCACCCTGGCTCACGACACAATTAGACGTTGACGGGCAGGGGAACAGCTTGCCATCCTGAACACCGAGTTCAGGCGTCTTTCCCGCGAATGCCTCTGATAAGCCAGGAATCGCCCCTAGATACTGTGGGGCAGGTGCTGCGATCGCAAACCAACAGCCACCAGCCGCGCCACCAGCACCGCCCAACCCGCTCTCTCGCTTCGAGCAACTTCAGGCGATCGCTGACAACGACTGGCGACCCAGCACCAGTGAACTAGTTGCTATCCTCGGCCTATCCTCGGCCTATCCTCGCTCTCGGGTGCCCAGTTTGAGCGCTACAGCTTTCGGTTCACCAGGGCAGGGAAGAACGGCGCACAGTCGGCCTGGAAGGTAGAGAAGGTCGATGACTAAGACCAAACCCCAAGAACTCTCCCGTTGAATAGAATCACAGCCGCTCCTGACATCCACTTTGGCAAACTCTGCATTGCAGGCACCCGCATAACAGTACAGCGACGCTAAACAGTGAAAAACGTAGATGGGGGCAGCAAATGCTACCCCTATGCATTTCAGGAAGCAAACTTTATTGCTCGCCAGATTCAATTTCAGCAACCAGAGGAACCGGATTCCTAGGCAAGCCACCAAAAACGATTGGCGTTTACCTTATGAGAACCCGGTTCGTCTCAGTTTCTTATGTGGCTGCGGTGGCCGCTTTAGCGGAATTGAGGGTCAGCACGAAATCGTTGAAATCGAAGTCCGTGAGGTCTTCAAATCTCCAGACGTTGCCTTCCCGCTGAATCATGCCCATGCCCATCGCCGCGTCATCAATAGTGACGAGGTTCTGCGGGTCGCCGTCTACTAGCAGGGCAGGCGCGTAGTACGTGCCGCCGCTGAGCAGCACATCGGTGTTAGTCGTCGTCAGGTTTTCGACAAAGAGTTCCAGCCCTGAAATCAAGTTCTGGCGCACTGCGTCTTCATAGCCTGCCTCGCCGGGGAGCAGTCCACCGACAGCGCCTTCAGCATCCGTTTCATAGAACTGGAGAAGGTTGTCGAAGGCGGCTTCACGACTGAGGATGACGTTGGCGGTGACCTCGCCATCGAAACCGGTCAGATCGAGCAATTCCTCAACAGGCATCACCTGATTACCGCTGAAGTTGAAGCTGGACAGAATGGGCTCGTGGTCGCTAGCGCTGTTATCGGTCTCGGCGAACTCAGCGTTGACATGGACGAAGTCGAACTCGGCTCCGGCAAACAGACTGTCGCTGACCAGGATATGGTCGAGCACCTGGGAATTGCCCTGGAAGATAAAGCTGTACCGCTCATCAGGGTCAATGGTGTTTACCAGATTGTTGAGGATAGCGGCTGCGCCCGTGGACTCGATGCCAAATCCATCATCGGTGCTCTCGACGGTGCCCGCTAGAATCTCCAGCGGCGAGACGAACTCGAATTCGTTCAAGTCACCGAGGACAACCACATTCGCGTCGGCATCGTCAGCGAAGATGTCATCGACGAAGTTGTTCACGGCCTGAGCCTGAACGCGGCGCTCATTCAAGCTGCCGTTGACGTTGGGATCTTCCTGCCGCTGCTCGAAGGGCTGCTCCACTCCCAGAATCGGCGCACTGCCGCCTTTAGACGAGAAGTGGTTGTTAACGATGGAGATCGCTTCGCCGTTGAACTCAAAAGTCGCCGCTAGGGGCAGACGCGCTCCGACAAAGGGAGACCCGTCGGCCTGGTCACCGACGGGCTGCACCGAACCGTCTACCAGACCTACCCGCTCTGGGTTGTACAGGAACGCAGTGCGGATGTTGCCGCCCGGTTGGCCACCACTCGCTCCATCCGTAATGAAGGCATTGTCAATGAACTCGTACTGGGGACCGCCCGCCGCCGCGATCTCTGCTACCAGCAATTGCAAGGTTTCATCCGCTGCCACGGTACCGTCATCGACGGAGCCGCTGTTGTCCTGAATCTCTTGCAGACCGATGATGTCGGGAGCGTTCAGGTTGCTGACGATTTGCTCTGCGATGGCCGCAAACCGTCCGCTGGCGATGTCTGTGTCGCCGTCATCATCGTTGGGGTCGAGGTTTAGGACGTTGTAGGAGGCAACGGTCAGGGTGTCGTCGCCCTTCACGATTGTGCTGACTTCGGGCGTCAGATCAGACGCTATGGGCGTGAACGGTTCCGTGGGGTTGATCTGGAAATTACCGAACTCATAGGAGATGACCCCGGTGACATCGCCCAACATCGCGCCCGTATCCACCTGGGGGAACTCGAAGTCGGGCAGGATATCGCTGTCCGCATCGATCTGCACCCGCTCAGGGTTGAAGTCGTCGGGGCTAATGTTGAGGGTGCCGCGATCACTGATGCCCGTCGCGCTGTCACCCCCGTCAACCACCGTAAAGATTTCGCCAAAGCGGTTGGTGTTAGATATCGCCACTGCATTTTGAGCGGTGACGCGCATGGCCTCCAGCGACTCAAAGAAGTCGATCCCGTCAGTTTCCGGATCAAAGCTGGCGAAAGCGTCATCGTCGATGCTAACGTTGGGCGGAATGCGGCCTCCTGCACCGAGGATGGTCGCTGCTGGCAGGTCATTTCCAGAGGACAGAATTGCGATTGTGGGGTTGCCACTGATTTGCGTGGTGGACAGGTTGCCCGTATCGACACCGCCAGGGGTGAACTCGGAGACGGTACCCATCACGTTCAACTCGTCGCCGACAGCCACACCAGGAGCATTCCCTGTGAAAACGAACAGCGCATCGGACGTGGCGATATCACCGTCACCCTCAGCATCTTGCAGATAGAACCCGTTGGACTCGACCGCGGTGACGATGCCCACAGTAGTCACGGTCTCGCCCACCAGAGGCGAAATGTGACCCGCCCCTTGAATGTCGAATATGAATGTGGTGCCAGTATCGCCATCGCCCCCGTCGCCTTCGGAGTAAACGGTGAGGGTGTTACTGACTTCATTGGCGACGATGAGCAGGTTATCACCGTTGGGACTGTCGATATCAGAAATGAAGGTGAGTCCTTCGGGGGAGATGTCCTCGTCGCTGCGGATGTACTGAACGAATTCTGCGGCAAACGGGTTGGTAATGTCGTAGATCAGGACGCCACCGCCAGCGCGTTCTAAGCTGACAAAGGCGTAGGTCTTGTCACCAATCTGGCCAACGGTGAGACCTTCCGGTTCGGCCCCCTTGTCGTCAGAGCGCTCGTCAAACTGTTCAGGGCTGCCGCTGTTGGCGTTGAACAGTTCGGGGGTGAGCTGGGCGGTGATGTTGGCGATGTCGTCACCGCTGTCGAAGACCAGGTTGCCGTTCTCATCCCAAATGCTGAAGGAGCGGCCACCGTAGCTGAACAGCTGGTCGAAATCGCCATCGCCGTCAATGTCACCGAGAGTATTGGTGACATTGAGGCGGCCTAGATTTTCGTCTTGCTTCAGTTCTTCGGCATTGGGGAAGGCTTCGGGGTCGAGCACGACGTCGTCATCGCCGATACGGCTCTCTTCATTGAAGATTTCGCCGTCTTCTAAGATGACGTTGCCATCAGCGTCTTCGAGATCGCCATCGGGACGGATGCGAGCATCGCCTTCGTTGGCGGTGAGGTAGTAGGTCACGCCGTCTACTGCATAGCTGGCAATGGAGTCGGGCTGGTACAAGCCAAACACGGGCCAGTTGCGGAGGTTGATGCCGCCATCGCGATCGCTGGCGTCGAGCTGGTTGCCATCAAAGTCAATGAGGCCCAGTTCGACCGCTTCGGCTCCGGGCACTAAGCCAAAGTCGTTGTCGTTCAACACGACAAGGCGACCATCGGGCAGATAGGCCAAGCCTTCAGGCTTGTCGGAGGGCAGGTAGCCGAGGGAGGGCAAGTTGGTGACTTTGATTTTGTTGACGGGATTGATACCCAGGGCCGCGAGGCTATCAGCGGTTTGCTGTTCCAGGGTGGCTCCGTCAAAGTCTTCGCCGAGCACGTTGGTTGCGCCCTTCAGGTTGACCTCAAAGATGAACTTCTGGGCGGTGGGTTCTAGGGAAGAATCCCGCTCGATCACGAAGAACTTACCGTCGCCCGCGTAGACCGCATCGCCGATCTTGTCCACATTGTTGCCAATGTCGGGCTTTTGCAGCAAGTAGACGTACTCTGCGACAGGTTCGCCGCTGGTGGGGTCGATGCCCAACATGCGAATGACGGTGGAGTTGTCGCTCGTGTCGCGATCAGGGTTGCTGAGGGGCGTTTGGATAAAGGCGTACAGAATACCGTTGTCGGAATCCAGGGCCATGCCCTCAAAACCACGATTGGCGAGACGGTTGGAGTATTCGGCGGGGAGGGTTTCGGTGCCAAAGGTGCCGGGGGCGAAGTCAGCATCGGGGTTGAGTTCGTTCGCGAGTGCTGTCGTGCCAGTGGGGACAAAGCGGTTGATCAGAGTGCCGTCCGTGTCGAAGTTGTAGATGGCAGGGCGGTATTCGTCCACCATCCAGTAGGTGCCGTCCGGGGCGCGGACGATGCCCTCCATGTCTGCACCGAGGGGATCGTAGTCGGTGCCGAACTCGTCAAACCCATCGAGGAAGTCGAGGTCCACAAATTCGCCAGCGGCATCCACGGCGCGCTCATCCACGTTGGGAATGTTGGGCAGTCCGGTGATAGGGGTGCCATCGGCGCGGGTGAGGAACAGTTCATCGGTGAGGGTGACTGCGCCTGTGCTCTCGTTCAGTTCCAGGAACACGACGCGAGCCTGGTAGTCGGGCAGCAGGAAAGGCCGATTGCCATCGGTAACATCGCCATTGGGTCCGCGATCGGGCACCGCCAGGAATTTCAGGTTGCCGTTCTCCGCTACGCCGTCGAAGAACAGACCGGAGAAGCCACCCAGCTCGATGGTTTCGCCTGTCGCCGTGACAAGGGGATCGCCGCCATTGGAAATGGGACCGCGATTGCTGATCTCATAGTTGGTCAGTTCCGGCTGGCCCTTGCCAAAGTCCTTAACACCCAGGGGCAGAATGGCCTGAACGGTGGCGTTTTCGATGTCTACGACCGCGATCGCGTTGTTCTCTTGCAGCGTCACCCAGGCGGTGGAGCCATCGGGGGAGACGGCGATGTACTCTGGCTCCAGATCTTCCGCCACGGTGGCATCTAGCCCGAACAGCTTGACCCCCTCCGCCTGAAGTTCCGCTTTCTGACCGTTGAAGGCGGTGAAGTCAGCCTCGACGACCGTGGCGTTCTCCACACCGTTGCTGAGGTCGATGATGCTGATGGAGCCTTCCGGATCGATGGAGTAGTCGGCGTTCGGCTCGCCCTCGTTGGCGACCAGCACCTTGCTGCCATCGGGGGTGAAGGTCACCATGTCAGGCAGCGCACCGACGCCTACCCGCGCCAAGAATTGGCCATCAGTGGTGAGGAAAACGACTGAGCCATCATCGGTAGCGGTGCGAGCCTCGACGGCCAGCGCCACGATGCCGTTCTTGATCGCGACGCTGTTGACGCCGCCGCCAAACACGCCGAGGTCAATCAGTTCACTCAGCACCGGATTCGCCGGGTCGCTCAGATCAACCGCCTGGAGAATGCTGCCCCCAGAGACGACAAACAGCGT
This sequence comes from Elainellales cyanobacterium, assembly GCA_041742695.1. Taxonomy (GTDB): domain Bacteria; phylum Cyanobacteriota; class Cyanobacteriia; order Elainellales; family Elainellaceae; genus Kaiparowitsia. The sequence goes on along the minus strand of JBGTOF010000122.1, from coordinate 7,494 downwards.
GGCCGAAGCCGAGTCAAAAGCGTTGATTTCTGCCCCTTCTGTCAAAAGCAGGCGACCAATTTCAGAGAACGGCCCCTCAAAGCCATCGGAGAAGTCAGGCCCTTCAGGCTCCCCAATTGGCGGCACCGCGCCGTCGATCACCGTGTCTTCCCGGAAGAAGAGATTTTGAATGCGCTCGTCTTCCTCAACCGGAGTATCTGCCATCATGAAGGCAGGCGTCGCCGGATCGCTATCCGCCGGGAAGAACACCGCTAAGTATTCAGCGAAAGCATCCTGCTCAGAACCCGTTTCAGCAAAGTCGGCGAGGTCTTGGTCAAAAGCATCCTGTTCAATCAGGTCGACCCGATCAGTCTGGGGAATGGGGTAGCCGCTGCCGCCATTCGCCAGGAAGTTGAGCGTGACGAGGCGATACGTGCGGGTTGGCTCGCCCTGGATTTCGCCGTTTTGCACCAAAACTTCGGTGTCGTCGCCGGCGTCGTCAACCAGGGTGAGCGATCGCACCCGATTGCCCGGCTCAAAAGCAATATCAAAGCTGAACTGAATGCCCGCTACCTGAGCAAAGCTACCAAAATCGCTATTGATGTTTTCTGCGGTCGCTTCACTGACGACGTGCTCCAGAATCGCCTTCAGTTCGGCAACGGTAGTGGTCACGATGCTGAGACCGTTGTTAAAGGCGAGAACGCTCTCAACATCGGTCTGAGTGATGCCCCCTTCCGGCTTGCCAAAGAGGGGGTTGCTTTCGGGGGGCAGGCGCACGGGCTCGGTCCCTCCCGGCGGCGTCACCACCGCACCAATGCTTTCCCGAATGCCCCCGCCATTCTTGATAGAAATATCAACCGCTTCATCCAATAGACGGGCATACCAGAGATTTGCTTCAGCAGTCAGGTTGCCCAGGTTGGTTTCTTGGTTGCGGACACCATCTAAGCCGCCGCCAGAGCGCCGACCATTGAGAAAGACCTCGGTAATCCCGAAGATGTTGCGCTCTTTCTCCTCGATCACGTCGTTGAGCGCAGCGATGACTTCGGTAATGACCGGATCCGTCAGCCCTTCGGCATCGAGCGCGGCCACGCCTGCCTCATCGGTAGCATAGGCACCGCTGATGAGCGGATCGATGCTGTCTAAAATGAGAATGCCGTCAGCGTCAAAATCAACCACGAGCTGACCCACGTAGAGATATTGGCCGTCCGTGTTAACGATCGCGATCGGGTTGCCGTCTGCCGCTGTTTGGATGATGGGATACGGCCCACCGGCTTCGTCGCCGTCGCGCAGGCGATCAGTGTCATCCGCCAAAATCGTATCGGAACCGCCGCCAATGATGATGTCAACGCCTGTTAAGCGGGGCGCTAACTCATTCACCTCAATGTCCAGCACCTGCATGTGAGCTAGCAAGATGACTTTGTTCAGGTCGGGGTTATTCGCTAGCAACTCATCGACTTCGGCCTGAATGATGGCCGCAAGTTCATCGTAATCCTCAGGGTCAGCGGGGCTAATCGCCACATCATCGCCCGGAGAAGAAACCGTCGGCAATGTCGGCGTTGTCGCTCCGATGATCCCGATTTTCTCGCCGCCCACCATCGTGATGGCACTTTTGGCAATCTTACCCGGAATTTCTGAGACATCCTGCCCGTCTTCAACCACCAGGTCAGCCAGATTGGGATCGGCGGCAAAGTCAAGGTTGGCGCTCAAGTAGGGAAATGCTGCACCTGGGTAGCCCGCTTCCCCAATGCCAGGACCCATAATGTCTGGGTTTGCCGCTAAAAGTGCGGCAATGGCCCCCGTGCCTTGATCAAACTCGTGGTTACCGAAGGCGACGGCCTCAAATCCCAAAGCAGAGTTAATCAAGACATCGGCAATGCCAAAGACGCCCTCAAACTCGCCCACTTCATTCTCAAATCCGTAGACTTCAGCACTTGCGGAATAGAAGAGACCCGGTAACCAAAGGTCACCGGAGGAGAGGATCAGCGTGTTTTCAAAATCATCCTCTAGGGCATTGAGGACGGCACTAAGGTTAGGGGCATCAATGAGGGCTGGTGCTGCACCCTCTTGGTCGGTGACGTGTAGCAGCTGCAAAGTGAACTCAGCCATAATTCCTCTTGGGTAATCAAAAAAAACAGCATAAGAAGCTGGGCCAGCGGATGGCTGACACCTGAGCCGATGCGATTGGCAACAGTTCTGAGTGAGCGCGCTGCAAAGAATAACTGTTTTCAGAGAAAATCAGAAAATCCTCTCAGACCAGACATTCGACCCGATCTCTCACCAACTCGTTCGCAGCTCTCTCTGACGCCGAAGAAGACCACGAGAGCTACTTCCACAGTCGCCGCAGGACATAATCTAACTGCGCATGATTTGAACTGTTCGTGGCTAACTTTCCCAGATGTAAATGAAGTAACGGTAAAGCTGACCTTAAGTGATCGTATAAATACGGAGACTTTATCAAGGCTTCATGAACTGAAAATCACATTGAAGCGGTTATTCTGAAGAAGCGATGAAATGTAGCTTTAATGGCAATTTCTAGTGGGAAGAGCAGGCAGGTATAGCTATAGCCACTCAGATAGGACAGAGCCGTTATTCCCGCGTAGGCGGGAATCCACTAGCTTGTAACGGCTCTCGACTGGATTCCCGTTTCCACGGGAATGACAGACCGAGATCGTAGCGAGCAAAACCTCCTAATGATGTCGGCTATGGTTCTACATCACGAAAAACTGGTATCTCACGATTTAAGTGCTTCCATGATGGGGTTAATGCGGCGGTAGTAACGATGAGTTGACCCAAATTATTTAGTTAATCGGCCAATGAGCTTCCCTGTCCCCGGCGATGCCATCGAGCAAAGCCTAGACCTCAATCAACACCTGATCCACAACCCCGCTGCCACCTTCTTCATGCAGGTCGAGGGGGATATGGCGGCGGATCAGGATGTACAGCCTGGAGATTTGCTGGTGGTTGATCGCTCCCAAACGGCCCAAGATGGCTCCCTGGTGGTGGCTGTGATCGCAGGTGCGCTCCAAGTCCTCAGAGTCCAAAAGCACCACGGCAAGTTATTGCCTGCTACAGGCTGGGAACCAGGACAAACGCTAGATATGGAAATCTGGGGCGTGGTCACTACTCTTATTCGAAAGGTCTGAGCCACAAAAAATCCCACTGTCGCCAGCGGGGTAGTCAGGAGTGTTGAGGTCGTTGTCGTCTGGGAGGAAATCTAGGCTCTACCGGCTGTAGTGAACGCCGCGATAGGTCAGTTCTGCAGGCTGCTGCCGTTGAGCCACGGTGAACTGCTTGCGGGCGTAGGGACGGCCCATAAAGGTTGCCGTTTCGCCGGTTGAAATCGCATCGATAGCAGGGGCAGAGGTTTCGTAGGATTTGCCGAGGAAGGAAAGTTGCATAGCTGGGGGTTCCTGAGTGACGGGGGCTTGTCTCGATGAATTAATAGTCGCCTGAATGCCCGATTGGCTGGGTGACGGCGGTATTGGTGGGCTGGTGATAGTTCTGGAGCCAGGCCGTGAGGCAACAGGGCATTGGCGCTGATGAAGATCACGGCTTCGTGCGATCGCAAAGGCTCAAATGACAATTGCCCAAGCTTTGGCCCTGGTGACGATAAGACAGTCTCATAGGACAGCAGGACAGTGACCACCGCAGAGGATAGTATGGGGATACTACCGCATCTATATCTCACTACCTCTAATGCTGTAACCCTCTGTCCTTCATAGGCTCTAGCCATGTTTGCCTTGGTAGACTGCAACTCGTTTTTTGCCTCCTGCGAGAAGGTCTTCCGCCCTGACCTGGAGGGCAAGCCGGTGGTAGTGCTTTCTAACAACGATGGCTGTGTTGTCGCACGATCGCCTGAAGCCAAGCCGCTGGTAGCCATGCAGGCCACGCTGTTCTCCATCCAAGACCTAGTGAACCGGGGCAAGATCCACGCCTTCTCATCCAACCCTGTGCTCTACAAAGATATGTCGCGCCGGGTGATTCAAACTCTCCAGAACTTCAGCCCCGAGGTCGAGCAGTATTCCATCGACGAAGCCTTCCTGGGCCTCCATGGGTTCACCAAAGCCGACCTGACCGACTACGGCTACAAGATTCGCGCCACCGTCAGGCAGTGGACGGGCATACCCGTATCGGTCGGCATTGCCAAAACCAAGACCCTAGCCAAGTTAGCGGCCCACGAAGCCAAGCGCTACCCCAACCTGAATGGCGTGCTCAACTTTGAAACCTTGGCCGACCCAGACGCTGTGCTGGCTGGCCTCGACGTGGGCGAGGTCTGGGGCATTGGCAAAAACCTCAAAGCTAAGCTCAACGGCATGGGTATCAAAACGGTGCTTCAGCTTAAGCAAGCCGATGAACGAGTGATCAAGAAGAAATTTGGAGTGCTGGGTCTGAGAACGGTTCTAGAGCTGCGCGGCATTCCCTGTTTCCCGATGGAGCCGGTGGCCGCCCCGGTCACTATGCGGATTGTCTCTCGTTCCTTTGGCCACCTGGTCACAGAGCTATCAGACATCAAAGAGGCGGTGGCCACCTACACCACCCGCTGTGCTGAAAAGCTCCGGGCCGACGGCCTACTGGCAGGTCACTTTACTGTCTCAATGCGGACCAGCTACTATCGCCCCGAGAACCAGTATGGAGCTGCCCGCTCTGTGGCCCTCGACCAACCCACCAACGATACCGCTGTGCTCATCCACGAGGCCATTAGGCTGGCTGAAGCGGCCTTTACGCCGGGATATGAGTACCTGAAGGCCAAGGTTGTCGCCACTGAGCTAACGCCTGTTGGAGAGGTGCAGGGCAGCTTATTTGCTGCCCAGGTGGATATTGAGAAACGTGATCGCCTGATGGCAACGATGGACAATCTCAACCGCAAGCTCAGCCCCGATGCCATCAAATTTGGAGCAATGGGCCTCAAGCCCACCTGGGCTATGCGGTCAGACTATTTCTCCCAGCGGTACACGACCCACTGGGGGGAGGTGCCCACTGTGAAGGTTTGGCACGACAGTCCTGTAAGACAGCGGGACACCGCTCAGGCCAGACTGTAGAGACCAGCTACTAAATTTCTCGCCCGTGTCCTCTACTTCCACTGACCCCATTTCCTATACCGCCCAGATTGTGGCGGCTAAGCGGGCTATAGAGCAGACTCATGCAGATCCTCTATCTGTAGACCCTTATGCGGACCTACTCGCTGGCAACCTCTACATTTATTGGTCTAGAGCTACGCAACCCACTAACGTGAATACTCTCTATAGTGTGGCTTTCACCTCAAGCAATACTTTAAGTTCATCATCATACTGGGCTAGCTTCCAATTAAAAGCAGATCTAATTTGTTGGAGTTCTAAGCCCTTAGTGCCTCTAAAATTTAGCGTTTTTCAAATTAGCACCTGTTAAATCTGCTCCGGCTAAAGTAGCCTGCCAAAATTTTGCTGATTCACAATTCGCTCGTTTTAATCTAGCCCCACTTAAGTTAGCCCCTTGCAAAGCTGCATAAGCAAGATTTGTTCTCTCAAGGATTGCGTTCTCAAGGTTTACACCCCACATCACTGAACGTGATAAATCTAGGCCAGATAGGTTGGAACCTGGTGCAATCAGATGAACCCTGGCTTTTTCAGCGTCGAAGCCTGCTGGAAAAAGAGTCTTATGATCATACAAAGCACCTCTTAAATCGGCTGAATCAAGCTGAGCATGACTTAAATCAGCTCCGTACAACCTAGCTTTTCCTAAGTCTGCCTTACAAAGGTTTGCTTCTCGCAATTTTGATTCACGCAGATCTGCTCCTTCCAAATTTGCTCCGACTAATTCAGCCCCCATAAGATTGATGCGGCTTAAGTCTGAATAGGGTGCGTCAATATTTCTGAGTGAAACTCTATCCTGGGCAAGATTCTCCAACGCAATTTTCCTAGCATAGCTAGTGGAAGTATCTACCACGTTGGGGTTTGAAGAAGCTGTCAAAGCTGCCATATCAAGCGCCTTCCAATAGTCAAAGTGCGCTTTTCGCTTCTCTAACTGAGCCCGCTCCTCACGCTTTGGCATCTCCCAAAGAAAGGCTACAACAGCGATGAGAACACCAAGCTTGCTAAGGGAATCTAAAACCTTAAGAAATGCAAAACCATCCAGCCAGTTAGCAACTAGCTCTGAAAAAACAAGTAGAAGGAAAATTCCTAGCCCTGCTGAAAGCAGAATTAACCATTGCAGTTTCCTTGAAGCCATGGTTTTCACCTTTAAGTCTGCCGACAATACAACTAATTGCTCAAGTAATTTGTCATACGGTTACTATGGATGGTACCCCAGGTGAATAATTAGGCTTTTACTGGATGGTTGATATCGCCTCAGATAAGGTCATCAGCACCATCCTCAAGCACGATACGAAAGTAACGAGCTACAAAATTGCGCTGCTGCGGGCCATCAACGATGTGGTGCTGACCTACCCCGACCTCATAACCTATCAGAGCGATGTGGCGGTGCCCCTCTAGCTGCTGGCCGAGTTTTGGATCGCCTACTACTGGCCTTTCGTAGACCCCAAGGACCCCATCCAGCAGGGGCAGCGAGTACAGCGCCAAGGGCAGACCATCAACGATATGGCCTTTAGACAAGCGCTAACCGAACTCAGGCGTCAGTGGGAGCAAGTGATTGGGGGGCTAAAGAACCCCGCCGATGGCTTCTTTCTAATCAACGAACTGCGCTCACCCCGCAAACACCAGCGCTACCCCCAGGCGTTAATTGAGGTTTACCAGAGGGCGATCGCATCCATCGCCAAAACCATCGAGATGCCAATCCGCTACGCTGGCCCCGGCGAGTGGAGCATTTTTGAGAAGCCCCAAGCCTATAACCAGGTGGCCAGCCGGACTGTGGCTGTGCCGGGGACAAGGGTGAAAGACCGCTGCCTGGTGATTCCCCTCGACCTCTGGGCCACGTTCCGCCAGATGTCGCTCTGGGTCGAAGCGCTTTGTATCCATGAGTGGTGCCTATTCAGTGGCAGAGTAAGCGACCACGATAGGGGCTACATCTACGGTCTGCTGACCTCACGCCCTGACAACCGCCGGCACTGGTCAGTTAAAGGATGATGGATAGAATGTAGGCGTAGAGAGTTATTGGCCTATGCGTTGTCCCCACTGCCAGAGCGAAACCGTCGTCAAGAATGGGACTCGTCGTCTGCACGATAACCAGATTGTGCAGGTCTACCGGTGCCGGGGTTGCACCCACAACTTTAACGAACGCACGGGAACGCCTATGGCCCGACTTCGAACGCCGTCCAACATTGTTGAATATGCCCTCAATAACCGTGCCGAAGGGACGGGTGTTCGAGCTACCGGGCGAGTGTACAACAAGTCCCATGCCACCATTCTGCGGTGGGAGGAGCGGTTAGCCCGTCAGCGTGAGTATTGGTCTCCCCCCGCGCCTGAGGGCAGCGAGATCACGCTCGAAGGAGATGAGCTTTACACTCGCGTGGGCGAGAACCTTCCCCCCCAGTGAGAGTCGTGGATGGACGTTGACCTTTTTGGAGCGAGAGAGCCGCTACTG